>CAYPZJ010000194.1:0-9279 GCA_964414635.1 uncultured Spirochaetia bacterium
GCCGATCAACCTACTGATGCGTTGGAATTACTGGAACAAGCATCTTTGCGTTTCCAGGAATTGAAAAAATGGGAGGATTATATTGAAGCAAAAAAATATTTGGGGCTATATTTCCGAAAAATGGATCAATATGAACAAGCCCTCTCTGCATATAACGATGCGTTGAAACGGAGTAACGCATCCCGTTTGCTGCCAGCAAAAGCATCAATTCTTAACGCAATTGGGCTACTGTATTTCAATAATCCCATCATCGGTGAATCCTTTACAAAAGCGATTGAGTATTTTAATGAGAGTTTACAAATACGAAAAGAGTTAGGTGACCAAGCCAATCAAACTGTTTTGTATCATAATTTAGCGGTAACTTACGACCGGATGGGGAGGTATGATCGGGCTTTGGATTTTATGAAACGTGCAATTACGTTGGAACAGGAAATCGGACTGGAAACCTCGGAAAGAAACCTGCTTTTTCTTCAGGAATTAGAGCGTAAACAAATTGATTCATCCGGATTTCGTCGAAAAAACTACGATCCCATCCTTGATTTGGATCCTTCAACAACAACCAAAAAAGAATATGAAATAGTAGAAGAAGCAAGCAGTGAACAAGTCAATCTAACTCCCATCCCCTATTCTGAATCCAATGAAAATAGTGAGGAAGCTGCGATGGAATCAGCAGCCGACGATGAAACTTCTGTCCGTACACAAACAGAACAGGAATCAACCGGTGTAGATACGGGGGAATCGGAAGAAGAAAATCAACCCGAACCCGAAGATTCCATAGATTCCCAACCGATTGAACCTGTAGAAACCGTACAGGATGATGATGACCGTAACATGCAAGCAGATACCAATGTTGAGAGTCAGGATCAAAATCAGACGTATCGACAGCGACGTCAACAACGGGCTACACAGCAACAGGATAAGGAAAATCATACCCAACGAGGGTCAACCAAATAGAGCCAAAAAATATTTGGAAGGTTTGACGATGAAACAGATTCTTGAAATCATACGGGACAAAGATTCGTCTTTGGATATGCGTACAGAATGTATCCAGATGGTAGGGAATCTGCATATCCGTAGTGGGGAAACCATTTCAGCGCTTTTAGATATCCTGGAAGATGCTGGAGAGCATCATTCACTTAAAGTACAAACGTTACGTACCATGCAGGTAATGGGATATCGGTCTCATTCTTTTTTATCCATGCTTCGACGAATTACCCGAGAATCGGGGGATTATCAACTACCATTGGAAGCCGCGTTTTTACTTGCGCAATATTATGAATTTGATGAGTCTATTTTAGAACTATTACAACGCTTGCTGCCAGACAAACAACTCCATTATCAAACACGAAAAACGTGTCTCGAAATTGTAGATCGATTGATGGATTGGTTGGGAGCACTAATCCCTACATTAACCAATGTGGTCATTGATTTTACAGAAAACATCGCACTACGGGAACATGCGATGCAAATATTAGCTACCATGCGGGTGGATGATCCTGCGTTTGTTAGTTTTCTGCAAGAAACCATTGAAGCCCGAACTGCCGATTTTATGTTCCGAGAAAACTGTGTTCATGGGATGGGGATGCTCCGGAACCTACCTGCTGATAATCAGGAATGGGTTTTTCATCAGATACGCAATACTGCTCACGAAGCACAAATTCGTATTTTTCTTGCCCGGGTCCTTTTTTATTACCCACATTGGCGGGAACGTGTCGCACTATATTTTCATGATGTGATAAAAAATCGGGAAGAGAATGTTTTTTTGCGCGAGCATGGCGTAGTCTTATTAGGAAATATTAATTTTAATACGCCCGAAACCATTGAATTGCTGGTATCCATTTTTAAGAATAACACAGAAGACTTATTTCTTCGAGAAAAGTGTGTCATCACATTGGGTCGATTCACCCTGTTTGATCCTCAGATCGCGGAAGCTATAATTTCTGTTATTGAAGATGAGTCGCAAGATACAACGTTTGAACAAAATTGCATTTATGCACTGGGACGATTCAACGTTCCCCATCCGCAAATCATCCGGTACTTACGAAGAACATTCAGCGATCCCAATGCACCCTTGTTAAACCGGGAAAAAGCCCTGTTTGCTTTAAGCGAATTGCGCTACCAAGATGAATCGTACGCATTTGAATTACTGAAAAGCGTTTTGAATAATAATATTGATACCATGTTTCGTAGAACATGCGTTGTGGGTTTAGGAAAAATGGGGTGGAAACATCCACGTATAATTCGAGCCTTATTCGATTTGATTACCGATCGAACCCATGATATGTATTTGCGTTATGATGCGCTCCGAGCCTTGGAATTGTTCCAACTGCGGGATCCACACCGTCGTCAGCAGATTTATAATATCGCAAACGATGAAACAGAACCCAGTATCATTCGGAAAGAAACCATCAGATTTCTAGCTCGTAATGATCAGATGGATGACACCCTGTTGGAATTGTTATTGCCACTCATTGAAAAACGTCATCCCGATCCTGATTTACTAGAAACCTGCATTGATGTCCTTCGTAATACCTTACCGAAAGACGATCGAGTTTATCAAGTATTACAAAATATCGTAGAGGACACAAACCTACATATTAATCTTCGTGTGCGTTCCGCTCATACCTTGTCTGATATGGGCATGACTTCCCAAGTAGTAAATAAAACCTTAGCGAATCTTTATTTATAAATTCATGGTAGAACCCTCGTTTTCAGATTAACTGGTTATGCAGAATTCGTTTGTTGGAAGGAGTCACAAGCAGCATCGATGGTATCGTATATTTCAAACATATCCAATAGTTCAACAGCTTCCAAAACCCTGCGTGTTTGGGCGTGTAGCCGTGTGAGCTTAAGCGAGCCTCCTACTCTGGCTAAATGGCGACGGGCTGAAATAAGAACACGGATACCCATCGAATGAAAAATCTGTACTTTTTCCATATCAATAATCAATTTTCGCACGCCATCTTCGATCAACTCTGTTAATACTAAATCTAATTCATTGAGTGCTGGTATTTTCAATGGATCTTGAAGTTGGATAATCATTATATCCTCACGCTGGTCTATCTGCATGGATTTGTTCCACCCCCTTTTTGATGTTCGATTCAGAATGCTACATCTGTGTTTTTGATTCTAAATACTTGATATAGCTGGATAAATCAAATCCAGTACTGGTAAACACCTCTGAACGATTATTTCTACATGAAACAGGATAAATTGGTCAAAATTATGCTTGCGTTTATGAATGATCGCTTTTCATTCAAATCATGCCAAAAAATACATGGTAGAAAAATGAACCCCCTCCCCTTTATTTAAGATCCAAGTCGAAAATAAAAGGGAATCATTCGTTTCTAAGCCGGTTAGAATTTACAAAAAAAAGTGGATAAAACAACCCAACCTTCCGAAACATAGAGTGTATGAGTACAGATAACTTATCACCGGATTTTGAAAAAATTCTTGTAACCATTTCGGAGGCTCTTAATAAGCTTTCTGATGGTGTACTCAATTTCAAGTTCATCTTACCCGTTGTTGAAAGCCTCATAAAAGGATACATAACCGATCCTACTGAAGATGACGCATATTTGTATGAAGAGGAAATCGAAAAATACCAAGAATATTATGAGATGATGATGACTGAATGCCGAAACATCGAAAAGATTACGCGGCATATGGTTTTGGTTCTAAAAATTGTTCAAACCATGCAACTTAATGACCTCCCCGAATTAAAACAAAGCATCAATCTGTTGGAAAAAGATCCCCGACGCTTTTTTATGGGTGGTGGAAAAGAGTTTGAAAAAAGCATGCTTCGCCTTGAACGAAAACATGACGATTTAATAAAACTTATTAAACAGATGAGAGACGTGTTTAAACAAGCCTCAAAAATAGGTAATCCTTCTGAAGATAACCAATAATCGGGAGCGACGGGACTCGAACCCGCGGCCTCCTGCGTGACAGGCAGGCGTTCTAACCAAACTGAACTACGCCCCCATTTAGGACCGGGTGGAATCGAACCACCGACCTCTACCTTATCAGGGTAGCGCTCTAACCGGCTGAGCTACGATCCTGTGAGGTAATTTAGATCAAGTTACCAATCCGGTGAGGATACTAACTTGCATCCATCAAGATAACAACAATCCAGTGAAAGTCAAGTGTAGACTTCTTTTTTATTCGTACTTGAGGATTTTATTGCTTTCCGCTAACCGCCGTTCCGCTCGTTTTTCTTCCAAAATCTTATTTAATACTTCCAACGTTTGCTGCTCTAATTCGTTCCATTCTTTTTGAGACTTCGGTGCACGGATGACGTGATTCTTTGGAATTAACTTAAAAATCTTTTCAAAATCCATAACCCCTCCCATCAATAGGTTACCTAAGGAGTATAATACTTTTTTATACTCAAGTCAAATCTATTTAGACCCTCGGACCTTTCTTCAGGACACCGTTATATTTTGAACTCGAATAATGTCTCATTCGTGCTTTCAAACTGCAACATAAAGAGAAAATTGTTCTTGCAAGCCGTGTTACAACAAAACAAGCTATTTCTTGTATGAAGTTTCTAAAATCACGATTCTTCTGGCTCAACCCACGATTTTAGGAATACATGCATACATATGTAAACCGATCGTTATGATTCGGAATTGTAGATTGATTATATTACCTTTATTTCGGATGATACATGACTTGTAAATATCATTTATCGTGAGGTATAGGATGGCACTTTCGTGGATTCAATCGACTCAACACAATCTCTGGCAAACAAAAGTAATTCCGGGTTCTGGAAAAGGCACGAGTCCCAATATCACTTTAACCGACGAATCCTTTCAGACCATAGAGGGCTTTGGAGGGTGTTTCAACGAGCTAGGCTGGGATGCTCTGTCTATGCTGGATGAAACGAGTCAGGCTAAAATTTTCGATTCGTTATTTGACAACCAAAAAGGATGCGGGTTTTCATTTTGCCGTTTACCTATTGGTGCCAGTGATTACGCATTAGAATGGTATAGCCATAATGAGCAGGATGGAGATATACTGATGCATCACTTTACTATTGAGCGTGACAGACTGTATCTGATTCCATACATCCAGAAAGCGCTTTCGTATCAACCAACGATGACCCTCTTTGCATCACCCTGGAGTCCTCCCACGTGGATGAAATATCCAAAAGCATATAATTATGGTACATTGATTCAAACTCCCGAAAATTTACATGCATATGCTCGTTATCTACTCAAATTTGTGGAAGCGTATCAAGCTGAACGAATACCCATCCAACATATCCATGTACAAAATGAACCCTGCGCGGATCAAAAATTCCCATCCTGTGTCTGGAGCGGGGAAACATTAAAAGTATTCATCCGGGATTATATGGGTCCGCTGTTTAAGCAAGCAGGATATCCCGCAGAAATTTGGCTTGGGACATTGAATACCGATCAGTATGATGAATATGTGCTTGATATCTTAGTGGATGAGGAAGCACGTAATCATATTTCAGGGGTGGGATATCAGTGGGCTGGGAAAGGCGCTATTCAGCGGCATCAACAAGCATTTCCACATATCCCGTTTATTCAAACCGAGAATGAATGTGGCAATGGAGAAAACTCCTGGTCATATGCACATTATGTGTTTCGTCTCATTCATCATTATTTGATTAATGGTGCTACTGCATATGTGTATTGGAATATGATTTTAAAAGCGGGAGGTGAAAGCACTTGGGGATGGAAGCAGAACTCCATGATTTCCATCGAACCACAAACAAAGAAAATCGCATTTAATCCTGAATTTTTTGTTATGAAACATGTAGCAGCATTTGTACAACCCAAGGCGATTCGATTGGGAATTACTGGGAATTGGGCTGGAAATGCGGTGGGGTTCAAAAACCCTGACGGTTCGCTGGTGGTTGTGGCTGCGAATCCTTTGAATCATAATCAACACATCACGTTAGCCATGGCAGATTTTATTGTTGATCTGGAAATGGAAGCGGAATCGTTTCATACATTTGTAGGAAAAAGCGGTTAGTAATCCATATTGGATAGGGTTACAAAGCGATATCCATCATTTCGCAAATTACGGATAAAATCGGCTAGTGCTAATAGCATAATATCCGATTTTTCATTCAACCGAATGATATCCCCTCCCGATGCATATTGATTCATAAATCGGATTAACTCATGGGGGTGTAACATGGCCTCTTCCTGGGGATCCAAACTCCATAATACAACTTTTAGATTATTGTTTTTACAGTATCGAATTACCAAAGGCGTGGCATCACCCGAGGGGGGTCTGAAAATACGTGGAGCTTGGCCGGTAACAGATTGGATTGCTTGGGTTCCTTTTTCAATATAGTAGGAGAGGTCACTATAGCGCACTTCGTAAGGGAAATCATAATTGGCATTAAGAAGTAACACCAACGCATTCTGCTGGGATATGAGGGGTAACGAATCCTTCAGCTCATAGACCTTTTCATGTAAATCAAAATAGCTTTTTAATAGGGTTTGTTGATCCATGGACAGCGAAGATAAAATCGAATCTTCAAACCGTACTTTCGTAAAATGGGAAGGGAGATAATGAACACTACCAGCATAACTTGCAGCAACATAACCCAGACTTCCGATTTCAAAACCCCGCTCAACCAATGATTGAACTAAATCTGAATAACGTTGAGCCATACTACCTTCAAAAAAGAACGTGGCAGGGATATCGCGTACAGCCAACCGCCGTGCGATTTCCTCTGTTCGATCAGAAGGTCCCCCTTCAAAAGTCAGGGCGATTTTCTTACTGGAATCCAATCCCCGATTGTATGCACCTTCCAATGCAACAGGGATCCCCCGCTGTTTGATAGATGTGGCACGATTAGAAGAACTCGTCGTACTTGTTCCGGTTGGTGGGGATGCTGATTTTTCCGATGTGTTTTCTGAACTCCCTGTAGCTATAGTATTTCCAACATTTTCCCATCCTGTATTAGAACCACTGGTAGCATCCCCTGACGAATCCGTTGAATCCCCTGTTGTCCACGCATCCCAATTATCTCCGGATCCGCTAGTAGTACCTCCCGATGAAGCATCTGCCCCCGTTGCCCACGCATCCCAATCTTCGTTACTATTACTAGCCGGATTTTCTGTGGTTGTATTTCCTCCCGTTGCCCAACTATCCCAATCATCACCACTCACGCCCGTTGTTCCTTGCGAAGTTGTATCTCCATTCGTTGCCCATGCATCCAAAACCTCTGCATCGGTTTCTTTTTTTTCTGGCGATGGAGTACTTTCTTCTGAAGTATTATCCGTAGTAGCAGGAGCTGCAGATTCCGACTCCCAATTATCCCATCCTTCTTCACTTTCCGATCCTGCATTACTAGGAACTGTAGCCCAATTCTCAAAATTCTGAGTATCCGTACTTGATAGGTTAGCACCCGATGCTTGGGGCGCATGTTCAATGGTTAGATTAGCGATTGCTTCCTGGGGTATTTGATCCGGAGTTTTTGTCTTTCGGGGAAGCATTTCCTCCAAGGGGGTTGGTATATATGCTGCCATTATTTTATTTGACGATACCGTTTCTTGGGCGACAATCTGAGTAAGTAAGATTATCCCAAGAATAATTAAGATAAGCACCGCACTCGCAATGGTTAAAAGCGGCAGGAGAAAACGTTTAGAGAGGATTGGCATACTTACCCCCAAAAGATACTGGGTGTTTTATCGAGCAAGTATCATACTCAAATACCCTTATTGCTCTGACTCACCCGCAGCGGGTATTTGAAACTCTTCGGATTGGTATAAGATTTGAATCGCTTCAAGATGGAAAGGATTCAAATTAACTAATCGGAGTAATGTACTATAACCTAAATGGCTTTTTCCTTCCCGTAAATGATCCATTGCACGTTCATAGTATCCTCGAAAAATAATTTCTAAATCTGAATGCAATAGATAATCTCGGGGATGACAGATATCATAGACCTTCCCACCTATCCTTTTGGTCTGAGTTGGTCCATAACACGGTAAGATAAAATTGGGGCTTAACTCCAGGGTTCGGTCAAAAAAGGTTTTCGCAATATCTTCATAACCATAATAGTAAAAACACAAACCATAATAATACCAATAGTTAATCCGAACGGTGGGATCCAAATTTTCACTGAAATCCTTTTGAAAATCTGGAGGAATGAATTCACCGGGGGTTGTTTCGGGTTGAGGTCCTACTACAGTTGTATCCGGCTGTGTAATTGGTTCCGGCTCCGGTTCAGGCTCGGGCTCGGGTTCCGGTTCCGGTTCGGGCTCCGGCTCTGGTTCATGAACAATAGGGCGATTTTCTCCTGATACAGTAATTTGTCGTGGAGTGCTCCATTCTCCTGTAAATTCACTCGCTTGTCCTGCTATGCGAACCCAGTAGGTTCCATTGGTAATTTGTTCCTCTAATTGTGGTTGATTCGACGTGAACGTTTTCACAATTTGGTTAAAAGACGAATCTGAAGCAAACTCAATGAGGTATGCTTCCGCTCTGTCATCTGGTTGCCATTCTAAGACAAAATTCCCAGCAAAACTATTCCATGGGATCAATAAAACCCCGCCTAGTAATATGAGGCCAATTTTTATCCGACTAAACCAATTAGGCATATAGTACTCCTTGCTTTTACACTCATTCTGAATGGGCAGTATTATTCATGCTATTTGAGACCTTCTTTAGATCGTAACTAAGCAGTACCATTCAGGTGCATTGTTTAACTAAGCTTCAAGCGGTTCCCATGGAATCCTTAAAACAATGCAGAATACAACATTCGGGCGCATCCACACGGTTATATAACCTACCCCTATTGAAGATAATAATTGGTCATCGGAAAAGCAATGAAGGATAATTCTGAAAATGCACTCTATGAGTTCATAATACCTTCTCAAAATACTGCTTATAGGAAAGACGTGCAAGCGTCTAAGGTTTTTCCATTCCCCGCCTTTTTAATAAAGGGTGCCAGAAGTTAAAAACATGTGGATTTTCTTTATGAAACCGATTATATTTATTAATGCAAATAAACGGGATTCCCCAAGACAGGATTTATAGCAGGTATTCCCCAAGTAACATTCAGGAATTCCTTTCGGTGAGAAATCATCCGACACGAAGGAGACATGGATCAATGGCAAACAATACCTTAACCGCAGCAATGCGAGAGGAAATACGAGAAATCATCCGTGAAGAAAAGGAGTTCGGAGAACTCGCACGCAAAGCGGACGTAGAAACTCTGCGAGTGGAAATGAAGACAATGCGGGGGGAAATGAAAACCGATATCGAAAAACTACGAGGAGAAATGGA
>CAYPZJ010000195.1:0-9277 GCA_964414635.1 uncultured Spirochaetia bacterium
TCCGTGAAAGAATTTCTGAAATTCGGAAAGCGGATTACTATTCCAATAATCTATTCTAGTATAAACAACATCCAATCCATAAATGTAGATCAAGGAAATTATCACGAAGCAATGCAAGCATATACTCAACTAGTGGAAATGTTAGAGAGAAAGCAGTTACAAAGACCATTGGGACTAATATACCATAATATTGCAACCATCCAACAGGAACTGAATCATTATGATCAAGCCCAATGGTATTATGATAAATCCATCGAAATGAGTGAAGAATTGGGGAATCGTTGGTTGTTGGCATCCACGTTATCCAATTATGGTGCACTTTATAAGCGCATGAATGATTTAAATATGGCTCTTGTTATGATGGGGAGGGCAATGAAAATTCGAAAAGAGCTTGGAGATGTTGCGGGTATTGGACTGCTTCTAAACCATATGAGTATCATTCACATGCAAAAGGGGAATTTGAAGAAAGCGGAAGTGTATCAAACGGAAGCCCTCCGAATTCGGTTGAAAGTAGGAGAAAAGTATGGGATAGCTGAAACCCAAACAAATCTTGGTATTTTGCATTTACTAAAAAAAGACTATCAAACGGCCGTGGAATATCTAAATAAAGCAGTCACAATTGGTAAGGAAATACATTCCAAGCAACTGATTGGTATGGCAGGTTCATATTTAGCCACAGTACACGTTGAATTGCGTAATTTCGATTCAGCCCTTGCTCTGCTTCAGATAACGTTTAAGATTGCGAAAGATGAATTGGTGGAAATAGAAAAAGGGCGATCGCATATGATTATGGCATTAATTTTGGCTTACAATACGGATAAGACGCTGGGGTTTCGCATACGGGAAATTGTCACCTTAACTGGTATAGAAGCAAATCCAACATCCTATTTTGATGAAGCCATCCGACGGGCATCGGAACACGAATATATCGAAACCTTGATTCCTGCCTATTACCACTATGCGGTTTATCATGCGCAGCGTGGGGAATCGGAACAAGCGAGTAAGTATATGACTCACGCTGCTTCCCTTGCAAAATCCCATCAATGTGGCGTCGAACTGAAGACTATTCAAAGCTTAATCTCTCAATGGAATATTGTGATATAAGCTATTCCTGCGTGATTGGTTGCATTATCTGCAGTATAATTGGATTGGTTGTACAGAAATCATCAAAATCCTTTTTTACAATGTTTCCCAAAAAAAGTAAGGTACATCCCATCCGAACGAAGGGAAGGTTGACAAATACTAAAAAAATAGTATTTTATACAAAGAGACTCGGCTTCGGTACCCCGGAAAGAGTGCGAAAGAGAATGATCGGCTCTTTTTTTTTATGCAAATGGAAAATGGTACTTGATGATTAAACTGATTGAGAACGAACTTGTAGAAAAAATCTCGACTCGTTTAGAAGCCTTGGGATATACAGTTGTAGAAGTACAGTTTATACCTCGAAAGAAGAATTTACGAGTGAAGGTAACCATCTACCACCCAGCCGGAATCAGTCATCAAGATTGTTCGGATGCCAGCCAACCCATCACCGAGGTGATTGAAGAATACTATCCAGAAGGCGCTTTTCTAGAGGTATCATCACCAGGAATCGGACGAGTGTTAAAGAATCAGCGTGAGCTGGTCATATTTGAAGGGCATCCCGTCAAAGTTTTGATGAAAAATGAATCCGAAGCTGTACCCTATATATTGGGTCCCTTAAAAGGGGATAGGATTATTTGTATTTCGGACGATGATGAAGAGCATGCTGTTTCACTGGATATGATTAATCGAATCATGTTGGAATGAGGCAGTTTATTTTGTAAATTGTGGAAGAGGAAGAAAAGTATGGCTATTTCAATAGCTGATGCTGTTAGACAATTAGTACACAACAAAGGTATTTCTGAAGAACTTATTATGACCATTGTCAAAGAAGCTTTGTTGGCAGCGTACCGAAAACGATTTGGCAGCACTGATAATGCCGTGACGATTGAGAACCCAGACATCGGAGATATCGCGATCTACTCAAAAAAAGAAGTAGTAGATGAAGTTGAAAATGAACTCACCGAAATAAGTCTGGAAGAGGCGAAAAAGAAAAATGCAGAATGCGAAATCCAAGATGAAGTATTGGTTGAAGTTCACCCCCAGGAATTGGGACGTATTGCTGCTCAGACTGCCAAAAACATTGTAATGCAGAAGATTCGGGAAATTGAAAAAGACTTGATTTATTCGGAGTTTTCCCAAAAAATTGGACAAATTATTCAAGGAACGTATCAGCGGGAAAAACAGAAGGCAATCTATGTGGATTTGGGGAAATGTGAAGCCATTTTACCCCGTTCAGAGCAATCGCCCCGTGAGTCTTATGGGGGCGGCGAACGGATTAAAGCATTGGTTCTGGAGGTAAATAACGATCCCAGTAAGGGTTCCCCAGTCGTCCTTTCTCGTGCGCATCCCTTGTTTGTTCAACGGATTTTTGAACAGGAAGTACCTGAGATCGCAGATGGATCGGTCGAGATTAAATCCGTAGCAAGAAAAGCGGGATATCGTACTAAAATTTCGGTAGATTCCAAAGTTGTGGATCCTGTTGGAGCTTGTGTTGGCTTAAAAGGAGTACGTATTCAGAATATCATTCGTGAGTTAGAGGGAGAAAAGATTGATATTGTACGTTATAGCGATGATATACGGGATTACATTGCAAATTCTCTAACACCAGCAACCATCGAACGGATACTTATTGTAGATGATGAGGAAAAACGAGCAATCGCTGTAGTGGCGGAAGACCAACTTTCGCTAGCAATTGGCAAAGACGGGTGGAATGTGCGATTGGGTTCTAAATTAGTGCATTGGGAAATTGATGTCAAATCCAATACGGATGAAGAATTAGAAAATTATGTAGATGTGGCATTGAAAGATGCAAGTTTGGTATTTGGGGAGACCGAATCCCACGATATTGATATGTTAGAGCTGGATGAAGCCTTACTTGAAATTCTTAGGGCGGCAGGTATTCATACCATTGAACAGCTTATTGAAATGGACGTGGAAGAAATGAAATCCATCCCAGGGATTGATCTAGATATGGTGGATCTACTCCAGGGTACGCTAGAAAGCATGGTTGAAGTAGTTGATGAAGAAACTATGGATGAGGATGAAGGGTCAGAGGACGAAGACGAAGAAGAGGATGGTACCCCCGAAAAAGAAGAACGTACTGTATTAACAGCAGAAAGTTTATTTAGGGAAGAAAGTGGCTCAGAAGAAAAAGAAGTTGAAGAAGAACTGGATGATCCGGAACAACCAGATGGAGAAGATGGAGAGGTTTATGAAGAAGTGTATGAGGAAGAATTACACTGTCCAGTTTGCGATCATGTTATCAACGAAACCATGCGGGTCTGCCCCAATTGCGGGGTGGAACTCGAATTTGAAATAGAATGAACGTAGTAACACCTGCTAATCAAATGGCAATACAGTGGAATAAATGCGTTCATTTTTTGATGGCTAGGTATTTAGCAGCGATAGGTAAAGAACGGTATGAAAGTATACGAATTAGCAAAAAAACATCAACTGGCTCCTCAGGAATTAATCAAAGAATTGGAGGGCTTAAAAATCGAGGTTAAGGACTATATGAGTGTCCTAACACCCGATGATGTAACTCGTTACGAAGAATCCCGAAGTGATAAAAAACAGAAAAAAACAACCAAGAAGACCACCCGAAAAAAACAGGATTCGAAAAAAAAGAGTCCCGATGCTGTAAAAGAAGAACCTGCCGAAAGTAAACCCGACTCCAATTCCGACTTACTTATTGTCGCAAAAAGTACGAAAACTCCTGTTTCCTCATCTAAACAGGAAACAGGGAAAGTGGATGAAAGTGCAGGTGAAAAGGTGGAGTCGAAAGTTGTTAAGATAAAAGCAACCCGATCGCTTGAAAAAGATGCTGTAACTGAAAAACCGTCCACAAAACCGAAGGAAAAGGTGGTGGTTAAACCGAGGCGGGTTAAAGTCCGAGCTAAAACAGGTACCGTGGAAAAATCACCTACGAAAATTGAACCCGAAACAAAACCGGAACAAAAAGAAGTACCCAGTGTGGCAGATCAACCAGAAGAGGTGGTCGAACAACAAGTTCAGGATACGGTTGTTCAAGCCCCGGAAGAAGCAGCTATCAAAATAGATGAACCAGAAGCCGCTGCAAAACCTGCAAAAGAAAAACCTTCCGAAGCAAAGCCTTCCCAAAAAGGGAAAAAAGAAGAAACCGAACCTACAGCACCAGCAGAAAAAACACAAGAAGAAACCAAACTAAAAGAAAAAATTCGCGTGGCTGCTCCCCGTGATGATGCTGCAGAAAAGAAAGATAAACCCAAATCTCCTCGATCTGCAGTGAGTAGTGATAAAAAAACTGGAGACAAGGTAAGTACTCCACTATCCAATCCATTTACAAAAATTCGTCAGGATCAGGATAATAAACAGAAACGAGAACGGGCAAAAAGAAATGAAGCGCGTAAACCAGGTGACAAAACCCGTGGTGGGCGACGGGAAGATGGGAAAAAAACAGATGCTGGGGGCGGGGATCGGAATAAAAGCGGTAGTGGTAAGATCAAAGTTTATAAATCAACTACCCAACCCCCTATTCCAGAACCAGACAGAACGGCAGAAAAGAGTAGAGGCGGACGAACTACTTCGAAGAAAAAGGATTATCGTAATCAGCGAAAAGAACGCTCGGAAAAAGAAAGCAACTTCCAATATGAACAGAAGAAGACCAAACCAAAACAAAAAGCTCAACCACAGGTGGCTAAAAGTATTGAAATAATGGATAATATTACCATATCAGATCTCGCAAAAAAAATGAATATTAAAGCTAGTGATCTCATCGCCAAACTCATGAGTATGGGAATGATGGTTACTATAAACCAGGTAATCGATGCAGAAACGGCGGAATTGGTTGCAGAGGAGTATGGTACCAAAGTGAATATTATCTCGCTATATGATGAAACGATTATTGAAGAAAAAGAAGACGCACCGGAAGATTTAAACGAACGCCATCCTGTTGTTACCATTTTGGGGCATGTGGATCATGGAAAAACACAATTGTTGGATGCTATCCGAGAAGCTAATGTGATCGATACCGAAGCAGGTGGAATTACCCAACATATTGGAGCCTATGAAGTTCAATTAGAAAAGAAGCGGATTACGTTTCTAGATACACCGGGACACGAAGCATTTACTGCAATGCGAGCGCGTGGTGCACAGATTACGGATATTGTGATTTTAGTCGTAGCTGCAGATGACGGGGTTATGCCTCAGACAGTAGAAGCGTTAAATCATGCAAAAGCAGCTGAAGTTCCCATAATCGTAGCTATAAATAAATGTGACAAAGCAGAAGCAAATCCTGAACGGGTCAAACAACAAATGACAGAGCATGAACTCATTCCTGAAGAATGGGGTGGGGATGTAATGGTGTTTGAAATCTCTGCACTTAAGAAAACCAACTTGGATAAACTCTTAGAAGGAATCTTACTCCAAGCAGAGATAATGGAATTGCGAGCAAATATTAACCGTACTGCAAGTGGAACTGTTATTGAATCCCGGATTGATATTGGGCGCGGTCCTGTTGCCACGGTTCTTATCCAAAATGGAACTCTCAAAGTGGGGGATCCGTTTGTATGTGGAATATACAGTGGGCGGGTTCGAGCCATGATTGACTGTTGGGGAAAAACCATTGAACAAGCCGGTCCATCTTCACCGGTTGAAGTATTGGGGTTATCTGGGGTTCCCGATTTGGGGGATCCCTTCCAGGTAGTTAATTCTGAAAAGATGGCGAAGCAATATAGTAACAAACGTCAGGAATTAAAACGGCATGAGGAAGCACTGGGAAGCGGTGATAAGGTAACACTCGATACGTTATTTGACCGTATTAAAGAAGGTGAAATTAAGGATCTGAAGCTTATTATTAAAGCCGATGTATTAGGAAGTGCTGAAGCATTGGGTGATTCCCTTACTAAATTATCCAATGATGAGGTCCGTGTGAAAATTATCCATCAAGCAGTCGGAGCAATCAATGAAAGCGATGTAAATTTGGCTGCGACATCCAGCGCTATTATTATTGGATTCCATGTTCACCCAAATAATAAAGCATTAGCGTTGGCGGACAAAAGCAATGTGGATATTCGGAAGTATAAAATCATCTATAACGCAATTGATGATGTCCATAAAGCATTGGAAGGTATGCTCACACCGGATTCATTTGAAGTGATTGTCGGTACATTAGAGATTCGAGATACCTTTAAAACATCGAAATTTGGTACTATTTCGGGGTGTTTTGTTACCAGTGGAACAGTACATCGAAACAATATGGTCCGAGTGCTCCGAGATGGTGTTGAAATATATGATGGAAAGATCGCATCCTTAAAACGTTTTAAGGATGATGTAAATGAAGTTAAAGAAAGTTTTGAATGTGGAATCACGTTTGAAAATTTTGATAGTGTTCAGGTTGGCGATGAAATCCAAGCGTATAAAATTGAGGAAGTCGCAGCAACCTTGAAAAGTAGAGCAAAAGAGGAGTAAGCTATGCCATCAGGAAGAAAGCGATTACGCATGAAAATGGCGACGCACAAACGCAAGAAAAAAAGAAGACTCAATCGCCATAAGAAAAAGAAATAAAACCTGATCCGTATGTATTCACTTGTCAATGGTTATCCGGGGATATCGTGTTGTGAAGTAAGCAGTAACTTTTATGGGTTCCAAAGTATTTATAGTTGAATCCATACACCCTAATATGCAAACCAATGTTTGGGCTGGCACTCTAAAGGTGGTTTTTAGCGTTTCGCATCACGTAATTACAACGACACACTCCAATATTTGATTGTTGATTAAAACCAACAATCGAGGCTCGCTTGTTTAATATCCCGGTAGTGTTGTTTTTAAATACAAGGTACAAGCAGGCTAACCATTAATCGTGTTTGTTGGATCCAAGAAACGGAAATGGATTCCGTACAACAAAGTTTACCAAACCCAATGTTAAGACCTTTATGAAGCAACAATCCCACCGTGAGGATTCATTATCCACCCTGGAAGATACCCAGATAGAGCAATTGGTTGATGAAATTCCAAAGAAATATGCTGCCATTCAGAAAGAAATGGGGAAAACAATTATTGGGCAACATAAAATAATTGAACTTTTGACAATTGCATTGCTTTGTGAAGGGCATTGTATTTTACATGGTGTTCCAGGATTGGCAAAAACTCTTATTATCTCGACGTTGGCTCAGATTTTCGATGTGGTGTTTAAACGAATCCAATTTACTCCTGATTTAATGCCAGCTGACATTATTGGAACCGAGCTATTTACTTCTGGTATCCAACCAGCGCAAGATCCGGATAAAGATGGAGATATAACGTCCACCGATGGATTTCACTTTCGTAAAGGACCACTATTCGGGAATATTATCCTTGCCGATGAGATCAATCGAACCCCTCCAAAAACCCAATCAGCCTTACTTGAAGCCATGCAAGAAAAGGCGGTAACTGCGTTTGGGAAACGGTATCCCCTAGCATATCCGTTTTTCGTTTTTGCAACACAAAACCCTATTGAGCAGGAGGGGACCTATCGGCTTCCTGAAGCTCAATTGGATCGTTTTTTATTCAATATTGAAATGACATATCCTGAAGAAGCCGAAGAAATCGAAATCTCCAAACGGAAATCCTATTTTGATGCTGTTCCGGTTAAACGAGTGTTAACAACGAGGGAACTACGATTGTATCAGCAATTTGTAGAAATCGTCCCAATTAGTGAAAGCATGATCCAACGGGTGGTTCAGCTCGCAAAACAAAGTCGACCTGAGCAAACCACATCCGATCGTGTAAAAACCTATGTTCAGTATGGTGCTGGACCTCGAGCAAGTCAGAATTTGGTAATTGCAGCCAAAGCACATGCAGCATTGAATGGTCGACCAGCCGTAAACCTTATGGATATTAAAGCAGTGGCGTATCCCGTGTTGAATCACCGACTCATACTTAATTTTGCAGCCCATGCAGAGCAGGTTACTACCGAAGCCATTATAAAGGATTTGGTTCATGAGTCGCTTCGTTAAATCAAACGGTATATTAGTATTCCTTTTTATTATTCCTGTTCTGGTGTATTCATACACCCTTGAGACAGGATTTAACCCCGCGGATTATATCCTTACAGAAGGATTTGTACACGAATCCCCTGGTGTTCGAATGATAATTCCTTCTGATTGGATTTACTTATCTGATATATCTCCAGAAGCGTTGGTTCGGTTTAAAAGTAGTGATGGAAGAATTACTGGGGTTTTATATACACGCCCCAATGAACAACCGAATACATCGCTTTCTAGGTTGTTTGAAGAACTACTCAGTTACCAATCCGAATATGAGGAACATCTTTGGTATTGCAAGAAAGCGTTTGGTAGTGAAGGTTATCTAGCCAAGCATCAATTTCGCAATTATACATATTTATATAGAGCGTTATTGACCAACGCGAGTGGCGATACCTTGTATTATCTCAAGATTGGATTACGACGTCCAACTGATTTTAATGAAGATTTAGAAACGCGCTTAGAAAATGATGTTTTGGGAGTTTTTTATTCACTTTCAGTGGATACGGATTCAGAAATGACTGCCCGGAGTTATTTAGGAATTCGTATGATAGCCCCAGAATTCTGGAGTTTTCAATCCGCTGATACCGATATTATTGGCCATCTGTATCATGAACCACTTCATATATTAATTACGGTACGGTATATTGATCGAATTCGAGAAGGTGAGTTGGTTGTAAGTCGGGTAAAGGATCTCATTAACCGATTTAAAGCCCGTCATACGAGTGATGAGCTGGAATATCAAGCGGAAATGGTTGAGATAACCAAGCAGGGAATTCGAGCTGTCCATCTTCATATTATGGGAATTAGTTCATCCAATGGGATAAATATTATAATGGACAAGTACTTTTTTATTCACCGCCAACGGATTTTTGAATTGGTTGTTCTTCATGGTGAGCAATTCCCAAAACCAAAACCGCGTGATGATACGGATGAGTCGAACGAATCAATTGAAGAAGATGAGATCGAGGAACCTGGCGCTGGAGATCACGCATTAGACAAACCGTTTGAACAAATCGAAGCGGTGATTACAGATGGGGTTGAGTTATATTAGTGATAGAAATTAGTGTGTTTTCGAGTTCGAGTCGTGTGAATTCCTTGACCATTTAAAATGCGAAGGATATCAAGTTGTTAATAATAGAGTATTGGAAGAACCTTACCAGATGAATTTGTGAAATTCCATTCCATCGGTT
>CAYPZJ010000196.1:0-9234 GCA_964414635.1 uncultured Spirochaetia bacterium
GGGAGTAGAAAGCTACCATTTCCAGCTTGCAGAGGATGCGTTGTTTCAGTCTATTCGTCATGAATCACCGAAATCAGAAAAACTTGAGTATACGCCTCGCGAGCCACTCGAAGATGGAACTTATTATTGGCGGGTACGAGGTAATAAAACAGATGATGTGGTTACAGCTTGGAGCGCTACAAACGAGTTGAATGTAGAAGACATTCCCCAACCCGTTCGTATTCACCCAGTAGGAAATGATGTATTAAACACGGCTTCACCCGTTTTTGAATGGACAGAGGTGATTGGTACAAAGCAATATACCTTGATTATATCTGATGATTGTGATTTTAAACATATTGTTTATCTGAAAGAGATTCCTTATGAAAAAGTAAAGAAAAACAGTCGGGGTAACGTTGAATTTCGGTTAATCGATTCCCTATATAACGGGAGCTATTGTTGGAAAGTAATTGCTGATACGGGCAAATGTCTTGTTGGAACGGATATTCCTTATCCTTGGACGATTAACTCCATGGGTGGAGTAGGTGGAGATTGGGAATGGTGTGGCAAACGTATATGTGGAACCTGTATATTGTGGTGGACGCCACCAGAGGATGGAGATGCGGTTGCTTATGATATCCAATTGGATAATAATGCTGATTTTTCGTCTCCAATAGCGGATGAACAAATAACCTCGGTTTCCTGGAGTTCGAATCAGGCTGGTGACCTTGAACCAGGCTGGTATTACTTCCGTGTACGTCCCGTGGATGCGGAAGGTAATGTAGGGGTATGGCGATATTGCTGGTATCATTTGGTTACGATTGATGATGCGCCCGTTGTGCTAAGTCCATTACAGGATGCAATAACCTGTGCACCTGAATTTGGGTGGGATGCTGTTCAATACGCAACCCATTACGAATTGGTTATTGATAAACACGAAAATTTTCTAACTCCTGATATCGTGGAGAATCTTACTGAACAAACATATAACCCATCCTTAAGCATAATGCCAGATGGGGATTACTACTGGAAGGTACGTGCTTACCGTGAATCCGAAGAAGGTGAATTGGAATGCTACGGACCATTTACCGATCTATATCATGTTTCCGTAGAAGGAAGGGTAGATGAGGTAACACCATTGACTCCAGAAGATTGTAACACGCTTAACGATACCACTCCTGAGTTTTCCTGGACAGGATTGACTAATGTGGCTGGTTATCGTATCCAGGTTCGAACGGCGTCTGGTGGATATGATACGCCTGTTGTTGATCAGGATTTGAATGCGGGAGTCGACACATATACCTTCCCAGCAGCCTTCCCCAATGGAAAATATTATTGGCGAATTCAAGGGTATTCAGAAACGTGTGATGCAGGAGATTGGAGTACCGAGCAGTATTTTGCTATTCAAGATCTTCAGGAACCGACTCTCACTAATCCTCCCAATAATTATGATTCATGTAATATTTTTCAAACCTTGGAATGGGAAGAGCTTGTGGTAGAAGATGCGTATGTAAGTTATGAGTTGGATGTAGCGACCGAACCTACCTTTAGTACTTTGTATGGTACGTATACACTGGATGCCAATGTATTTGTTCCAACTCCTGCTTTACAGGATGATCAAACATATTACTGGAAGATTACAGCACGTGTAGATATGGGTGGAGGTTGCATACAGGAGCAAACATCTGCGATACGTTCCTTTACACTGGATGCCCCTGATTTTCTAACGGCAACACCCCAAGCCCCATTGGATCACGGTCAGGTTTGTTCTACCACACCTACATTGCTTTGGAATAGCACAGCAGATGCGTCCTCTTATTCTATCGAGCTCGCGTTGACTTCAGATTTCGATGCCAGTGCTATTATGTATACAGAACATGAGATTAACGTAGCGTATCCGATCCCCGCTCAGCAACCATTAGCAAACAATGTGGTATATTATTGGCGTCTTTATCCTGCAGATACGACTTGTGTTGGGGAAGCTGGTCCAATTTATGAATTTACGGTAACAGAAATCAATGCACCTTCGCTTGCGTCACCGTTGAATGGAGCGCAGGTTAGCGGTATGGTTCAGTTTGAATGGAGCCCATTGGTTTCGGCTTCCATCTATGAATTGACTTTGTCCACCTCTCCTGATTTCTCAAACGCGCAAGTAAAAAGTAATATTGGAACGCATTCCATTAATGCGTCGGCAGCAGGATTCTCACTCACACCAGGAACACGGTATTATTGGAGGGTTCGTGGTTTGAATAACACATTTGGTGGAAATTGTGTTGGACCCTATAGTCTGGGTGGGTATTTCGATTATCAGTAATTTTGTTTGCTTTCCTCACTAAAAAAGCCGCATGGAGTTCCATGCGGCTTTTTTAGTCATCTCCCAAAGATGTTGTGATAACGTTAGTCCACAATTAAGAAGGTTGTCCTTCTTGCTTTCACTACAGTTATAATATATAAACCATGGCTTGTCAAGAAAAAAAGAAGTTTGTTAGGATTCTGCAAGGATGACGTCGTTTTGATAAGCACCGGTAAAACACGCAGTGCAGAAACAATCTGGTTTCGTATTGGTAGGGGATTGAAGCAATCCTTCCAAGCTAAGATAGGCGAGGCTATCCACTTCTAAGTAGGAAGTGAGTTCGGGGATGGATTTTGCATTAGCAATGAGTTCTTTTTTTGTTGGAGTGTCAATTCCATAATAGCAAGGGAAATGGATGGGTGGGGAACTAATACGAAAGTGTATCTCCCGAGCCCCGTTTTGACGAAGCATCTGGACAATTTCCTTCGATGTGGAACCACGTACGATTGAGTCATCCACAACCACTAAGCGTTTTCCCTCAATAATTTGTTTGATTGGATTCAATTTGATTCGGATTTTGCTTAATCGGATAAAAGCACCCGGCTCGATAAAGGTTCGCCCAACATAATGATTTCGTAACAGCGCCCGTTCATAGGGGATACCAGCGGCTTGCGAATAACCCAGTGCAGCGGGGATACCCGAATCCGGAACGGGAACTACCAAATCCGCATCCACAGGATTTTCACAAGCGAGGATTTTGCCCATTTCCCGCCGGACGAGATATACATTTTCATTGAATACACGGCTATCTGGACGTGCCAGATAAATGAGTTCAAAAATACATTGCTTAATTTGGTTTGGTTTTTGAAGCATCCGTGATTGGATTTCATTCTTTTCGAGGATCACCAGTTCTCCTGGATGCAGATCCCGAATGTATTCCCCTCCAACATGATTGAAAGCGCAATCTTCCGATGCAATGCAAAGATCCTGCTCGATTTTACCCAAACAAAGGGGACGGTACCCATGTGGATCTCGTAATGCGAAAATTTTGTTTTCCGTCATGATTAGAAGGCAATAAGCACCTTGGATACGGGAGACCGCATCGGCAATCATATCTTCGATGGTTTGTTTTTTACTTCGAGAAATGAGATGGATAATCACTTCGGTATCACTTTGGGTTTGGAAAATCGTACCCTGTGCTTCCAATTCATCACGCAAGGCTTTCGCATTGGTGATATTTCCATTGTGTGCGATTGCCAATGGTCCTTTTCGATATCGAACGAGCATGGGTTGGGCGTTTTCGATGGAACTTTGACCTGCAGTGGAATATCGGACATGCCCAATTGCCATCAGGCTGCCACCCATATCCTGTACGATTTCCTCAGAAAAAACTTCCGATACCAATCCCATATTTTTATGGACTTTTATATCATCGGGTTTGGAATAGTATGCGATGCCTGCGCTTTCCTGTCCTCGATGTTGTAGTGCGTATAATCCCAGGTATGCTAATCGAAGAACGTTGTGGTTGGTACTTGATATGCCAAAGACTCCACAATAATCATGCAATGTTGCGGAGTTATTCCTCATCTTCTCCCTCTGCTTCTTCCATTCGAATGGATTTCATATCCGACTTAATAATTTCCATGATTTCTTGAAGGTTCTCCTGAAACTCGCTCAAGGGGTCAACGAAAGAATAATCGTTTGTATCGATGAATTCGGTAATTTGTAAGTCTAATCTACGCATGGTTTTGAGCATATTACGAATTTCAGTCATAACCTGATCCTTCTTTTGAGATTCCTGCTTAGATAGTGGAGGCACGTATGCAATACATCACACGGGATTGAAGAGTTAGTATTAGTCCCTGTTTGCTGTCCTCACACATTAGAATAATATAGCAATATGCTTACGTCAACGGGCATAAAAACTTTTCCTGTTTGATTTTTCTGGGTACCTGCATTACTTTGATACGAGGATTTGAAGTTAACTTAGGGAATTCATTATGAGCAATTTGAAATCAACGCTTACGGCTTTTCGTGTCCGGGTATTATACAAGATTTTATTTACCTTTCTGCTAGTAATTATCATTCCACTGCTTGTTCTAAGCCTGACCATCACAAATATCCTTCAAAATTCTGCAAAGCGAGAAACGCAGCGGAATTTAGCATCGGGTATCACCTATATCCAATCGCTTATTGAGAATGAAAAATCGGAACTTCAGATCAACGCACAAAGTATTATTGATGATATTGCTAAAAACAAGCACATTATTCAGAATTTGAATGAATCATCTTTTACGGTCTCTCATTTTTTGGAGATGAAATTCCCTGGATTAACCATTCCCCCTGAAAACGAACTTAAAGATATTCTGCAATTTTATATCTATCGGTATCCAGTAGAGGTGAGTTTGCGGACTTTTGAGGAGATTGAACAAACCCTAAGTGTGCGAACTGATATTCTGACGGATGTGGTGAAAGAGATGAAAAACATGGGAAGGTTGTCAGATGATATAAGTACATCCCAGCTTGTGGATGGATTATCCGTATATATTGTTGATAAATCAATAATGGATGTACAGTCACGGCAGCTCTCGATTGGATTATCTGCAGAGATTGTTCAGAATTATAATCTCGATTACTTAAAGATTTTTCGAGCACTTCCGATTGTGCAAATGGATAAACAATCCGGGCGAACTCAACTGCATCGTGCATCTAATGATATAGTCAACCGTAAAGAACTACTAAAAGATGGTAGTACACGAAATTATTATTTTGAAGAATACCTTCGTTCTGAAAGTGCGTTATACCTTCAGGATGATCACGAATTTCTGGAATTTCTAAACAACTGCTTCCTTCAACCCAATAAATCTTCTAAAATTCTTCTAACCAAAGATGGTTTGGTTGTGTTGGTAGGGCATTACTTGCCGGTTGTGGGGAACACCTATGTATTTGTAGCAGGTCGTATGATAAGTTCCGAGACATTCTCGTTATTGAAAGAATCGGTAATGCAGGATTATTCGATATTAGAAAAGGTGGAAGATCCCAATTCAGTGAAGATCCAACGAAAAATGACTACCTTATACGATGGGTATGGAAACAGCATGAGCGGGAAATTTTTGGTTCAGAACTACGACCAGGTTCTACGCCTTTTTGATACAGCTGCTTCTGAAAATCTAAATTATCTGGATTTTTTCTCCACCACGTTTTATAACCATCTATCGAATACTTATCATTATTATGCCCATCCACTTTATGACTTTGAAGTGGGTGCTTTACAGCCAACATCTGCCTCGGAACAATCACAAAACCAGATGCAAAAACCCTATGCTGTTTTAGAAGCACTCATCTTAGCCGATATGCCACAGGAAACGCGGAACCTTCAGATATATTTAACAGTGATGACTATCATCAGTTTGGTTCTCATCTTGATTGCCAGTTTCTTTATTAACCGGAGTATCATCGATCCCATCCGTAAACTACTCCATGGAATTAATACCTTAACAGAAAAGGTGAAAAATGAAGAACGATTTGAACATATACATGTAAAAACCAAAGATGAAATTTCAGAATTAGCTGCCGCTTTTAACAATATGGCGGATAATCTACAGCAAGCCCATTCTGATTTGAAAATCTATAATGTTCATTTGGAAGAGATGGTAGAAGAACGGACAAAAGAATTAAACGCTATTAATGAAGAATTAAACGCTCAGGCAAAACAAACAGAGCGAGAGCTTCGTGTGGCGCAAAATGTGCAGATTGCTACTACTCCACAACAACCCGAATATAATATCATCCCGGAAATACAAGTCGGTGCTGCACTAAAGCCCATGGCAAAGGTGAGCGGAGACTATTTTGATATTTTTAAGATTAATGACGATCATTATGGCATTGTTGTAGCGGATGTGTCGGGACATGGTTTACCTTCTGCTTTAATCACCGCTATGGCAAAGGTTAGCTTTTCTAATGAATCCGCTCGATACGTGGATACAAAACTCGTTTGTGAAGCGGTGAATAAAAATCTTACCAAATCGCTTGCTGATGTGGGTTTTTACCTTACTGCTTTCTTCATTATTGTCGACGTTAAAAATAAACGGTTTCAATATACCAATGCTGGACACCATAAGGCGCTGCTCTTACGATCGGGTTCCAATGAGATGAAAGAACTGGATTCATTGGGATTTTTCATCGGTTCTATTGTGGAAGCAGAATACGATTGCAATTATCAGGATTATCAGAGTGGTGATCGTATTTACATCTACACCGATGGTATTGTGGAAGCCCGAAACGATCAAGGAGACTTTTTTGAAGAAGAACGATTGAATGAATTTATTCTTCAAAACCGCTCGATGGATGTGCAAGACTTCTGCAATTTGTTGATGGAGGAAGTGAAAACCTTTTACGGTAATGCGTCACCCAATGATGATCGCACCATCCTTGTGTTAGATGTATCCTAAGGTGTTCCACCATTAATCCTTCATTTCACACCTGATTTCACACCTTTTTCGATGGCTTCCTGTTTTTCCATCCGCTTTCGCATGAATCTACCTATTAGCAAACTGAACTCAAACAAACCATACATCGGGATCGTAAACAAAATCATAGAGAGGATTTCCGGTGTAATAAACAATGCAAGCGTCATGATACCGATCAGCACATAAGGACGGAGTTTCGCCAATGCAATATCATCGGTGATTCCCGCTCGAATCAAAACCAATACTAGGATAGGAAACTGAAACGATAAACCAATCATTAAGACTAAAATCAAGAGGAAATCAGCGTAGGCGTTGAGCAGGGAGCTCATTTCAAATTGTGCTGGTAAAAATCCCGTTCCAAAATCAATAAAAAAACGTAACGCGATGGGGATGATGACCATATACGCGAAATAAATCCCAATACTAAACAAAAGTAGAATGAAAGGAAACGCAATCCAAAAAGCACGTTTTTCATGGGGATATAAACCCGGAAAAGTAAAAGCGGCAATCTGGTATATTATTATCGGGAAACCCAGGATAATGCCTCCAATTAGTGATAGCTTCATCGCGAGAATAAATGGGGCTTGAGGGCTTTCTGGGCGCAATTTAAAATCAGGGAAGTTTGTCAGCAACGGTTGAAATAGCAGATCACGTAAGAACTCCCGAAAGAAAAAGCATACAATCGCTCCTACCAATACAGCTGCCAGGATTTTTATTATTCGCCATCGTAATTCTTCGAGGTGTTCGATAAACGTCAGATTATTCGGATCTTTTGCTTGTTTTCGCCGCTTAAATTTTGATATCCATCCCATAAAGTGAGGTTCTTCGTCCGTTGCTTAATTGGGAAGTTTCGTTTTGCGGAATTTTTCCAGCATTTCTTCTTTTTGTTGGTCAGTCAAATCATTACGTGCACGAATAACCTGTTCAATTTCTTCCAGCGATGCGGTTTGATTGGGGGATGGGGGCATATTATCCGTAGCAGCCGTGCTTCGGTTAGGTTGTGAAGTATAGGGCGTGTTTTTATCGTTGTCATCGATCACTGCATCATTTAAATCACTCGTAGCTTTTTTAAATTCTTTCAGACCCGATCCAACTGATTTTGCAATTTCTGGAATCTTTCGAGCACCAAAAATAAGTAGGATCACTACTAGAAGCAGAATGATCTGCCAGGTGGTAAATGCATAAGTAATTGTGGGAAATGAACCTTCAAACATAGTTAGGACCTCGATTCCCTTGAAATCTATACATTAAAGATAGTCGTTTTTTCAAAATAGTCAATCTGATAAGCAATCATGGATGAATCTCAAAGTAATGTAAAAATATTTAAGACAACCTCAGAGGGAGAAAGGGTCTTTGCGAGAAGCGAAGCGCCGAAGTAATCTTTTTTATACAGAGATTGCTTCACGTTGTTCGCAATGACTTTGTACTTGTTTCATCAGTATGAGATTCATCCAGCAATCATGGATGAATTTCCAATGGAGGTAAAACATATCTTTGGGAAAAGCGTAGCGCTGTAGCAGCGTTTATCAAAAAACGAGCTTGTTTGCATTTAGTTCAAGCGTCCGTTAGCAATTATGAAGCGCTGAATCATCCATCCATTTCTGAAATAATGCGGCAAGGAGAGGGTCAGAACCCTCTCTAACCGTTCCTGTACGAATATGATATAGAACCCGTTTGATTTCTGACAGACGAGGGCGATGAATTGTAAGTGGAATTTTATGGATTGTCATATCGCTCTGAAAAAGTGGTAGGGTAGGGTGACGCTGATGTAACGCTCCCCACAAGCGAGGCGTAGAACTTAAAAAGATACACTGCGGTGTGGTACAGGTTGCCCAATCTTGTATGACGGTGTGCAACTCATCAAAAAATTTTTGCGTATTTCGTAATCGAATCCGTGCTCCTGCTCGAGATTTTCCCTTTTTGTTTAGATACGTCAGTTGGCTTTTCCCTTGTTTTTTACGTACCATATAATAAGAGATTCGTTTATAATCAACCAATGAAAGCCGCTCCACTCGACCCAAGGTAGCATATCCTGCTTGTATCAAACAGATCCAAATGTGTTCAGGGGTTGTATCCCCAAACCGTTGGATATAATCCGAAAACAGCTCCCCCTCAACTAAATCGGGAAAGACCCACGGAAGTCTCATCAACCAATTTTTCTCATCATTTTGGTAAGTGAGTGCAACTTCTCGCCTTTTTTTATGGCGAATGGTGTAACCATATCCTTTCGTACTCAATAAGCTAAGCCAGTCTTTCATGGTTTTGCTCGTGAGAAGTGTTTCATCAACATTCATACCTTATCTGAAACACCTAGCATAACAGGGCAATAGGGAAAACAGTCAATTTTGTAATACATGCATAACATGGTTTATCCTAGTAATGAAAGGGGTGTCGTGGGCTTTATCGCGCGCAACACGCAAAATAAATCACTTATTTGGAATACAGGCATTTACATCACTTTGAGATACATCCTCATAGCAAGTCCCCTTGACA
>CAYPZJ010000197.1:0-9229 GCA_964414635.1 uncultured Spirochaetia bacterium
ATCTGTTGGATTTCTCATTTTTTTATGAGGTATCGGTGTCCCTCTTCAGAAGCCCCAATTGCAAATGAGAAATCCAACTGGGTATTACTTGGTAGGTAGTCGATGGGTAATTGGTACCGAAATAGTGCTTCTGCTTCCGTGGATAGTTCTTCCATATATACTAGGTGTTCGGTAAATTGTTCGGGTTGTCCTGAAAAAGAAAGCATGGAGATATATTGAACAATCCGATTCTCAAATACAAATAATTCAGGTTTGAAATTGTGTCTAAAATATTCTTTTTGAGCTTGCGGTACTGTAATATCTATACTCACAACTAATTGTTGATCCTCATCTCCAGCCTGTATCCGTTGCTCATTTGTTTTTAAAACCAACGCTGAAAACTCTGATTGTACGGAGGATTGTATTTGTTTGAATTGGATATCCACCTTGTTTAAGGTAATCCGTTGGGCTTCTTCAAAATTTAATTGTTGATCGATTTGAACAATGGTTTGTTCGGGATTATAAAAAAGAGCCGTTTTCGTCCACCCGTCTTTTCGGTAAAATAGATACCCCGAGCTGATTCGATAATCGGAAGCCCCTTCCACTAAACTCATGTTTTCGAATTCTAAATAAGCTTGATATTCAACCACTCCGTCATGTTGAATTGGTTCCGAATCTGAAAACGTAATATCCGCTTTGAGCTCATTTTCTGTAAGCACGACATAGCTATTAAGTCGAGTGGCGATGTGATCAAGACGGAAGCATACTTTGCCTTTCATCACATCTAAATGATCTGGTAATTTCACTGTTATAGGGATTGCCTGTGCTGCCATTTGAGTTCGATTTAGATCAATTTGTTGGGGGAGTTCCAACTGAAACCGTAGCTGATCATCGTTTTCTTTACGAATTTCCACCGTAGGGAGAAAATCAGCGGTTTTTATATATCGCCCGCCACTCAAGACAACGGATCCTCCATGCTTCCGGTTGGATGCGGAATTATAAACAGTCTGCCCTAGAATAATGGCAGTAGGATGATAAAAACCAGGTACGAGAAATTGGTTAGAGAAGTCAGACTCTAATTGAAGCTGGGTATCCACATACCAGGGACGATAATAGCGCTGTTCATTAAGCAAATAATAAGCAGGAGAATACGGACTTAACTGAATTTCTTGTACCGAAGCATAAAACGAATTTCCTGCACCATTACTCCATAATATCTTTCCTTTCAATAAATTGTAAGCGGATAATAAGCGGACATTCATAACATCAGGATTAACAAAGGGTTTAGGCGTACGAAGTACCGATAACATTTGTTTGAAAAACTGCATTTCTTGAGTGGATTCGCCTACTAAATTTTGGATCTCCACCATATTGGTAATGAAATCGTCCCCTGGCTGCTGACTTTCGATGACCTGAAGTGTTTCCTGTTGTTCCAAAGCCAAACCACGAATTTGATTACTTATCTGTGTTTTAAACAAGTTAAGATCGTTGATTTTAACAAGGTGTCCATTAGTAAGGTTTGTAACATGCTCCAATTCTTTTAGGGATTGACTCTGAGGTGGGTTTATCATATACCAATCGATTTGATAGGAAATGTCCTGACTAATAGAATTGAAGAATTGGATAATATTACCTCCGCCACATTGATCCAAACCATCGGTAATGATAATCGCTTTTTTGTCAAAATTCCCGTGGACCTGGGAGAGATGCTCATGTAAGGATTGCAGTACATAATAAAGCGGGGTACTACCATGGGGTTGGACTTCCATTATTTTTGTTTTTATTTGATTTAGGTCGGTTTGTTTTTCCGGATAGACCCATTCAAAATTGTCAGAACAATGCCGGGTTTGACGATGTCCGAATAAAACTAAATTTGAATACAATTCTTCGTGTGATTTCCGCAATGCATCTTGTATCCCTTCTAAACCATCAATTAGAAGTGTTAGGGATTGTTTCCCAACCTCATCTTTATTTGTATTGAGAAGCAGATGTCCATTATCAACAAAGCGATCCAGCATGCTTGCCGATGCATCATATACAACGACGATATACTTGGAATTAGCGAATAGGGATGTGGAACCCAGACAAAGAAAAATTAGGCTGATTAAAAGTACGAGCCGTTTCCCCTGATTTTTCATCCTGTTACTCCTTTGTGATTTTTATATATTTATCATATTACCACTATTTTATAGGCTCACAACCAAAAGGATCTTTTCAATCCCCTACTTAACATTGTAATCCATCTACGTCAGATAGACCTATTTTTTTTTTACTCATTGATACAGATTTATAGGAAGAAGAGTTTGTGATGATTGCAGACTAGATCGTAGGGATACGATTGATTTGCATTTTCGATAAAAAAACCGTGGACATGTATTTTTGGAGTATTCGGTTTTATTTTCATGTTCATTTGTTGTCTTTTTCTTGAAAATGTTATGTATATTATTAAGATATGTCCACTAGCCCATATCGAGACGTATTTGCAAAATAGATAAAAAAGTGGTCATAGAGAAAATCGTTATTATATTAAAAATGAGCACATGTATTCCTTCCGAGGGATGGCTTTTAACAGAGGAATAGCATCCACATGCGAGGGAACCAGTTCTAATACGGCAACGGTTCTTACTTCACACCTAAAGAAGGCAGGTTCAATCTTGACTAAATCACTGGTATCAGTACTTAAAGCATCAGGAATTCAGTATAAAGGGGAACCGCAGAATCTAGAAATTTCCAGTATTGTGCAAGATTCCCGTAAGAGTTCCGCATCCACGCTGTTTGTTGCGATCGAGGGGTTGACGGTGGATGGACATGATTTCGTTACGGATGCTGTTAAAAAAGGATGCCGGGTGATTATTGCACAGCAGGACAAAATTGCGAAGCTTCCGGATCAATTAATGGATCATATTTTGTTGGTAGAAGATACGCGGTTAGCGCTAGCTCGGATATCCAACGCATTTTATAATTTCCCAGCACGGAAGGTGAAATTAATCGGTGTGACGGGAACCAACGGGAAGACAACGACCTGCCGCATGATTCAGAATATTTTGATGTTTGCTGGTTATAAGGTCGGTTACATTGGCACGATTGGCTATTACATTAACGATGAAAAAATACAACAAGGGAAGACGACACCCGATGCAGATGAAATATTTGAATTACTACATACGATGGTAGAAGCAGGTTGTCAGGTCATTACGATGGAAGTGTCTTCCCATGCATTAGCGTTGAAGCGGATAGAGGGGTTATCTTTTATTTCCATGGCGTTTACAAATTTATCCCAGGATCATTTGGATTTACATGGAACCATGAAAGATTATTTTCTAGCAAAGCTCCATGCGTTTGATTTACTAACGGAAGGAGGATTAAAGGGTAAGCTTGCGGTTTTGAATCGGGATATGGATTTGTTCGAAGCAGCGCGGAAGAAAACCCGTTCTTTAATTCTGGAAATGAAGACATATGGAATGACTAATGAAGCGGATTATTATCCAACGAATATTGAGATGAGTCTGTCCAAGACCAGTTTCATGGTAAATCATGAGAAGATATCATTTCCTGTAGCCTTGAAAATACCGGGGATATACAATGTATCCAACGCCTTAGCTGCCATTTCCTGTTTACGCAATTTTCACCTGCCATCTGCTGCCATACAATTGGGTTTAGCTAAAACCGAGGTTCCAGGACGTTTACAACGAGTAGAGGGGCCGGGGGAATTTTCGGTTTTTGTGGACTACGCACATACGCCAGATGCGCTGGTCAATGTATTAAAATCCCTTCGTCAGATTAAACCCAAACGAATCATTACTGTATTTGGATGTGGTGGAGACCGGGATCGGACGAAGCGTGCTCCAATGGGAAAAGCGGTTGTATCATTAAGTGATTCGACGATTATGACTTGCGATAATCCCCGAACCGAAGATCCAAATCAGATTTTGGATGATGTAGAGGAAGGGGTTAAAGAATTACGACGAAATTATGAACGAATTTTGAATCGGGAAGAAGCGATTGCTCGAGCGATCAATCTTGCGCGACCAGGGTATATTATTCTCATCGCAGGAAAGGGGCATGAAACCTATCAAATCCTGGGTAAAGAAACCATCCATTTTGACGATGTAGAAATAGCCAGAAAATATTTACAGGAATGGAAACCGAAAGATCATGCCACTGAAATGTAAAACAGCTTTTTTGTTTACAGATAATCAATTAATAGATTATACATGCGGAATTGTATTACATGGGTCCCCCAAAGCAGGGGTGGGTCATATTTCGACAGATACCCGTACGATTCAACCTTCTGATGCATTCCTACCCATTATTGGAGAACGCTTTGATGGTCATACCTTCATTAAAGTGGCTTTAGAAAAAGGGGTGCGTGTTATCTATGTTCAACAGGAGTATTGGCAGACCATACAACCGTTATCCAGGATGTATTCTGATGTGTTGTTTATCGGAGTCCGGGACACATTACTCGCGTATCATGGGTTAGCGAATGGATTCCTCTGTAGCAAATCGTTTCCCAAAATTGGAATAACGGGTTCTACGGGTAAGACTACAACGAAAGAATTACTTAAGTCGATTTTATCAACCAAATACCGTGTGCACGCCACCCATGGAAATTTAAATAATCTTATCGGTTTGCCTAAAACGGTTTTATCGATTCCTGATAAGACGGATTTGGCAATATTTGAGATGGGATCTGGGAAACCTGGAGATATTCCTCTAATGGTGGAAACGGTCCAACCTGATAGTGCTATGATTACTTCGATTGGAACCGCACATATTGAATTTTTTACTTCCCAGGAAGCAATTGCACAGGAAAAGGGATCTATATTTCGGTATCTAGATGGAGATGGGATTGGTTTATATCCGGAAGGGTGCCCGTATGTGAATCATCTTCAGGAGTATACCTCCCAGAGTTTGATACCTTTTTCATTACGAAATGCCCACATTGAGATTTTAGAAGATTTGGGTGTTGGAGGATATCGCATCGCTATTCAGGGAGTGTGTGGAATATTCCCGCTTCCGGGAATGTTTAATCTCCTCAATTTAAGTGCAGCTGTATTAATGGGAGTGTGGGCGGAAGTACCTCCAGAAATAATGGTCCAATCTTTAGCTACGATTGAACTTCCTGGGATGCGTTTAGAAAGAAGACAAGGGAAGGTCGAGTTGATTTTAGATTGCTATAATGCGAATCCGGAGTCGATGAGAGCTGGTATCACATGGTACAATTATCTTCCGAGACCGAAGCGGAAAATCGCGATTGTAGGAGATATGTTAGAATTAGGGACGCAATCTAGTTCCTTACATTATGAAACGGGTGTGGCAATTGGGGAATCCAATCTTATTGATGTTTTCGTTTGTGTGGGTAAGGAAGCGGAAGCGATCTATCGTGGAATATTGCATTCTCATAGAGGGGAAGCGAGTATTCAGTATTTTCCTACTGTTGAAGCCCTCTCCAATAAGCTTTCATCGCTTATTCGACCGGATGATTCTATTTATGTAAAAGCCTCCCGCCGTCTTGCATTGGAAACCCTTGCGGAACACCTCTTATGATTAATGAATTATATGGAATCCTTATTGGCAATCCGACATATACCTTGCCAATCACTTTGCGAATTGCTCTATCCGCCTCGTTAGTTATCTTACTGACGCTAATTTATAGCCCCTCATTCATTCGTTTTTTACGTTCAAAAAAGCTGGGACAACCCATCCGAAGTTTGGGTCCAGAAAGTCATATGTCCAAATCAGGAACACCGGTGATGGGTGGCATTATCATACTTATAAGTGTAGTATTTGCTACACTGTTGTTTGCGGATTTGAATAATCCTTATATTCATTTGTTATGGGTTGCAGCAGTAGGGTTTGGATTTATCGGGTTTATTGATGATTTTAGAAAGTTAATCAAAAAAAATTCAGCGGGGCTTCCAGGTAGGTGGAAACTTTTATTCCAATTGATTGTTTCTACGGTGATTGTTTTATTTCTTTATCTCTATAAAGATTATGGAGCATTCTATATTCCTATTTTAGATGTTCCGTTAATTGATGATTTGGGTGTGTTATTCATTCCAATGGGTATCATCCTAATTACAGGAACTTCCAATGCGGTAAACCTTACAGATGGGCTTGATGGATTGGCAATAGGGCTTTCAACAATTATGGCAGCCAGTTTCACTGTAATAGCTTATGTTTCTTCCCATTCTACCATTGCAGATCATTTGGGGATTCCGTATATTGGAGGGGCTGGGGAGATTAGTATTTTTCTAGGATGCCTGGTGGGTGCGGGGATTGGTTTTTTATGGTTTAATGGACATCCTGCATCGGTGTTTATGGGAGATACCGGTTCCCTTGCGTTGGGTGGTATCTTAGGTACGGCGGCTTTGGTTCTTCAAAAAGAGTTTTTACTCATAATAATTGGTGGTGTATTTATTGCGGAATTGTTATCAGTAGTGCTACAAGTTCTATATTTTAAATTAACCAAAGGGAAGCGGCTGTTTAAAATGACACCGTTGCACCATCATTTTGAGCTATCGGGATGGCATGAAGCGAAAATCACCATTCGATTTTGGATTATTGGAATTGTACTAGCATTACTTGGATTAGCAACTTTATGAACCCATTCATACCGCCTCGTTTGAACCGGGGAGATTGTATTCGAATTATTAGTCCAGCCTCTCCCATAACCGATACCCACGATTTGGAATTGGGGGTTCGGTATTTGGAGAGTGAAGGATTTCGTGTAGAGATTGGAACGCATGCATTACATAAATCTGGATATTTGGCTGGAACCGATGAACAACGGTTACAGGATTTAATGGACGCGTTTGATGCATCCCATGTGAAAGCCATATTTTGTTCGCGTGGTGGATATGGCTGCATGCGGTTGTTGGATAAACTGGATTATTCCCGAATTAAGCAACATGGAAAAATTCTTTTAGGATATAGTGATATCACCGCCTTACATTTATCAATTTATCGTAATACGGGGTTAGTAACGTACGTGGGACCGATGGTAACCTCTGAATTATGCAAATCACTTGATGCCTATACAGAAACAAATCTGTGGCGGATGCTTATGGAACCGCATGACGGAACGTTCTGGGAGGATGAGGAAGCGATGTATGGATCCTATAGAAAATTGCATCGCGTAGAGCAGCTTGAAGAGCAGCCGTTACCCCTACTGGGGGGAAATTTATGTTTGTGTTCGATCCTTGCCGGGACCCGGTTTTTTCCACAACAACCTGCGTTTTATTTGGCATTGGAGGAAATTGAAGAACCACCGTATCGTATGGATCGTATGTTGAGTCAACTTGTTCTTACGGAAAAGTTCAACGCTATTCAAGGTTTACTGTTAGGAAGAATTACTTCTGAAAGAGGAAAAAAAACAGCAACAGGGGATGATTTAGAGAAAAATATAAAATACAAGAAATACATGGATACGATTTTTTATTCAGATTTTTTTAAATCGATTCCTATTATTGGAGAGTTACCTTTTGGACATCAAATGCCCATGCTGACGATTCCTCATGGAAATTTGATTCTATATAGGAAAAAAGAAACCCACTTTTCTTTTGATTTTACTTGACAAGAAGGGAATTATGCATTAAAATTCCCACATGAGGGGTTTTATTGAGGATTATCTTTAACAAAGGGACGTGTTAAAGGTTCTCTTCCCTGGTGTACATGGGTAATACGGATGTAAGTTAGTGTGTTGCTTTGTTGTGGTCATACAACTTCTGAAATTCGACCTACGGTTTTTGGTATAGGTAGTATTACACGTTTTCTGCGTAACAATCGGTGAAAAGGGATTTTATATGAGTAATGTTTATTTTAAGCCAACTCCGGTTAAACCCGGTAAATCACGCTTCCGAAAAATTTTCTTGGTCACCCTTCTATCCTGTGTGGGGTTGTTCCTTATATTTAAACTGAATCTAGTCGGGAAGGTCGTTGATTTTGTAGATTCAGAAAAAGACGCAAGTGAAAATTTTAGTCTCGCTTTAAACACAGCTGATGATTCGCCTAGGGTAGAGTTAGAGAATAAAGAAGTAATCCAAGCGACAGATAGCGATGAATTAGAGGTTCAATCTCCATTTCAGGATTATAGTACCCATGTGAATTCATGGGTTTTTGGAAGTTTATTACAGCAAGCATCCGATTCCATTGATTTAGAGGAAGAGAATGGGATGGATAATGTGCTTGCCAGCTTGAATCAGGACCAAGTGAGTTTTGGCGACTTACCCATTCGCCATACTTATGAAAATCAACAAAACAGCGACAATCGATCAACCACAACCTCTTCAGAGGCACAAAATCGGTATCATGAGCGTTTGGCTTCCTCTTCAACACAGAGACAGAATCCCCTGTCGCCCCAAACAACTATCCCAACAGAGAATCATAATGGTCAATCAAGAAACGCGGATCACGTATTAGCACATAACACAACCAATGCTGAGCGTCCTACTGATTCGATTCACCAACTCGAATCGCTTCTGCCTACGACACGTTCAGAAACGACGGATGCGTCTCGGCAAATTATTTCTTCCCAATCTGCTCCGAAACCAGTGATTGAACAAGAAGACGACTCACCTGTTGCATCAACACATAATCCAAATGAACCAAAACCGGCTACGGCAGAAGGCAACACGTCCACGGAGGGGCTCACTTCTCACACAGAAATGCAACCAACCAATCTCCCCGAAAGCCAGTTGTCTAGTATTCCATCAAACTTAGCGCGCTCAATTGACTCAAGGATACCAGCAGATCTTGTTCGACGAATATCACTGCAAAGAGAGCCAACTCGTACTGCACAAGCTTCAACTCCACGTACCACCGGTGATAGTCGAACCATTCAAATGGAACGCCCCCCAACAACTCATGAGGGGACCCAGGAGAGCGGCACCGCTAACACTTCTAATTCTGATGGAAATGAAATCCGTGAGCCAGAGAGGCGATCGGATGCAATTTTAGAGAAAATCCGTGAAGAACAACAGCGTATACGAGAAAATTCCCGCCAGACCGATGATAGTACAAATACGGGTGAAAAATCCAATAATGAAAAGAAAGACGATCGGGATTAAGTTATAAGCTTCGTGTTATTACCTCCCTTCAATTTGAATATATAAGCGTATTGCACTTTCCACAACGGGTTACATGCCGTCATGGTTTATCATAAGCATAAATATATACCAAAAGTAGAAAACTTCATCCTATGTTATTTGTCAAGCCCCTAACGATTTTTTTTCAATTTTCCCTTCTC
>CAYPZJ010000198.1:0-9215 GCA_964414635.1 uncultured Spirochaetia bacterium
GATGGAATCGAATTTCACAAATTCTATCAGGACTTCAACTCCAATAATCTATAATATAGAAAAAGGGATCATATTCAGTGTCCATGGTAAAAATGGGTTCGTCAAAAAATAAAAAAAAGTTGTTTTTTTAAAAGAATAGTGTTAAGTTAAGTAGTGATCTATGCTGGTTGCTTATCGTGATGATAAGCTCGTTTTTCAGGTTCGAGTCCTATAATCAGACGGTAATGACAACCAGGATCGGAATGATTTCATCCGAGGCATGTGTCACATGGCTGGGTGAAGTAAAAACTCTGAAATTTCAAGGAGTGGTCTATGAGAAAAGCTCTGTTACTTCTAGTTGTATTAGCAGCTTTTGCTACCTTTTATGCCTGTGGCGGTGATGAAACAGAAATCCCTAAACAGGAAATTGACACCAGTGATTGTCATTTTGTAGGGCAAGAAATCATCCTGGAAACCCCAAACCAGAACCCGCCTCCCGGTTGGGTATTTGGCGAACGACCCTGGCGCGGTGTTGATGAAACAACAGGTGAACCCGAAATGTATTTCTACGCTGAAGGTCGAAGCAAACAAAAAAATCTAGCGGAACGTTCCGCTCGTGGTAATGTAGCTGCTGCTGCTGCTGAATCCATCACGAAAAACGTTCTTTCACAGTTCGCCGAAGCAGTTGAAAGCTGGGGCGCTGAAGAAGACGAAGAAGTGGAACAAGTGCGCATGAGTCTGGTAGCGTTTAAATCCAAAGTGAAAGTCGTTGGACAACACGATGCTGGTCAATATGCCTACCATATTGAAAAAGTTGGCGCTTTACAAGGTGATAATTGTACACGTGATCGTAGCCAATCCACTAATTTGTGGGTAGCGGTTCTACGCCAAGCGATTGCTTACTCCGATTACCAAAAAATGCGAGCAGAAGCATTTGGTGATGCAGCTGCAAACGCTGGACCCAACGAACGACAACAAGAAATGCTTCGTCGTGCTGAAGAAGCTATGGCACAATTGGACGACTTTTATTGATACCCGTCTAATTTATTGACTTAGTTAATCACATTAAAAAGGGCAATTACCAGGTGTAGTTGCCCTTTTTCTATTTCCAAACGCACTTCTTCAGTCCAATAACGCACCCAAAAAAGTATTTGAAGATAGCTTAAAAAGGATTATATTATACACGCAAGATGGGGGGACAAGGGGTGAGAGAGTTTACAATCCCTCGAAAAGGGGGGAAATACTTGCCAACATTGAAAAATGTTGAGAACATAAAACCAAGGAGTGGTTTATGAAACGAATACGTATGCACTACTGGACTCTACCTGCTTTCTGGGGGATAGTACTGATGCTGCTATCCAGTTGTGGTGGTGGAGAGGTCACCATGAAAGCTACATTGGTAGCTTCATCCGAATCGGAGCGTCCTGCATGGATTGAAAATACGGGGAAGGTCAATGGAGAATATATTGCTGTTGGATTTGCGGAGATGGCGGAATCCGAATCCGAAGGGAAACAAATGGCGACCACCCAAGCTAAAGCAGAATTGGGGCGCTGGATTGAGTCGGAAGTTGTTTCGGAATTAGCTATTCAAATGGAAGCGCAAGAATCAGAAGAATTGGCTCGTCGCGAAACCACGATGAAAGAAACTATTGAAATTAAAAGTAGTATAATCCTCAAAGGTATTTCAGAGAAGTATGTCTACTGGGAGAAATACGAGCATGGTGCGGATACCTACTACAATTACTATGTAGCGGTTGCGATTAGCGAAGCCGATTTTAATGCGATAAAAAATGCTGCTGAAAACGCATTGGCAGCTGTGGAAGAATTGGAGCGACAGGGTATGGAGCTAATCAACCAAGGACAACTTGGAGCGGGGTTATCCAAACTGATTCAAGCGGCACGGGATGCAATTTTATTAAAGAAATATCAGCATAAATTTGGAGAATTACTCACGGTTATCAAAAATGTTTTGGATCGGGTTCAATTCCAAAAATTAAACTCCGGAACCCTAACCGGTACCCTCCGTGGGGGGCTCTATGAACCACTTAAGATTAAGATGACATACATTAATGAACAAGGGAACACCCTGAACGTCGTTGGAACCCCTTTACAAGTATATATTGCGCGGGATCGTTATGAAGCGTATGAAAACGCCCCTACTACAAACAATCAGGGTGTTGTAGAGATTCCTGTGGTTCGATTTGAAAACACAGGTTTGATTCCTGGATTGGTGTATTTGGATTTGCACAAAGCGATGCGGGACTTGCTTTCCACACAGCATTCTGAATTTCGTCCCATGGCAGCACAGTTGGAAGAAGCGATTGAAGATAATGGGCTAGAGTTTCAAGTGAATGTCGAATCTGCACAACGAGGACGGGTAGTATTAGTTGTTGCGGAGGAGGCTCCGAGCGGTGCCATGACTGGAAATTTTGCTCCCGAATTTACATCCCAATTGGTAAGTCAAGATATTGATGTAACCGATTCTGGAATATCGGCAACTCGCTTTGCGGGACAGAGTGTGGGAGATATTTTCAATGCAATTAAGGATCAATTCCAGGATTATGATCAAGCGGTGATTGTTACAGTAACTTATAGCGGCAATGCCTCACCCGTTCGGGTGAATGTACGTGTTGCGGTGTACGATTTGGATACAGGGCGTTCTGTAGCTACAGCCAATGCTTCTCAAACACGTTCCGGTGGTTCGGTTGAGGAATCCTATGAAAATGGTGTATCACGCTTGGCAGGACGCCAGGGTGTCTCACTGCGGCTACTTCAAGATTGGCGCTAAGAAATGCTTATACCATCGGCTGGAGAGCTCTTCAGCCGATTACTTAAAAATTACATATACGAATTAGCACTCGTGTAACAGGTCCTACGCCTTTGGGTATTTCAAACTCCCCGAATTGGGTATAAAGTGGATTGTCTACCCCTTCTGCTTTCTTTTTAGGCGGTTGCGTCTCTCCGTCGCTATCTGGTGCTTCTTCATCTGTTTCAATGATGCTCCGGTATGGATTAAAATTCGTATAAGACGATGTGGAAGAGGCGTTCGTTTCGTCGCCCCTATAAAAACAAATTTCTTCGGAATGAATTGGTTCCATCCCAAAATAGAAATCGAGTATTAGACACCCTTCGGTATCTGTAGTTTTTGAGGCGGTCCATTGATACGTATAATATAAGGAGCTCGTTTCATATAGACGCCAGGTTATCTGCACTTCCTCATTACACATCGAATAGCTATTCTGCATAAATACAGTTATTATGCTTGCGAGGAATACAACAAAAAATAGTGGAATTATACGCATAGGATACCTCCCTTCCTAAGGATACATTTATATTTTCGCCCTCTACGGGTTCTTACTAAACAATCAGTTCTCTTGAGAACGCGTTTTCTTACTGATTACCTTCATTTCAGTTAGAAACGCCACGAAATGATTCCAGCAGCCCCATCTTTTATTGGGATAACCGATACGGAGAATTTTGGTTGTACAAACGGTTGTAATCGATCCTGTAAACGAGAGCGAAAGATCAAGAGTAACACTCCGGGTAAGACTTTCCCCACTAAACCATAGCCTGCTATTCCCAAACCGATTAATCCAACCAACCCCGATAACCACCCTCCGTCAGCTATCGCCTGGAACATCATAGTCGTACCAAGAATGGCAAGGGTTGATCCTTGTAGAATGAATCCCCACCCTCCTATTAACAACCAAGGTAAACGAAGATGTTTGGGATTCAATGGAGTTTCACTTTCCCATAGTTTTCGAATTTTACGACGTTCGATAAACATTCCAATATCAATGGCAAAGGAAGCTAAACCAATTAATAAAGGAGGTAACGCAATCGCACCCTCACTACTCATAATGCCAATTGCAAAGCTTATTTCCAACGATGAAGTGGCAATTCCATAAATACCACCAAAAATATGGGCACCAAAACGTTCTTTATGGCGATGTAACAGTGGATTACTTGCTTGATACTCGGATTGTTCTCGTGCGGATTGCATTCGATCCTGGTATTGCTCTTCATATGCTGCTGCTCGTTGCTCCAATTCTTCTCGTTTTGCTTCCTCTTCTGCTACTAATTGGCCTTCCACAGGAGTATATTTCTGCATGATAATGGAACGAAATTCTGTAACACTCTCGTCAATAGCTAGATACATGTCCTTAAGCAGGGGGGATGTAAACTGTTCTGTGGCAACTATTTTTGAAAGTGCTACCGAATATATAGATAAGTCCATGGTGAGAATACTTTCGGCTTCATCTATTGAATACGTTCCGTATAATACCAGATTGGCTCCTGTATGTGCATACAGACCAATCATAGTCTCATCCACGAGAAGGGATTCGTGGGTTATTTCTAATTTCGTACAGATTTGTTTTGCATCCTCAATCGATATCAAATTAAATAATGCGTCATCCAGTAGGGCTGTCCTTATGGATTCTACAATTAACTCGGAAAGGTATGCAAAATTCGTATTCTCATCCAACTGCGTCAAAGGGATAAAAATAAGGGTATTTCGTATGGTTGAAGTGGGATTCTCCTGACTAAAAACGGGGACATACACGACTATCATACTTATAAGCCAACAGCAAAGCATTTTTAGTGCCTTGCTAGTTTGCTTTTCATGCTTCATAGTCACTTCCTTTTTAATGAGGCACAACTAATTCTATATCCCGTGATTTTTACGATGGTTGAATATATCTGCCCGTTTCACAGGCTATGTTATGATCGTGACTGAGTTCAATGCCGCCGCAAATGGTACCTCCATATCCAGTGGTGATCAATTACTACTCAAATATAAATTCGTTTTAAATGATGGTCAATTGAAATGGGTTATTTCGTATAAGTTTGCTGAAAAGGGAATCATGATTATATTACCGGTATGTACTATGGGAGTTTTCTATAAATAATAGAAAACACCCCGAACAGGATACGCACCATGAACCCATTGGCAGAAAAACTAAACCAGCACTTAAAAAAAATCAATCCAGGTGTGTTTGATACCTTATCAGAATATGGAAGGCGAGTATTCTTCCCGCATGGTATCCTTAAACAGGCTGGAGAAGCAAAGCAAAAAGCCCATAAGATTGATGCAACATTAGGAATCGCAACGGAAGAAGATCATCCCATGTATTTGGATTGTTTTCATCAGTATGTCAATAATATGGACCCGAAAGAAATTTATCCATATGCGGCACCTGCTGGAATCCAAGAATTAAGAGATGTATGGTTGGATAAGATACGACGAGAGAATCCCGACTTAAAAAATGTCCCACTCTCAAAACCCATTGTAACCTCTGGATTGACAAATGGAATAAATGTTGCGGCTGATTTGTTTGCTGATGTGGATGATGAATTAATCATACCAGATAAACTGTGGCCGAATTACCGACTGATCTTTAATATAAAGAAACAAAGCTATCTACGCCATTTTCATCTCTTTTCCCAAACGGGTGGATTCAACCTGGATGGAATGAAACTGGCGTTAGAAGGACTATTTCCCCATCAAAAGAAGGTAATGATTTCGCTTAATTTTCCCAATAATCCCACTGGCTACTGTCCAACAAATAAGGAAATGGAAGCCATCGCCAATCTGATTGTATCCTTTATTGAGCAAAGCGGTACGGCTGTTGTTACACTCATTGATGATGCCTATTATGGACTATCCTATGAACAACCGAATCAGCCTTCGATCTTTTCGTTTCTAGCTAATCGACATGAAAAATTGCTAGCCCTTAAGCTGGATGGAATAACCAAGGAAGCCTTTGCCTGGGGATTTCGAGTAGGATTTATGACATATTCGTGTAAAAGCCCAGAACCCGATTCGTTGTTTGATATTTTATCCGAAAAAACGGTGGGAGTTCTTCGGGCTTCCATCTCTTCTTCTTCCCATGTTTCCCAACGTATAGCGTTAAAGGGTTTAACCGATTCTGCTTTTCATACCCAACAACATGAAAAACGAGAACTCCTCCTGAAACGATATGAACATACCAAAGAGATCCTTTCCAAGTCGAACTATTCGGACGCATGGTCTGTCTATCCCTTTAATTCAGGATATTTTTTAACCCTTCAATTGAAGAATGCACCAGCAGAACAGGTACGCCTTCGTTTATTAGACGATCATGGGATTGGAACAATATCACTGGGGGATACGGATTTACGTATTACATTCTCCTGCTTGGAGCTGAATCAAATCGAACCCATATTCGACACCATCTATCAATGTGTGAAAACAGTGGAACAAGAATTATAATCTATGCCCACCCGCTATCCCACGGAACCGCTTCAATGCTGGCAAAAAGCAAAAGAATTACAAAGACAATACTACCGACGTTATTTTGATCCGACCACCTATCCTGGAATCCGATGGGCAGGCGGTGCCTGGTCATTCACAGCAATTCCTGCTGGACTGGGTGATGATGTCTATTCTTTAGCTGGAGAGCCATACGCTGCGATGGTTGCTCATAATAAATCTTATAGTCGCATGTGCCTTGAAGCTGCGGAAGAACGTGGTTGGAGCCGAGATTTGTGTTCGTATATGAAGAATTACTGGGGGTCTATGTATTTGGGAAAAAGTGTATGGGGGGATCCTTGGGTGAGACCGGATTTCTTGTTCCAAACACATATATGCTCCAGTCATGCTAAATGGTATCAGCATTGTGCAGAATACGAATCGGTTCCTTATTTTGTGGTGGATGTGAGCGTTGGACCCTACCAAAAACGCACCCCCCATAAAATTAAGTACATCCGTGAGCAATTACTCGAATCCATTGCGTTTATGGAACACCATACCAAGCGTACCTACAACGTTGAGCGCTTGCAGCATGCTGTTAAACAGGAAATGGAAGCGTCGCATTTATGGGCTAAAATTTGTATGCTTAATCAACATATTCCTGCACCCCTTGAAGAAAAATCCATGTATACACTCTATTCATTCGGAGCGCTTGCTCGTCATGATCCTGAATTTTTGATATTCTACCGAGAATTATATGATGAAGTACAAGAACGGGTTAAGCAAGGTATCGCTGCTGTACCAAATGAGGATATCCGCTTTGTCACAGATACCCAGCCTCCCTGGGGCTTTTTGCAATTGTATCGCTTTCTTCAAGAGAATCATGCTGTCGTGATTGGTTCCTTGTATACGTTTGGGTTGATAGGGATTTGGGATTTTACGAATAATCAACTTGTTCCTATGGCTCCCCTACCCGTTCCAAGCGACTTAGATGGAATTTTGGACACTTTAATTCAATGGAATTTGGCACGGCCGCTCTGGCAGCATTTTTACGATCCTTCGATAAAATCACAGATGATGCAACGTCTTGTCAACGATTGGAATGCGCAAGGGGTATTACTCCATTTGAATCGAGGGTGTGAAGGTTTGAGTTGTGGTGTGATGGAGAACCGAAACGATTTACATGGGAATCACATCCCCGTTTTTTCCTTTGAAGGAAATATGGCAGATGAGCGCGAGTTCGACTTGGAGCGAGTAAAACGCCAGCTGCTGCTATTCATCGACCGATATAATAAACCTACTACGGGATAATACGTTAAGGCGATCACGTTTATGGGTTCTATGTGTCTTTCCTTGACTAGTACCTTGAGACAACTAAAATTGTTCTACACTTCGACTAGACTCAGTGCACGTTCATTGAGTGAAGCCGAAATGAATCCTGGACAAATTTCTCTCATAATTTAAGTGTCCATTGGTACTAGCTAATTATTCCATCTCTACAAAAAATTGAAGCGCTTCATCATCAAAACCAGGAAAGTCTTCATGGGTATAATCAGGATAGATTCGCAGCTGTTTCGGTGCTGCAATTTTATTGTACGCTGCGAATTGTGTCGATGGAGGGCAGATCATATCCATTAATCCCACAGCCATAAGGGTTTCCGCTTTGATTCGTGGTGCCAAATGTTGGACATCAATATATCCCAATTTTGTGAATATAGCATCCTCCTGCTTGTGTTGGGGATCGTACGCTCGAAAATAGGAAGTGAGTTCTTCATAAGCATTCTTTGCCAGATCCATCTCCCAAACCCTTTGATAATCGCTCAGAAAAGGCATCTTGGGAGTGATACGTTTGACATTCTCCTCTAGACTAGCACATGCCAGGGCTAACCCCCCTCCCTGGCTTCCACCTATCGCTCCCACACGGTTGGCATCCACTTCATCAAATCCCATTACAATCCGAGCTAGCTGAGCGGTGTCCAAAAAGATTTGCCTAAACAACATTTTTTCTGGAGGATCACTTAGTCCTCGAATGATGTGTCCTCGAATCGTAGTACCGTGTGTTGATGTTGTATCCTGAGATAATCCCGCTTGACCTCTACAATCAAGAGCAGCCACGGCGAACCCGGCGGCAGCGAATCCTAGAAGATATAACCAGCTGGGGCTTTTACCCGTATACCCATGAAAAATCAAAATTGCAGGGACAGGAGTATCGATTGAACTTGGTTGTACATATTTCGCATGAATTCGAGCATTCTGTACACCTGTAAAGAACACATCGTAACTGTGGTAATTTGGTACTTGAAACGTTGCTGCGGCGCGTTCCACTTGCGAGTCCACTCCATGCATCTCTCGGATGGATTGATTCCAAAACGTATCAAAATCATCGGGTTTCGGATTTCTTCCTTCATATGTTTTCAATTCTGATAAAGGCATTTCAAACAGTGGCATGGGATACTCCTTCGGGTTTATTAATATTTCCATACACGAATAATGCGTTTGGGAATATAATCAAATAAGGTGGCGTAAAACAAACCGTGTTATACAGGAAGAGCACACACCATAGATCGTTTCATCTCCAGATCTCGGTCTGCTTTGATATTTAGTCGTTTTTTATTAGCTATAAAAACACATCGTTCTTGGTGATGAGGTGTTTGAGTCTACGAACGACTCTTTTCGCATTAACCATGGACTGACCACCGTGAGTTTTCGACATCAAAGAAATGTAATTCTTTTCAGGAAGGAAGATGCATGCAAACACAATCCCGTCATACCCCTCTATCAAATAGTTTAAAGATAGGCGGGTTTATCCAAATCCTTATCTTATGGTTTAGTGCTTTCGTTGCGCTAACTATAGTTTCGTGCAGTTATTCAACCGATAGTGCTCTTTCTGACCTTCGTTCAGAACATAAACACACTGTTATCCATGCGATTGATACTTTAGTGGACGCAAGGGATACGAGGGCGGTATCTTACTTAATCGAGATTTCCAATAGTGATGATGAGG
>CAYPZJ010000199.1:0-9143 GCA_964414635.1 uncultured Spirochaetia bacterium
GGGAAATCTTCTGACCATTATGGGGTTGATGCACGCACAACAAAGTGGACATCGACCGATTGTGATTGTTGGGGGCGGCACGGGTATGATTGGGGATCCTAGTGGGAAAACCGAACTCCGTCAGATGCTCACTCTAAAACGAATTAATGAGAACCTGGATGCGCAGAAACAGGTGATTCAGCGATATATAGATTTTGCAGATGGAAAGGCGCTAATAATGAATAATGCGGATTGGATTCTCCCGTTAAATTATGTTGATTTCATGCGGGAGATCGGATCCTGTTTTAGTGTCAATCGTATGCTAACTGCAGATTGCTTTAAACTTCGGTTGGAAAAAGGGTTGTCCTTTATAGAGTTTAATTACATGCTCTTACAGGCGTATGACTTCCTCGTTCTCTATCGAAAATATGGATGCCTACTTCAGATAGGTGGGGATGATCAGTGGTCAAACATTCTCGCGGGGATTGATTTGATTCGGAGGAAGGAACAAAAGCAAGCGTATGGACTGACTTTCCCCTTATTGACCACTGCAGATGGAAAGAAAATGGGTAAAACCGAAAAAGGATCCGTTTGGCTTTCTGAAAAGTACACCAGTCCGTATGATTATTTCCAATATTGGCGCAATGTCCATGATGCAGATGTGGAACGTCTTTTGGGACTTTTTACATTCCTCCCCATGGAGGAAGTGCGACGATTAGGACAACTACAGGGGAAAGACATCAATGAAGCAAAAACGATTCTGGCGTATGAAGCAACAAAAATTAGTCATGGACAATCCGAAGCGGACAACGCGTTAGAAGCTGCCAACGCGCTATTTAGTGGGGGGGAAGGGAAAGATACTTCTATTCCTTCGACTACTATGGCTGTGAAAGAAATTTCAGGAGGTATAAACATCTTGGAGTTACTCATCCGGGTGGGTATGGCAAAATCCAAGGGAGATGGACGACGCTTGATATCGCAAGGTGGGATCTATCTAAATGATAAACGCATAGAAGACATTGAACGCATGGTGGATGTAGAAGATATCCAGGATGGGATTATCGCATTACGGAAAGGAAAGAAAAGCCATCATCACGTCCAAGTGGTTGATTAATCCTGGGTTTTAGAAACCATTTCCTGGATATGCTGCTTTTTAATGATACGCTGCAACCATTTCGTAAACCGATTATTCACCACACCATCTAATAGGGAGTAAACCACAGGAATCACAATTAATGTTAGCAATGTTGAGGTGGTAACCCCACCGATAATTGTAACGCCCACCGGAGCACGCATTTCTGCTCCTTCTCCCAAACCGAGCGCCACAGGGATCATCCCAAAAATAATGGCAAAAGTCGTCATTAAAATAGGGCGCAGGCGCATCGGGCCAGCTTTCTTTAATGCCTCATGTTTGTTCATCCCTTGGTTCCGCATATCATTTGTAAATGAAATAAGTAAAATGGAATTTTTTACCACCAATCCCATAAGTAAGACCAACGCAATCAAACTCATCATGTTAATTGTGGTATTGGAAATGAAAAGGGCAAAAAAGGCTCCGACAAAGGAAAAGGGAATCGCCAGAATAACTGTGATAGGATGGATAAAACTATTAAACTGCGCTGCCATAATCAGATAAATCATGAGAAATCCTAAAAACATGGCAAACATCATGGATTGCATGGAATCCATCATCGATTTACTCTGTCCACGAATATCTACCTTATATGCAGGACCGTATTCGGCCGTAATGGAATTAGCAATTTCTAGAGCAGGATCTAATACTTCCCCCAATACTGCATTCTCCAGGTTGGCTGTCAACGTTGCACTCCGTTGTCTGTCTTCATGGTCAATCTGAACAATGGATTCTCCCTTATCGAATCGTGCGATGCTTCCAAGTTGTATCAATGCACCGGTATTACTTCGAACCAGTAAGCGTTGCAAATCAGCCGCGCTATTCCGATCCTCCAGTTCCAATTGCATACGAATGTCGTATTGTTCATTTTCTTCATCGAATGTACCGATCTCCTTTCCACCTACAAGAGAATAGATAGTGGATGCGAGAGAGAGAATGTTTACATTCGCATGGGCAGCGGTATTACGCCCAGGATAAATACTGATTTCCGGTTTTCCTGACTGGAGAGACGTTTTGGCATCAACGATTCCAGGAATCTCGTTCCATCCTGCTAATACACGCTTCGATATTTTATGTAAATCATCCAAGTTAGGACCACTTATCAATATAGTAAGCGGATACCTTGTACCACCCATACCCTCTGCTTCGATAGTATAGGATAAATCCACAGGGATTTGTTCTATAACAGGACGCAAAGCCTTGCGATAATGACTCATGATTTCATCTTGGGAATGTTCCCGTTCATCCAAAGACACAAGCCGAATTGTCAGGGTTGCTTTATTCACGGCTTCCATAGCATCACCCGCTATTACAGCAAACATATCCCGAACCACGGGTTGGGTCGAAAAATAAGACTCGATTTCTTCAATACTTGCTTCCATATCTTCCAGTAATGTTCCCGGAGGAGCTTCCAGAGTTACATAAAATTCACTTCGGTCCTGAGAAGCCATAAACTCCATCGGGACCTGCTGAACAGCCACAATCGTTAGTGAAAGTGCAACAATCCCGATAACAATGGTCCAAAATCGGTGCTTTAGCGCCCACCCTAATATCTGTGCGTAGATATGATCTAAAAAATCTAAAAAGCGTTCTATTAAACGTATCAAATAATTTTTCTTTCCTACTGGTTCCACTAAGAAACGGGAGGAAAGCATAGGCGTGAAGGTGAGAGCGAGAATAAGGGAAATTACGATAACAATTGAAACGGTGATACCCAATTGAGTTAAAACTCGTCCAACAATTCCCGTAGTAAATGCAATGGGAACAAATACCGCTAGAATACTAAGGCTTATCGCCACTACCGTAAAAGCGATTTGACTAGAGCCATCCTTAGCTGCTTGCAGCCTCGTTTTACCCATTTCCATATGTCGCCAGATGTTTTCTACCATTACAATTGCATCATCAATAAGAATCCCAACGGATAGCGTGAGGGCTAATAAGGATACATTGTTAATGGTATAGCCTAGCACATTAAGGAAAAAGAATGCGGACATAATTGTAATAGGAAGGATGAGTGCAACGATAAAAGTACTGCGCGTATTGCGGAGAAAGAAAAAGGTGACCAGCACTGCCATGATTCCTCCCCAAATCATTTCCTCCAACGACTGATCCACGGTGTTTTTTATATATTTCGCCATGTTCTCTGTGACAACAATGTCTACATCATCAGGCAGTGCTTTTCTCAATTCAGGCAGTAAATGCTGAACCCGTTCCGAAACATCTACGGTATTCGCATCCGAAAGTTTACTAACCAGTAGTGATACACTTGGGATGCCATTGTAACGGGAAACCGTTCGTCTTTCACTTAAGCCATCTTCAATACGAGCGACATCCTCCAATCGTATGGCTGCTCCATTCCGATACGCTACAATCATCTTACGCAAATTAGAAAGCTGTTCAAATCTACCTTTGGTAGTAAGCACAAATTCCTTATCGCTTGTTTCCAAACGTCCCCCAGGAATATCCACATGCTGAATGTTAAAAGCATTCGAGATTTCATCTACACCAATTCGAAATTGTTCCAACTTATCCACTGACAACCATACTCGTATTTCGCGATCCCTTCCTCCAACAATGCGGACGTCTCCTACTCCCATGACCTGCTGCAACCGTTCTTTTAAAATATCATCCGCCCAATGAGTCATATCCCGGATAGGATAATCCCCGGTGAGCGCCAAAGAAACGACTGGACGCTCCATAATACTAAGTTTTTGTATTACGGGAGTCTGAGCATCTGTTGGAAGTACTCGCGTAACAGTACTCAGCTTATCTCGGACTTCCTGCAGTGCATATTCATCATCTACCTCCAATTCAAATAAGATAATTACAAGAGAAATGCCATATGACGTTTTCGAAATAAGGGAATCGATCCCAGGAATGGTGGAGACCAATTCCTCGATCTCATTGGTTACAGATTTCTCTACGGTTTCAGGGGATGCATTGGGCAAGATTGTACTCACCGAAATGAATGGCGTACTAATATCTGGCATCAAATCCAGACTCAGATTCGTATACCCAATCAACCCAAATACGACGAGTACAATTGCAAATACATAAGTTAAAGTCTGTTGTTTAATAGCAAGTTCATTTATTTTCATGAGTTACAAGTCCATATGTTTAATAGTATTCATTATAGAGAATTAGAAGCGACAATCATATCCCGTTCATTCAAACCCGAATTTACCATAATCATATCTCCATCGGTTATTCCCGTAACAATTAAATGCTTATCAACTCCATCTTTTCGTTTAATCATTACATGCGCCTCTCCAAGATCGTTATAGTGAACATAGGCGGATGGAACAAAGATACCGTGTAAAATGATCTTTAATTGCCCTTGAATAAACATCCCTGCAAAAAAACGATGTCCGCTATTCGGTATATCTGCTTCTAGTGTTACACGCCGAGATTGGGGATCGACTATCGGGATGGTTCGTTTGATTTCAATATTTTCGTCTTGGAGTTGGGGGATCTGCAAGTGCAATGTTGTATTAGGATGGGTGATCGCTTCGATATACGATTCAGGTATTGTTATTGCTAAACGCATGGGATGTGTTTGTGCTATCTGGAATAATTTTCCCTGTGGTGCGGGCGCAGTATATTCCCCGACATCCACAAATCGCTTCAGGACGACTCCGGAAATAGGAGAAACGACTGTGAGTTTCTCAATCCGTTGTTCCAAATCCCGTTTTTGCTCCTTCATATGATTTAATCGCATCCGTGTATTTTGAATCCGTGTTTGAGTACTAATTAACCGGCTTTTTGCTGCCATCACCTGGTTTTCAAGCTTATCAATTTCCATCTCAGAAACCGAACGGGTAGCCAGTTTTTCCATACGAGACAGGTTGCTTAAAGCAAGCTCAAAATTAGCTCGATCCAACTCCAATTGCGTTTGCAACTCACTTTGTGAGGTTTCATCCCCTTCCAGTGAAAATTGAGTCTCGGTAATCTGCTGATTTAGCTGTAGCAACTGAGTATTCAACTGGGTATTTTCCAATTGTGCCAGGATCATCCCCTTATGTATATGACTCCCCACATCCACACGAATAGCTATAACTTCACCCCCGGATTCCGCAGCCATATCAATGGTTTGATAATGCTCCAACTCACCTTGTACTTCAAGGTAAACCGTTCGTTCCACAGATTGAACTTCATAACTTTGCTGGTGGTGCACCAATTCAGAATCATCATCTGAATATGTCGTTACTGATTCTGTTTTCTTTTCAATAGTAGATTGCTCTTCAATAGTTGAATCGAATGGTGCTGATGTTTCGTTTGAAGCAGTTGGGGTGGAGTGCCCGCTTGGTTGATCCTCTGCAGTCGCCGAGCTACAACCCAAATCTAAACCTGCTCCCATAACTATAAACAAAAAAAATGCTCCACGTACAAAATTCAAACGAACGTTCGTTAGAATAATCATGTTATAACCTCGTTTTTGTTGACTTGGGTATTATATGCTTGTTGGTATGTCTTAACAAATTCAGTAGACCAACCTACTAGTGCTGATAATACAACACGATATTGACCTAGTAGTGCGGCTATACCAAGCTCCATACAATCATCACGTTGTGAAATAGACGTAACATGTTCCAATTTCTTTCGAAAACTCGTTTGCATCGTATGTAACATGTTAAGCCCATCTTCAAATGGAACTTTGTCTATGTTCGCTAGGAATGCGTTATGTTCAACAAAATGCCCTTCTTCAAACGCTGCAAACGAATACATGATGTCTAAAAAGTATTGATTACCCTCAGGAGTTAATGAATACACCGTCTTTTCGGGCATTTCCCCTTCTTTTATATGAACGCTTGCAACCATATTTTTTTCATGCAGTTTTTTTAGGTTTTTATACACAGCAGGGGCGCTAATTTTAAGCCAGCGTTGCTCATATACATGTTCCAGGTATTTATTCATGTCGTAAGCACTCATGGATTCGCGTTTTAAAAGACCTAGGATGATAAGATCGATATGGGACATGGCACATTACCTTTATTCAACGGTATAGTACTATACAGTATAGTACTATACCGTTGAACACACCAAATACATTTTCCACACAAAAAACATTTTTTTCTGGGGATTGTCAGTATATTAAGTTTGATTGCACGTGTGGGTATTCACTCTTGTAATCCCACTACAAGGTATTCCTTAGATGCACCTAGGGAGGGGAAGAGGGAGAAAACAGTTAATTTTGTATTTAAGGACGGATAAGCATATACCAATCGAAATCACCGGTATCATCCAACCGGGTTTCAATCGCAGGATCATCCACTTTGAAGCGTATAGTCCCTCCGGTTATTGGATCAGAAAAGATGGAATCATAATCATACAAGAAGGTGTTTACGACGCTGCTACTATCTCCACAGGGGATGTCATCATCCTCGCCCCAATCACAATTTGTAAGGGAACAGGCTCGGAGATTGTAGCAATCAGGATTGGCGCCAGGAAAAAATGGGGATTGTTGCACCCGAATATAGTAGTATTCATCATCCCAGTTTTCTTCTCCATCCCCTGCTGGTAGATATTTTGAGAAGGAAGCGTTACGTGGGGTTGGGATGGATGGAATCGTATCACTAAAAACGGGAGTATAATAACTTGCCGCAACGAAGGCAGAACAAGCGTTAAACTCCTGATAGTCATTTAAGTTTTGTACTTCCATGTTCCCACAAGGTGCTCCGTAATAATCGGAATGAAACGGATCCCCAATAGAAAATGCAGCGCCACTATCAAAAAAGAAAACACACGTATCGGTATTGTTGTCACGGGGTGAACGGGTTTCAATCCATACCAGATCGTTATGATCAGCATTAGACCAAATCGGATCATGTCCACCATTAATTGCGTGAATTTTGCAGGACGATCGCACCGTGTTATTGGATCGATCGGTATCCTTAGGTAACTGAACCCGTCCAGGATCAAGTTGGATATAGGTATAGAAACCTGCACCGGCTGGATCGGACTCAGGATATGAGAAGCGGTCTACATAAAAATAAGGTAAGCAGACGGTTCCATCATCTCGAGTAACGTGTACATCCACTTTACCCTCCGTAACGGGATCGAATCCAGATGGAATGGTAACATTGGTTAAGTTAAGATATCCCATTAGGATGGCTTCTCCCGCTTTAAACTCGTCATTGGGTGAGATATAAATAAAACAAGTCACGGGACGGGAAGGTGTAATAGCAACCTGATGGGGACCTAGATTTCGTAGGGTAAGGTGGTAGCAGGCAACCAAATCATTTGAAATATTCGTAGTATCTGAAACCCAGTTCGCATTCGCCCACGTATCATTTAATTGATCCATAAAACATGCGTCGTCCTCAAACGCGTCAAAATCACAACCAAAGACACAAAAGTCTTCTACGGTGATGTCGTACTTTCGGTCTATATCGGTATCTCCTTCCCCGCCTTCGCCTAACATGAATAGGTACTCCTCATCCGCTCCCTGATTAACCATTCGGTAATCCGAACGAGAATACAAGATATTGGGATTCTCAAATGTTAATTCAATACAGGCGGATAGAACCACTAGAAACCCCAAAAAAAGAAAAGCTAGACGAAGCCAGTGACGCGGAGATTGAATCATTGCAGAAGCCTCCCAGGCAGACGATTTACAGGTTAAGAGGGTACCTTTGTTGGATGCGTACCATATTAAAGTATACTAATGAATTGGGAAATATCAACATAAAAGTAGATAAAGTAAGAACCCTGTGTTTACCTGAATATACTTGAAAGGTTCAGTTTTGCCATAGTTGTCTTTGCAGCAAAGCGCTACAGACACCTAAGAAAATGTTACCCCCCTTTCAAGTGAGTATATTACAAATAAATTATTCAAACCGATAGACCGATTGGTTTTGGGAAGTATTGATGGTTATCATGTTGTTTGGACGCTGTGTTCGGCTAAACAAATAATCCTTCCCAGGTTCCAGTAGGAGGTACAGTTTCCCATGCGAATCTGTTTCTAGCGCTTTGTATTGCCAGGAAGTTCGTCCGGATTCATCTTTAGAATAGTTATAAACAAAATAGATCGTCTGGGTGCGCTGATTGGGGCTTTCCAAAGATATCGTGGTGGGATCATTAAAGTAAAACGATTGCTCATACCTTTGCACTTCATGGAAGGTATGGATTTGATGTGCGAAATAGCCAGGATATTTGAAATAAAACGTATACGGGGTATCCAGTTGTAGATTCATGATATAATAGCTTCCATTTTCCATAAGAGGATACCCCTCGAATCGCCGTATTTCTTCACGATAAATATAGACCCAATCCTCCGGAAATACCGAACCGGTGTGGTCTCGGATATCTCCCACAATCAAGCTATGGTTTTGTTCTGATTGATTCCGATCACGTATGAAAAAATCACGGTAGTGCGTTGTTCGTTTGGATCCATCCAATAAGATGTAATCCTTTTGATCCTCGACATTTTCCACGTTGATTTGAACCCGTTGTCCTGTGCGATCTGAAAGCAAGATCAGGCTAAGCTGATCAATCCCTTCAATATGATACGGATCCACAAAATGTACCGAACTTTGAGGATCGTAGGAAACCCATCCCAAATCAGGATAGTAAACTTCCAAGTAGGCGTGATCACCACCTTGGTTCCCAAATCCCCATTGTTTTCCTGGAGGAATATAACAGGTACGCCAGCGAGCAGGAAAACCCAATGCCCGAATTAGTGCAATTGCAGTATTGGCATAACCTTCACAATACGCACGCCCTGTACGTAAAACCTGAATGGGATGAGGTGATGATCGAAGCTGATACCGAACCCGGTCGCGAATGAAAAACATCACCGCTTCTACTGCTTCCTGCTGTGTAGTGATATTATCCATTAAGTCCAATGCTACGTCTCGAATGGCTTGCTGCTCAGCATCCGCCAACGAAATGTTATTATAGATAATACGGGTTCCATTTGAGAGCGCCTCGGGGATATCCGTTTCCATCTGATTGAGTTCATCCAATTGTAGAAAACGGCGGTGTTCATCGTACGCATCTTTTTCCGGCGGATAAGGAGCCTGACTATCCATGG
>CAYPZJ010000200.1:0-4887 GCA_964414635.1 uncultured Spirochaetia bacterium
AAACACTAACTTACCTAAAGGGTAATATTTTTTTATGGGATGTCAAGCGCTGAATATATCGTTGAATATAAGGCTATTTTGAAGAGTCAGCCTCATTGTTTATCTTACAGGTAGGTTATAAATCCTGTAGGAGACTGACTCATGAAAAAATCTACCAAAACTAACGGACAAAAGCAAACAAGCCAAGTGCCAACTATTAAAGGAAACATCCATGATTTTATCTGGAAAACAACTCCAGGATTTAGCCCAACAATATGGAGTAGAGGATATCCGTGATAAACCGCTTCCTCTGACTGCTTTTGTTTTTCTGATGCTATTAGGCTGTTCCTTGGGGAAGAAACTCTCGTTTCCAGAATTAGCTAAGCATGCCAGTCAATGGAAGATATTAAATAACTCAAATACAATTACAGGGAATCGTATCAATCAACAATTAGGCGAGCGTGGGGTAGGTTTTTCCAAAGCACTCTTTCAATTTTTATTAGGACAGGTTTTACTTTTTCCCCGACAGGGTCGTCGGAAGATTTCTCGTTCTTTCTCCAAAATCCTTAGCCAGGATGGAAGTGTGATCCGCTTATCTGAGAAATTGATGGCTCTGTATACAGGTACCCATGAGGAAGCGGCACTTAAGATACAGGTACGATATGAAGTTCTAAGTGGAGCAGCCGAATTGGTTGGAATATCTGATGGAAAGCGGAGTGATCAATCCTACAAAACTCCAAAGAAATATGGAAAGGATGTTCTTTGGCTTCTTGATTTGGGATATTATGACTATGAACGGTTTAAAGCAATAGATGAAGCAGACTAATATTTCGTGAGTCGGATCAAATCGAATAGCCAACCCTTGCTGATTGAGCATTGTTCTGAAGAAATGATCGGTCGAGAATTGCAGGAGGTGGGCGTGGAAAGGGGTAACGACTATGATATGGAGGGAATGTTGAGTAATGATCTGTTTGTTCGAGTTATAGGAATACACAATGCAGAGGAAGACCCCCATTGGTGGTATCTCACCAATATTCCGAGAGATGATTTTTCTGCCGATGAGATTCAAGGACTCTATCGCTTAAGGTGGGAAGTAGAATTGTTTTTTCGTAGTCTCAAGCATATTCTGAATGTGCAGAAGATATTGAATCAGGAAGATAAAAGCAAGATACGCAGCCAGATTTATTATGTGTTTTGTTACTATTTGCTAATCCACTTGTTCCGTTGAAATCGGCGTTTGCCCATCGCGTGAAATGGGAGCGGTATTCCTTTGCCGTTTGCGAGCGGATGGTCCGAACTTGGCTGAGAATAGATCGGATAAAAAAATGAGGTCACATTTGAAGTGGTTATTGTATGACTTAAGGAAGGAGGCGTGTATGCTAACACGAATAAATGTGTGGAATTTGATCACAGCCTTAATTTCCCGATACTGATATTTGTATATTAAAAATAAAAGTAATATCGTATAAAAGTGGTCTATTATGATAAAAACAACGATTTCCCTAAATATAGGGAGTGAAGCTATGATCGTTTGCTAAACGGTAAAGCTTGATAAGGTGGGTATCCAAACTGCAGCTGGAATAAATAGCATTAATCAAATTTATAGGGACCGCAGTCCCATGCAGGTGTGGGACTATCACAAGATGCCGATCCACATGTATCCCGTTCAATTCCAAGAATATCTTCGGTAATAGTTCCATAAGTAGTATTTCCATAAACATTCACACCCATATCAATCGCTCGATTTCCAGGTAAGAGCGCATAATCATCCCAGGGATCATCCAAAGTTGATACTCCAAAGGGATCTGTAAAAAGCAGAGTTAAGTCGGATACAGGGCTGGATGAGGGATAGGTTTTATTCCCACTAACTATGGTTGCTACACCCGCTAGCAAGGCATCTATATCTTCTGTAGCGGGATTGTCATCAATGGGGGTTGTGTCATTATCAAAATAGAATCGGGTAGAGGGATCTGATGCATTTAAATTAAAAAAGAGATTATTTCGCAGCTCCGCAGGATCCGCTGTGCTATTATTTTGCTCGTATACCCCATATGAAAAAGCTCCTGTCCCTTGCGTGAATATTATGTTATTTACAAGGATGGGGTTGGATTGTGTACTAATTCCACCTGCGATATATAGCGCATATCCTGTACCCACACCTGTTACTCCACTTGCAATAACATTGGATACCACCGTAGGACTACACGAAGTAAGCATACAAATTCCATAACTATCATCACCAGCATTCCCACCTATGATGGTATTATTTGTTAAAGTAGGAGAACAAGCAATGATATTGAAAATCCCATACGTGTTGTTACTACCTGAGATTCCACCAGAAATCATATTTTGAGTTACGATTGGGGAGCTTTCGACTTCATTGTAAATCCCATAGCTGTTCCCGCCCAGCGCTGCAATTCCACCAGAAATCACATTTTTTTGAAGAGTAGGAGAGGCATGCGTATTATACACCCCACAACTTAAACCGCTTCCTGTATCCCCTCCTTTGATTTCTGAATTAGTAATAACTGGGTTGGAATAGGATATATATACACCATAACTATATCCCGTACTCGTTGGATCCCCTCCAGTCAACGTACAATTATCAATCACCACACTGGCTCCTCCAATAATTTCGACTGCATAACATCGACCAGAGCATGCACCACCCTGAATAATATTGTTTTCTAAATGTACCTGTTCTGAACTATTGTTTATGGAAATCCCTTTCGTCGTACCAAAATCAGATGCATAAATAGTAAGTCCTTCTACCTTGGTTGACTGATTAATATTGTTGATAGTAATCCCCACTGAACCACTCGCTCTTATTTTGGTTTCATTTAACGTCCAGTTTCGAATACTCCACGCATCTGTATTACTAAATCCTCCCAGTACATTCACACCCGGAAAGAGAGTAATACTTTCGTTGTATGCATCATCAACTTTTGCAATTTTTACATCTAATCCCAGTCTATTTCCAATCTCTATTGCTTTTCCAATTGTCTTGTATGGCTTATTTTTAGTTCCCATTTCTTCGGTTTCAGTGGAATCACCCCATACATAAACAGCGTCTAATGGTTCAAACCAATGGATGGGCACAGTTTCGGTTGTAATATCCGCTGTTAATCGGATATAATGAGTAACGGCTTTGGTTGTTGTATAAGCAAAATACGTAGGAATTACCCCCGTATCATAATCCTTTTCAAGAACAAACGTTTCAACATCAGTTGTAAATGTACTATCGGTAGCTAGTTCCAAAGTATATTGCGCTGCACCTTGGGTTGTTTCCCATACTATTAGATGGGATAAACCAGTTTGCATACCATCCATGGGACTTAACAAAACAGGTGGTGTGGAATCTACATCAGGTACATATCCTGCAAATGACGCTTCATTCATGGTCGAGCCGTATACATTTCCCAACGTATCCGCAACACCAGTCAAGCTAAGTAAATATTGAGTGATTTGGGATTGAGGTACCGTATGCAATATTACACGCGTAGTACTTATCACACTAACCTGTTCAATTGTAAGCGAAGGTGATATCGAATAGTTTGATGGTTCATAAACAGAAGTTAGATCGATTGGTTCGTTAAAGGTGATCGCTATTTCTGTTGGGCTAATCGCTTGACAGTTAGAGATACCAGGTCCCGTATAATCCCCTCCCAAAAAGGACAAACGATATCCTTCTTTGGGTATCGCTTTTCCAAACTGATCGGCAATATTCATAATTTCTAATTGATACGGTATTCTTGGTGTATGTTCGGTTGTTTCTAGACGGATGGTTCGATAATCGTATAGCGATGCTTGTAAACATTCCAACTGTTCTCCAGTGGATCGTTCTTCTATTTTAAAATTTGATATCGAATCAATTGAAGCAGAATCCAACTTCCGATCGAATTGAATCAACACGCTGGATTCGGAATCAGCATAAACAGATACCACCTCAAACGGAATAACTCCCCCATCTAAAACTTTCGATACGTAATTATTATTACATCCTATGCTGAATGTGATTCCAACCATAATGAATAGAAGGAAAAAAAAGCGTATATCTATTATTCGTTTCTGCTCGTTTTGCATTCCCAACTGTTTCATATATACCTCATTTTTGTAAACTCATCCTGTGTTTTACGAATTATGAACCTGAGGGTTTGTATGGAAACCCTTGATAACCCCTTAATACCTAAAATACTAATTCGATACAATAGATAATCCTTTCGCTTGATTATAATTCAGGCACTATTGTAATCAATTATATTCATACTTAATTGTATCCTGTAAATGTTCCTGAATCTCCAGTACCACTAATCATCTGATTGCCACTGGTATCGGTAATTGCGCTATGATTCAGTATATCCAATGTATATGGTAAACTTGGCGTTTGTGCAGGTGAATTTGTCAGTTCCACCATGTTTGGAAATCCACCTACCGGATTTACCGCTGTAACCGATAAACTACCACTCAATCCATAATCCGTTGACGCACCAATGGTTGACAAATTTTGGTCGAATGTGATCTGAATTGTCAGCGCATCAATTGCAATAATGGAACTAATCTTAGGTGGTCCATCGCCGGTAAAGGTATCGCTATCGCCTAATCCATCCACAACAGCATTCCCACTTGTATCTTCAATATTCCCATCATTCACAATGGAAACCGTATATCCTTGCCCTTCCACCATCACATCATCAAAGGTAAGGATCACATTGGTTCCAGCGCCCCCAACCCCGATAACATTCAATGTTCCGGGAGAAATATCATAATCCGCTCCGACGCCACGAACCCCAATCAACTGATCAAACGTCAATTGAATCTGTGTAGGACTTAACACCGTGGTGCTGGAAATCTGGGGTGGTCCATCGCCGGTAAAGGTATCGCTATCGCCTAATCCATCCACAACAGCAT
>CAYPZJ010000200.1:4987-9100 GCA_964414635.1 uncultured Spirochaetia bacterium
CCGTGGTGCTGGAAATCTGGGGTGGTCCATCGCCGGTAAAGGTATCGCTATCGCCCCAACCATTCACTGCGGAATTACCCGTTGTATCTTCGATATTTCCATCATTTACAATTGAGACCGTGTAATTTACTCCCTCCAGCTGATAATCATCCAGTGTTAAAACCACTTGGGTTCCCGCACCTCCAACACTACTTACATTCAACGTCCCAGGTGATACACCATAATCTGGTCCACTCCCTCGTACACCAATATTTTGATTAAAGGTTAAGCGAATCTGGGTTGGATTAAGTACGGTTGTGCTAAGGATCACAGGAGGACCATCACCTGTGAAAGAGTCTGAATCACCTAATCCATTTACCACCCCATTTCCTTCAAGATCCCTTACATTTGCTAGTCCTGTAATCGTTAAGATGTAATTTTGAAGTTCATCCTGAGGAATATTGTGTGTTAAAAGGACCTCATCGTTTGCTCCAGTTAATACCACATTCGTAGGAACCAATCCATTATTCAGTGAATAATCCGGGGGTGTCCCTGGTGTAGATAATTGCTGATCAAAATAAATGCGTATTTGAAATGAATTTTCTACAGTGATACCTGTTATTTGAGGAGGACCATCTCCATTAAATGTTCCTGAATCATCTTCCCCCGGTACCATAGGGTTATTATTTGTATCACGGATCGCAGCATGATCCGTAATATCCACTTGATATACTTGTGCTAAAGTCTGATTTGGTGTATGGGTGAGTACAACTTTATTTAATCCAGCGCCAAAGGCTGCATTGGTAATGATTAGACCACCGTCTAAACTATAATCACCCGCATTCCCAACCGCACTTAGATTCTGATCAAAAGTTAATTCCACCCTATAAGTACTTAAGGGTGCCACACTTAATAGCCTTGGAGGTCCATCACCGTTTAACGTTGTCTCCTTATAATCTGGATGAATCGTCACACTATCGCTATCTTCAACGCCACCCGTTATCGTAAGCGTGTATGGTTCATCTGTCTGATGTGCAGTATCGATATCCCACGTGCTAGTCCCTGAACCAGAAGCTACACTACAGGGACACAATTCGATCGGACTTGTGGAAAATGTTGCTCCAACATCAAATGCATTTTCACTAAATGTTAACCGAATACCATCGGTAGGTAAGGATGATGCTGTTGCATTTAATTGCAGCGCTTCAATACCACTAAATGTCAGATTTATCGGGTTAGTCGGTGCATTTCCTGCAATATCCCTCACATTCAGATTAGTTAAGGTATATGTGAAATCCAGTTGGTGGTATGTGGTTACGATAACCTGATTACGACTTATTGCATCTCGATTGGCTGCTAAAACAGGTAGATTAGGTCCTGTTATGGAATAATTAGCAGGATTGTTTGCTGAAGCAAGGGATACTGCTTCATTGAATGTTACACGTATCGTAACGCTGTCTAACTCATCGATGCGGACAAGATAGGGACCTGTTGTATCAACAGCCATCCCGTTTGTATCAAATGGAATGGCAAAAGGTGCTTTTATCGGATTATCGTGTTGAGTATCAAATATATTGAAGGTATTAAGTATATTGAGTGTATAATTAGAATCAACTGCTAAAAGTGGATCAATACTGAGGATAATTCGACTCGCATCGCCGGGTTTGCGGATTGCCGATTCGATAGAACGTCCAGTCAATGAATAATTTGCCACGGTATACGTTCCATTTCCCCAAATATTTTCGTTAAATACAAGTTCCAATGTACTTAAATCCACTACATCAATATAATCCACATAGGGACGTTCATCACCAAAAAACGTCACCGTTTCATTGGCCGGATCAATCTCATTCCCCGTAGTATCTAATACCTGTTCTACCTTAACAGTATAGGTAGTCTCAATTTGTTCATCACTCAGTGTGATCGTTACAGAGGTTGTATTATACACAATATTAGATATAGTTAAAGGTGTTCCTCCATCCGTAATGGTGTAATTCACAAAGGTAGTAGCACTAACGGGATCGACCTCCTCATTAAAATCCACACGCAGCCGATTATGGAATAATGCTTCAGCAAATATCGGTTTAGGTAGAAAATCACCTTGAAAAGTTTGATCTACCGCTGCGTTCACTGGATTACCTAGTGCATCTTGTAGCGTACTATAGTCCGGTATTGTAACCGTGTATATTTCATCCTGTTGGGAATCGGTAGTCAAAACAACAATGGTGGGATCGATTTGCGTAACCGTTACAGCATAGATCGGAAGATCCGACCCACCAGTGATTCGATAATTACTAAATATTTCTGCATCAACTACGGATAATTCTTGGTTAAATTCAACCTGAACCCGTTTATTATCTAGTGCAACCGCTGAAATCATTATGGCACGACTGTCCCCATTAAAAGACGCCGAATTATCCACTCCAATTACATTCCCATTCAAATCTGTAACATTAGACACCGTTACCGTGTATAACACATCGCCTTGGAAATCAGTGACTAGGTGAACTTCATCTTCGGCAACTGGAAATGCTGATACAACCGTTAGTCCAGGAATCGAATAATTCGTATTCTTAATAACACTAATAATATTTAATGGTTCCGAGAATTTTACAGATACAAGTCCAGAATTGATCGCGTGAGCCTCCACTACTTTGGGGCGTGCGTCACCTTGAAATTGCTGCTTATAGTAGTCGGATTCTGAGGTATCTATTGAATTTCCACCCAAATCTTGTAACGCTGACACATCCACCTCATATAAAATATCGCTTTGATTCGATGTTTGAACAGTAAGAATGGATTCATTTTCAGGGTTAGAAAGAGCTGAAAGTATTGTCAATCCCGGAATAACGTAGTTCGATGAATCAGATGAGGAGGTAGGGTCAAGCCGTTCCGAGAAAACAAGCTGGATCTCTTGTGCTGCTGTAGACTTAGCCGATATTAAATAAGGTAAGCTGGTATCGGAATCCAATGTTCCTTGAAAATTTGTGGTTGTACCTTCAGAAATAGGATTGCCCCATAAATCCTTTACATACGATGTAACCAGCGTATATTCTTTATCCTCTTGATTTGATGTAGTAAATCGAACAATTTGATTGACATCATCCACAGTGGAAGCACTATATAAAGTTAATCCACTTACTGAATAATTGGATAAATCCAAAAGATTCGTAATACCCATAGCTTCATTAAAGATTACATCAATCGTATGGTTATCCACTGCAATGATATCAAATATTTCTGGTGCTCCCGCATCAACTGAGGTTGTATTCGGATGGATAAGAAAATCAGTATCACCACAGAATGGGATTCCAGATTGATTTGCCAAATTTTCCACTTGGAGCGTATATTCCTGAGGTTGCTGCTCTTCCGTATAAATTACAGCATTAAATGGATTAGCGATATAGGATATCCCCATTATATCCAAACCGGGGATTGAATAATTAGAGGAATCTCGCACTAACTCTTTATCCATTACATCTGAAAACGTGATGACTATCATACGACTGTTTACAGATTCCACTTTCTGTATTTTGGGACATCCCGTCTTTGCTAGATAGCCCTCGAATGTAACGGATGTTGGGTTGTCCAATTGATTTCCATTGGTATCACTTAGATTCGATATTGTAAGGGTATATTCCGGATTGGTTTGCTGACTCGTAACCAAAATAACAGCGTTTTCGTATTCAAAATCAGGATATACTACAAAAAGCTCTAAATCAGGAATGGAATAGTTTTCCAAGGTAAGCCAGGTAGCGGCATCCATTTCTTCAGAAAACTGAATTCGGACTTCACTTTCGGATATCGCCTCAATAAGCAGTATGGATGGTGGTGTCGTGTCCTCTAGTATACTGGAAGATGTGCTAACCACATCTTGAATCATTTCAGGTGAAAAACACCCTGTTCCAAATACAACTGCAATTAAGACGAGTATATATATATAATACTCCCGTCTCCAAAACATTTTTTATCCCCTGTACACACATTATTTCATAAAATATCTCAATCGATTCGCAAATACTTACCTTCCTCGCAAAGTATATATCGCTTCGGTGATTTTGTCAACTCATAAAATCGGATCGGGTGCGATTTCATCTCTGGGTTTTTATAGATTTTATGTTTTAGATTATACCC
>CAYPZJ010000201.1:0-9090 GCA_964414635.1 uncultured Spirochaetia bacterium
TTTTTTTGAGACTTTGTGGATGCTGGATCACGAAAAACTAGCAGGATCCCTGTTCTAGTTAATAACTTTTGGGTATTCTGATTTGCCAAAACGGAATTGTTTTGCTATTATTGTATTCTCTTCTGATGCGAAGAAACATTTTAGGAGGTCACCAATGAGGTCTATTATTAAGCTAAGCATTCTCTTAATGGGGTTGATAAGTGTCTTATTGCTTGCAACATGTGGTGGAGATGAATCCGATAAACCAGATGAAGGTTCATACACGGAATCCTATCCCGATCAACCAGGTCAAACGTATCAACCACAACCTTCTACGGACGGTTTTGCATGCTATTCTACATCGGATCAGGATTTCGAAAAAGCGCGCCAACAAACCAATTCTGCTGTTACTTCCCAAGGTACATGCTCGGGGATTGTTGCCCGGTTTCTAAAAGAAGCCGATAATACGCGAACTTCCATCAAGTTTTTTGATTTTGATCTTCCCGAATGGAAAGAAGATTTAGAAGGTTGGCTTGTGCAAGCAGCTGCCTATGCAGATAATGAGCAGTTTGCAACCATCGCTTTTATTATCCCAGCGTTGGAACCAGGTAATTACTCTGGATCTGATAGCAAATTAGACACCGTAATGGGCATGAATATTGGACCGGAATGGCTTCCAAAAGATGAGAAAACATCATGGTCATTGAATCCCAATGGTTGGGTTGACATTCAATTGGAATCCGCATCTGGGGGTGATCTAAAAGGATGTTTTACAGCCAAACTATTTGAAAACAGTGGGGATGGATACATGACTATAGATATGGGATATATCTTCATAAATCGCTAAACAAGTCTCATTTTAAATATCTCTATCAGCAGACTGAGCATGCTTGAAACAAAACCAAGCATGCTCAATGCGATCTTTATCCTGTTTAATCTCATGGGATTTATAAATCGAAAAACCCGTATTTTTAAGATCTTTTTCCATGCGTGTTTTGGTGAATGTATAAGGATGAGCGACATCGGTAGAAAGGTGAAATAGTTCTTGTAGGTTTCGTAAAAACGCTAAGATAACACCCCGGGTATATATAGTAAAAAGAAAAACCCCTTCTGGTTTTAATAACCGATAGATCTTTGCCAACCCTTTCCAGGGATCTTGTACATGATCAAATGCATTGAAGCAAACTATAATATCAAAAAACTCGGGCTCTAAGGGGGCGTCTTCGATGGTGGATGAAATATGATGCCCTCTAGGAATAGCCTGGTTGAATTGGCTTAAATACTCATCCATTAGAGGATCGAGAAACCATTTTTCTCCATGTGAAAAATGCTGTGCAAGGCATGCGGGTCCGGACCCAACATCAAGAATATGATGAATTGATTTGGTTCCAACCTGTTGTTCCAAGTTCTGTATAAGTTCTAGATAGCGCCCCGTTCTAAATTGTTGGTTTTCTAGAATATTGGGTCGATACCAAAATTGGAGTTCTTTTCTAAGTGCTCGGTCATGTCGCTTTTTGCTAATTCGTTTCATTCGTTTCCTTTTCTTCGTTCAAAGGATTTATAACCCGTATGTGTACTACAAGTCACAGGATTTCAATCCATCCATCTTGATGAATCCCATCAATCGATTGATCCTCCTCAATGGGGAACGCCAGACGAAAGGTGGTGCCCGTCCCCAATTCGCTTTGGAGCCAAATTTTACCCCGATGGTATCGAATATTAGCAAGCACAATTGATAGTCCTACACCCATTCCACTCGTCATAAATTCTGTTTCCCCAGAAGTGTGATGCTCAATGGGAACCCCTTCAAAAAATGGCTGAAAAATATCATGAAAGGAAGATTCCGCAATTCCAATCCCGTTGTCTTTACACTCCACTAATAACGCTGGAGGATCTGCTTCCCGCCAGACGGATAGGTTAACGCATCCTCCATCATCTGTAAAACGAAGGGCATTGTATAAAATTTCGTCCAGTATTTGGCGGAACCTCACAGGAACACAATAAAACTGATCTGGTAGATTTGTAAACTGATGAGAAAATTCTAACGAACGTTCGTTATATAAGGGGGCAAATAGGCTAACCGTATCATTCAATGCATGTTCTAGGGTAATATGTTCAAATGGTACCTTTTGCAAATCATACGATTCTTCTTCTGTTAATTCCACAATCTGTCTGATTTGCTTATTCAAGCGTTGGCTTTGTTTGTTAATCATTGCTACATAGCGTTCCATATCCGTTTGCTTAGCCTTTTGTTCCAACATGGCAAGACTTGTCTGGAATACATTGACTGGTGTTAATAATTCATGAGTGACCAAATGAATAAAGGCTGTTTTGACTTGATCAATTCCTTGTAATTCCTTATGAGCCTTCTGTAACTCCACATATAAACTTTCTAATTCCTTATTTCGACGCTGCAATTCAGATGTATACTTTTCAGCTGAGAGCCGTGCCCGTTTACTTACTTCCTGAAGCAAAAACACGCCCATTTGAGGATATTGTTGCGATAATTGAAGATATGCCGTTTGGGTTAGCTTATAACAACAGGCATCGCTTGCTGCCACAACAGTTGCTGTCCGTTTTACATTTTCAATCAACGCAGTTTCACCAAAAATATCACCAGGTTCAAAGGTAAATGAAAACACCAGCTCGTGATTTTGTTTCCGCTGAACGTGTACTTTACCACATGCAACCATATACATACAGTCCCCTGGTTCATCCAGGCGAATGATTTCTTCCCCTTTTTTGAATAGGATCTCCTCAAAATATATGGCAATTTGTTGAAGTTGATCTTCAGAAAATCGTTTGAAGATTTGTGCTTGTTTTAAAATGGCAATATCAATGTTAGATTTTTCGCTTCCCACAAGCAGTAAAATAATAAAATATCGAGTACATGTGATTCGTGAAGCCAAAAAAAAGTCAGGTTCTAATGAATCTACACAGCTTCATAATGAAACATCATCAGCACACATGCATCATAATAACACCCAGGTATTCATCATGACTCAATATCGATATAAAAATAATACACGCTCTGATGTTTATTAGGAGATATTTCGATGCTTTGCTTAGGTATTATGACTCACTTGGCATATTCTTTGCATTATCACTCATGCAAACCAAACGGACACGAATTTACCGCTGGACGTTTGGGAGCCATTATACCAAATGAAAGGAGGTACACTATGGCTTGGAACTTGATGAAACGAAGAAACGACCACGATGTTTTCGGAGCGTTACAACGACAGATAAACTCCGTATTTGACGATTTGTGGGGTACCAATGATGATCATTTTGTACGTAGTGAGTTTATCCCTCGAATGGATGTGAAAGAAAGTGCAAACAAAATTACGGTGAAAGCGGATCTTCCTGGAATGGAACAGAATGATATCGATGTTGAAATTAAAGATCCAGTACTAACCATTAAAGGAGAACGGAAAGAGGAAAAGGAAAGTGACGAGGAACGCGGTCACATTCGCGAGATGAGTTATGGGATGTTTCAACGAAGTATATCCTTACCGGATGGGATTAAACCTGAACAGATTAAAGCTACGTACAAAAACGGCACGCTTATAGTTGAGATTCCAAAGGATGAGAAAAAGGCTCCAAAACAGATCGAAGTAAAAGTTAATTAGGTGGGTCGGATTGACCCTGTGGGATCAAAAAGGGTCAATCCAATAATTATTTTGAAACACAAAGGAGGTAACCTATGTATTTTCCTATGACAAGCATTTTTAAAGATTACAATCAATTGAGAGATGAATTATACCGTGTTTTAGATGAGAACCGCTGGCGAATAGCTTCTCACGATCAACAATATCCATCTGTAAATATTGAAGAAACAAAGGATGGAGCGTTCGAGATTACGTTACCGGTGCCCGGAACCAATTCCAATCATGTAGATATCACATTGAAAGAGGGTAAATTGATTGTAAGTGGAGAACGTCCGGCAGACACTCCCGAGCAAGCCACGCAGATACGCGGCGAACGCAGGTTTGGGAAATTTTATCGCGAAATTGCACTGCCAACTAAAATCAATGAAGATTCTATTTCTGCTACCTATAAGGATGGGATCCTTCATATCCATGCTGATCGTGCCCCTGAAACCAAACCACGTAAAATTTCGGTTGCTTAATCGGTTCGATTTATAGACTAAAGGAGGTACTTGTTATGACAACGACTAATCCAGAAACATATAAAAATTGTGTTCGCCCATTGGCGGATATTTATGAGACGCAGGAGGCATTCATCATTAAAATGGATGTTCCTGGTATTGAAAAGAATAGTGTGGATGTCACCTTAGATAATCAAGTATTACAGGTACATGCGACAGTAAAAAAGGCTGAATCCAATACAGAACCAAAGTGGATCCAAGGGGAATATGAGCTTTCTGATTATTACCGCGCGTTTAAAGTCTCCGATGGGATCGATGGGGAACGAATCCACGCTGCTTTGGAACATGGCGTGCTGACGATTGAGCTCCCAAAATCAGAAGCCCTTAAACCTCGGAAAATTCACGTTGCATAAAAGCTATCCCCATGTTCCTTCATACAAAAAAGGGGAAGGCTGCCAAGCCTTCCCCTTTTTCTAGTTCATGATGGTTGACAAACACGATTAGATGTTACACCTCCCTAACACTGAATTGTGATGCGGATTACCATCCTTCAGGTAACTCGATCCATTCGACCGTATCCTCCCACTCAATTTGTGCGGGAATATGTACCGGATCGAGAATTGATTGATTCACAACCGTAGCATATCCAGCCGGCACCGCTACCATCTGATCGTGATGACGAACTTCTACTGTTCCGGATGCAACGTATATCCGAGTTTCATCCAGTTGTTCATCATACTTTACAATAAACGATGTTCCCCGCACGCCTACAACAGCAGATACGGTGGAAACATGGAATTCTGCTGCTCCATTCAAACGCGTTACTCGAAGGGCAATCACTCCATGTTCCAATCGAATATTGGTTTTACGGGTCACTCGGTCGTAGGTGAACTGATCCAGAACAAAACGAGTATTCGCTCCTATCCGTAGGTGCGTTCCTTCGTCCAGAACCAATTCGGTTCTTCCATCACGGGTTAAAACACGATGGTTTTCCAATAGGAAATCGTTTTCACGTAAGGGTGCTACATTGCCTCGCACCCCTGCAAGAACTTCACCGTCAACAAAAACAACTTTGGCTCGTCTATCCTTAGACAGAGCGTAAGGAATGTTAATTTCCATACCAGGTTGAACGACTGATGGATCCGTAATGTCGTTATATTCCATCAACGCATCCAACATGGCAGGATTTGCCAGATAGTCAAATGCAACACTGTTTACAGTTTCTCCGGGTTTCAACTGATAGGTGTAATGATTGGAAAAACCTGTTTGCGTTAAGCATAGTAGCCCAACAATCAGGACCGCTATGATTAATAAGGGGTTAAACGTTAATCTTAACATAGGCTCCTCCTATTTTCATTATAGGTTACGCTGGGAATAAATTCCCATCGGATATTCAACAAAACAAAGATTATCGCAGGTAAGTGTAGTCCGGTGCAACAAATCAGCGAATAGACTACAAATCACAGCAAATCGTGAACCGTTGTATTTTTATCTGCTTCTTCTTAATACAAAGTGACGACTATGCTTGAATTACTCCTACATCAGATTCGAATAAGATATCACATGGCATTACATATCTTAATAAAGCAAGCAGATATTCCACGCTCCCGATATTTTAGCACTCCAATATTTTTCCGTCCAATAATTTGTATAATTACATAGTCAAGGGCAAATGGATCCCATCTGTATAATCCTATCTCCAATTTATAAAATGGAGAACCCCAGATGATTTATATTAAAGATGAATATGCCAACGGTGATGGGATTGTTATATTCGTCGCGTTAATTCTGATTAAATGTTAGTCTTTTTCCTCAGAGGTAGGTGCAGATTGATTCGATAAAAATTCATTGATAACTGATTCAGGGATGGTGGAAGCTCGTTTATAATTAGTACGTTCCATTGCTTTGAAAAAATCCCATTTGGTCTGTTGGGTCAAGGCTGCTGCGGTTTCAATTGAAATACGTCCTAGCTCAAATAGCTTAATAGCTGCCAGTAGTAGAATTTCTCGTTGCATAGCTTCCCCCGTTAGCTCTAATTCGGATGCAACCTCAGGGGGTATTACCTTAGCAAACTCGTGATCCATCTACTACTCCATCTAACCTAGTAAGTCGACGAGAATTTACTATTCGTTTAGAATAAAAATATCCGTATGACAGATGACTCCCATAAAATAGCGTGTTTTGTAATCTTGCAGCTATCTATATCACAAACAACCTTTCCTCAAAAACCATCAATATTGTTGAAACGACATCCCCAATACAATGCATAACTAAATGATCCTATGTTTTACATTTTGCTAATAATAAGCTCGTACATAATTCCATAAACCTCATTCGAGCTTACTTCCAGTAGTAATAAACAATGCGAGATCCATCCAAATGTAGACCATTCCTAAAGTAAATAAAATATAGGCTGCTACTAACCCAATCCCATAACCCGTTCGAATAATACCAGTTTGCGTTGTATTAAAAAAAATCTTCAACGGAAGACAAACGAGAAAAAGAACCAGCAATCCCCAGGTAAACAGCGGATGAAAGATGGTGAAAAGATAGGAGGTTGGTTCATACCCTTTTCCTACAATCCATCCGAAAAAAGGACCAAATATGTGGGGAAATAAGAGCAGCGTACCGATACCAAGAATGATGAAAAACGATATATCATGAAGCATAACTAGAACAGCTTTTCCCGTTTCTCTCGATAATTGAAGCTGATAATGGGATTTTATCTGATGAAATTTGCTTTGCCCTGCCCAGAATAATAACATTATTGTAAAAAGTATCCAGGCAGTCACCAATAGCATGGTATAAAGATTGAATAACGAAAAAACTAAAATATTGCTTTGAATAACAGGTTCAGCTAGTTCCGAAATGGAAACCTGCTCATGTAGATATAAATTTGTATTCATCGAAATACCTGTATTGTTGTTACAAAAAATGTAATAAAACCAGCAATAATGCTAATCCCATAAAAACGGGAAGGAAGCCGATCCCCATCGATATCACCAATTTGCCGGATCAATAAGGCACTCAGGAGAAAAAATACTGAAAACACACAGCTGGATGTCAATAAACCTTGATAGATTCCAAAAAAACCAGGTAGCAGAAATACTAAGGAAAGTGCGAAGGTTCCATTTAAAACAAAATCTCGTGTGAATGTAAGCATCATCCAACTAAATTCGGCAGTTACCCGTGTACTAAAACGATTCACCCATTGGCTACTGGATCGAAAAAATACCAGGAACAGCACATTCAACAGATGTCCCATCATAGTAAGAATACATAAACCCACCAACACAATATACCCTTCTGCATTGAGTAGGCTGATTAATAATGCTATAGATTCCACCGAATGATCCACTTAAAACGATCCCTCCTGCTCGCTATTATCCAGACGCTTCCGGATTTTCATCTCCACATTAACCCGGATCAATGCTTTATCCGTGGTAATACCTTGACCAGTAAAAACATCATACCGATGATGCCCGTGCAATTCTGTTAAATATCGCCCATCGTATATAAATTGACGGGAACCTGTTGTGGGACACAATCGGTAATAGGCTACTGGATAGACAAAAAAACGATCCCCGGTTCGTTCCATAACCTTAAATACCATATAGTTATCAATATAAGCTTGTCCCCGGTGAAAATCTGATTCTCGTAAAATAATCGGAAGTGTGTCTGGTATACGGATAAATTGATCGCTATCCAGTACTTCATTTTGTGCAATACGATTGGAGACTTGTTCACGATCCTGAGGGATATACCAGCCAGGTTTTATATCTTTATAGAGTTCATATGTAATAGCATCCCGCTGGATATCATGCTTTTCCATAAGCGCATCGAGATATAATTCATCCGCTTCTAATGTAAGGGCAAGTGGTTCGGGTAGCGCACTAGGTTGGAGTTTATGATAAACATCCCCTAGTAAATTGCTATACCCATAGGGTATCATAACCCCAGTTATGATTAGAATGCTTAAATATAAGATAAACCGCAATACCGATTGATTCATGCTGCTCCATGACTCCCATCATTTATACAATTGTACAATTTCAGACGCAAGAATGAAATAACCCAAAGTAAAGAAAAGATATCCCCCTCCAAGTATAAACAATAACGTGTTACGAAGTTTGGGATGACTTTCCATATCTTTAACCATCCGCAAAATAAAACCAACTAGAATCAAGATAAGTCCTAAAAGTAGGAATATATCGGCCGGGGCTAGTTTTATTTGGGGGAAAAAGGATGAGGTGAGATTTCCCAAATTTCCTGGAAACACAAAAATAATTCCCAGTACAATCGCGATAACCAAACTCCCATCCCTAAAAACGGTATATAATAACCACCAAATATCTGCTCCTGTCTTATAAGGGAAGGTTTGCAACATACGTACGTAGTATGGACGCAGCAAAAACAACAATAAAGTAAACGTGAGGATAATCCATGTGATAAATCCCAGGATCCAACTCTTACTCATTAAGAATGTTTCCCGAAGTACCTGTTCTAAATTATTACGCTCAGTACTATAAGAAATCGGTTCTGGAAATGTCGTGGTTTTTATATCACCTTTTAGTGTAATTTCGATGGGATTTGATAACAGAAGATGCGCGCTGGCTGTATCCTCTAAAGAAGATAATTGGTCATCATGCGCATAGGCAAGGGCAGCCACAAAGTGATACGTAGTATTTTTGGGGACCATGGGTGCTTTCAACTGAAACCGAAGTGGGGTTTTTGTAATCTGAATGGATTGCTCGAAATAATTGAAGACGGGACCATAACTCGTACCCAGGATTTCCCAACCTAAATCCCGTGGGTCAACATAGTTTCGTAATCTCATCCGTGGTGAAACAAAGGAGGTTTGCTGTAGTATGCCATCTGCTGTCCGCATCGAGTCTTCCAATTTAATAGTTAGAAAAAACCCACGCAGTGAATATCTCCCGCCATTCCCATGTAGGACAAGTTCTACGAGATCTCCGCTTTTTAAGGAATCATCGGTTGCA
>CAYPZJ010000202.1:0-4596 GCA_964414635.1 uncultured Spirochaetia bacterium
GAAACGTCCATCCCCATGATACTCGGTTCGATAAATACTGGGGTGGATTGATACTTTCTCGAGTAGAAAAATCAAAAATACTAAGATAGGTAGTGGATGCCTCGAAATAGAATTTTTTGATTGGTATCCGGGTACCCAAACCAAAACCAACCGTACCTCGGACATGTTCGGATCGATAGTCAAATCCCAGTTGAACCAACGTTGCAAATTTATGTACAACAAATTTTATTCCAATATTTGCCTGGTTTCTCCAAGCTGACCAAACCCGAAAGCGGATATTCCCCGCACGAATGATATTAAACAAACCAATAGGCACACCTTTGATATCATCTGCCACATTCACCACACCCACCTGAACCCCATGAACCGTCCCTGCTTTATTCACGACACCTATTTGCATCCCATATACTGAATCGGCGATATTGGTGGCTCCCAATTGAACCCCGTAAACGGAGCCTAGCGTAATATTCGCTAATCCCAATTGCAATCCACTCATATCTTTCAAAACAATATTCGCTAATCCAACCTGAACACCACGAAGCGAACCCCGAGTATAATTAAACAATCCCGCAATCTGAAGACCGTAGCCCATTCCATCTAATAAGTTAAATAACCCACCCAGCTGAATTCCTCGTAGGTCTCCTGTTATCTGATTGGAAGAACCCACATTCAATCCATATACCGCATTAGACCGTCCGAAGAGTAAATTTATATCCAATATCGATTTCGTTCCTGGAAGATGGGAAGGTACCCCAATTGGTGGGAATAATTTCAAGGAAAGTGGATATACAGGTGGTGGTGTTTGGTCATCATCCTTATCATCTGTATAACCAGCAGCGGGATCTTCTACTTCGGTTTGGGTTTCCTGTTGGGTTTGATCAGTTACTGCCCAAATCTCGTTTCCCCAAATTCCAATCATGCAAAAAACTAGAAGCGCAAATAAGAGCCACCGAATACACCGATGTACAATCATTAGTTTCTCCATCGGGGTTGCATCTCTAAATCCCAGGAATCCCCAAAATTTAAGTGGTTGGGTGATGCAGTAAAATCACAAACCCCATTGTCAATTCTATCACGTTTGAGTATATTAACTTGTAAAAAACGGCAGGAATCTGCCCCGCAGAATCCTTCCTACTATATATAAAAATAATAAAATTTTTCAAGACGGTTCGTGTTTTTTTGGAGGTGTAGGATTCATGGCATTAACAAGTAATAGTTGGGACACGCAGATTACAAATGTAGAACCAAATCAGATAGAGGTCCGTGGGTATCCTATCGAAGATTTGATGGGATCGATTTCGTTCGGGCAGGCGGTCTATCTAGTCCTAAAAGGTGAGTTACCCACTGCTGAAGTGGGAAAACTTATGGAAGCTCTATTGATTTCATCCATCGATCATAGTGTTTACGCCTCTTCCACAAATGCTGTGCGCGTAACAGCCAGTACGGGCTCTTCAATGAATGCAGCATTAGCAACGGGTGTTCTTAATGTAAATAAATATCACGGGGGAGCGGTTGAAAACTGTATGGAAGCAATCCGAATGGGATTACAATTTCAGGCAGAAAAACAAATGTCCCTGGAACAAGCCGCTGCCGCTGTAACAGAGGCTTATCGTACTAGTAAAAAACGAATTGCTGGTTTTGGACATCTTATTCATACACGGGATCCCCGATCCCTTCGATTGTTTGAATTGATGAAAGAATATAATCTTTATGGTAATGCACCCGATATGGCATTAGCCATACAACAGATGCTGGAACATGAACTTAAGAAAGAAATGGCAATGAATGTCGACGGTGCAATGGCTGCTGTTTTGGTTCAACTGGGCTTTGAATCGGAATTAGCCAACGCTTTTTTTATTATGTCTCGCCTACCTGGTTGGTTGGCTCATTTTCAAGAGGAACGTACTACCCAAAAACCAATTCGTACCATTGACCCTACAAAAGCCCGTTATACTGGGGCTAGAAAGCGAAGTTTATAATATCCATGCGCGAAGCCATACTCATATTCGGTAATACCTATGCGAACCCGGAATTATTTTTTGCAACGCAATTTTTGGTATTGGATGATTTCTTTTTTATCGAAGTGGAAAACCAATCGATTGTATTAATTAGTGATTTAGAATTGGATCGGGCTCGGCAGTTGGCTCGTGTTGATCGCGTGTTGTCCTATAGTCAATTGGGATTACCACGCGTCGTCCAAAAAGCTAAACAGGGTGCAGATGCATTATTATTGGTTATCGTTGAATTTCTAAAACGGATGAAAATCACCAAACTCATCATTCCAAAGGATTTTCCAGCTTACCATGCGTTCTATTTGAAAAACCATCAATTCCAAATCCGAATCGATCCTTCTTACTTCAAATCCCAACGAGAAATCAAAACGGCTGATGATGTAGCAAACATCCGTAAAGCTCAGCAGGCAGCACAATACGCATTCAAACGGATTGAACAAGTGCTTTCCGAATCCATGGGCGATGAGGAAGGGGTGTATTGGAGAAAGAAACCCTTAACCGTTCCTCTTCTTCAACGGGTTATCGATAAAGCACTACTGGAAAAAGATTGTACCAGCACTTTTACCATCATTTCTAGTGGTTTGGATTCTGCTAGCCCTCATTTTAGTAGTAAGGGACGGATTCATCCTGACATGCCGCTGCTTATAGATATTTTCCCCATGCATCGTACTTCTCGATTCCATGGTGATATGACGCGTACTTATCTGGTTGGAAATCCTTCTAAAACAATTCAAAAAAACTATGATCGCGTTTTACAGGCAAGAGAAATTGCGTTGAATATGTGTAAACCGGGTGTTGCTTGTAGTGAAATTCATAGAACAGTGTGTGAATACTATAACCTGGAAGGATTCAAAACCATTAATGATATTTTCGAGTCAAAACAAGCGTTCACTCGAGGATTCCTACATGATTTAGGTCATGGAATCGGGTTGAAGATCCATGAAGCCCCGTTTTTATCATATAAATCAAAAGCTAAATTGGAACCTGGGCATGTGATTACGATTGAACCGGGTTTGTATGATCCTGAAGCGGGGGGAGTTCGAGTGGAAGACGCGTTGGTAATTACTGAAACGGGGTATGAAATCTTACAACCCCATTCCATATCTTGGAGTCTTAAAAATTGAAAATCTCAATATCAAAGTGATCCCGTAATCGAGTAATCAGGTTTTCCAACTCTTCTTCGTAGAGCATTTCCTGGAGGGTTTCCCGTAGGGATTCTTTCACCAATTCAAACGAGGATTCCTCCGGTTTGATCTTTTCCCCCACTCGCACGATGTGAAAACCATATTGGGTTTCAATCACACCAGATAAATATCCTTCTTTTATTTCGTCCAGTTGTCCCTCAAACAAATGATCGATTTCCTCTGGTGTTAAATTTCCTAATTTACCTTGATTTTGACCGCTGGGGCATTGGGAAACCTTTTTTGCAATCGCTCCGAAATCATATCCTTCCTGCAGGCGTTCCAACGCACTTTCCATGCGACGTTTTACAATACGTTGCTCTTCATCGGTGAAATGATCCTCCAAGCGCATGTAAATATGCGAGATGGCATATGTATCCCTTACAAGCTGGTCTTTATTAAATAAATAGAAATCTCTGAGTTGATCATCATCAAACTGTATTTTAGCATTCACTTCCTCATCAATAACGGAATCAACGATTAGTTGATTGCTTATTTCTTGCATCATTTCCCGTTCAGTTAAGCCTAATTCCGCAAGGGATTCTTCAAAATCAGTGCGATTACGGAATTCTTTAGTTAATTTATTGAATGAGGTATTTACCTGCTCGATAGTGGGGAGAAAATTACGTTCTTTACCGTAGGAAATGAGTAGTTGTTGATCAATTAGTTTATTGAGTACTTCGCATTTTATCTCTTCCCGTTCTTCTTTAGAAAGCGTTGCAGTCTCATTTTCTTCTTTGTGAGAAGCTACAAAATCCGAATAATGTAACATGAACTGTTTTTGGGTGATGGGGCATCCATCCACTTTTGCCACGGGTTTTTCAGGTTCCAATGCTTGCAGATGTTCAGTTGTACTCATATATCCCACACACTCCTTTATGCAAAACCATAACCTTCCTTTGCATTTACACAATGTTTCCAGGTGGTATGTTACTGTATCTTACCAATTTACAGGGAGTTATAACGTTTATATTGTAATAACCAAATTGCTTTCCCTGTTCTATTCAAAAGTAACAAAAACTGGATAAAGATACAAGGAAAAATGATTTCTAAATGACTTTTCTTCTGAGTAATCATTGACTACCTTTTTTACGCTGGATATTCTGCGAATTCCGACTATATTATATTAGAGACTTGTGGAGATTTTTTATGAAGTTCTATAAGCATGCTATCTGATTTAAATGCGGATTTCATTCCCACGTAAACAAAGATACATCAATGGAGGAAAACTTTCGTGCCGGATAAAACGTTGACAGCAGAAATGCGAGAAGAAATACGAGAGGTTATTCGGGAAGAGAAGGAATTTGGAGATATTGCCCGCAAAACGGATGTAGAGAAATTGCGAGTGGAAATAGAAAAGCTTCGGGGTGAGATGAAGGAGCAAAATGAAAAACTACGAGGTG
>CAYPZJ010000202.1:4696-9083 GCA_964414635.1 uncultured Spirochaetia bacterium
AAAAACTACGAGGTGATATGTATAAACTAATCCAGCGTCAAACCGTTTGGGTTATTATCGCCATTGGGATCGCTATTTCCGCAGCAACGGCGTTATCCAAACTGCTTTAATTGACGTATCAGAAATCTGAAAATCAAACCAAAAGAAAATGATCGTATCATACCGAAAGTAATTCCTTGACAATAGGTTCGTTCCGATATTCCTGATCGTGAATGATTCGCAGGATATGGGTATAATTCTGTTCCTTGCATAATAACCCAACCACAGCGGTTAGATAAGGAATTTTAAAATAGATTAAGGTTTCTAATCCTGATTGCACTGTTGGAATTGTTCCTTCATGCTGAAATTCCCGAATCAAGATTTCCAGACGTTCCTGCGCATTTAGATGTTCTTGCTGTGTATACTCAACAAGTAATCGCCCGATGGTTTTTTCGTTCAGGTTTTCCAACGCTTCCAATGCATTTCCACGATCATTCGGATCCTCACTTAACAGCATGCGCGCTATTGCCCATCCTATTTTTGTTCGATGATCGGAGAGATAGGTTATAAGATGAACGAGGATCGCAAGGAATTCCGCTCGTATTTCACTCAATATTTGCACCAGAAAACTACCTGACAGAGAATTTTTATGCACCTCGGATTGCATTAGTACGTGCTGTATAAGTTCCACCCTAACCATCTGAATAAAATATTTTTTCCCCAACCATATTACTTCGGTTCGCTGTAACCGATGTTGTTCTGCAAGAATTGAAAACAGGTTCTGTTTTTGTTCATGATCCAACCGATATAAACATAACTCACTAAACAAGATATCATCAATGTGTTCCAGTGATTCCTCAAATATTCGGATAACCCGTTTTTTCAATTGATAACTATGATTACCTAAATATCGGAACAGTCGATCATCTACGAATTTCCTCGGAAGCGGCTTGTATTGCCCCATTCCTTCTAAGGCAAGCCGATTCAGTTCGGGATTCCGATGATCCAAACTTTCATGAAAAAACTGGAGTATTTCAGGATATTCCCAACCTGCATAATAAACCAAACCTCGAAAAGCAGCCAAAGCAATGTCTGGATGGGGAGATTTCGCATGATTTATGAGGATGGTGCTAATATCGTGCAGCTTTACCCGGCTACATGAATACAATCCTTCGATTAATAAGAAGCGATCTTCGTTTTGGGTGATGGCATCCCTAAAAAAGCGATCAATCGTCTGTCGACTCTTAGATTGAGGGGATTCATTTCTATAAATTATTTCCATGCATACCATCCTAAGTGGAATATGTGCATGGGTTTGATATTGCTTTGCAAAAGTAAGTACGTGGTTGTGTTGTGAAAAAGCCAGGTTCTTGAGTAACCGAGTCAAAATTACAGGACTGGATTCTTCAGGGATCATATTCAAGAATATCTGTTCCACCCTTGATTTGGTAAAAGAATCCATTGTACGAATGTACTTAACTTTCATCAGTTCTGTTTGATCTGAAAAACGATGCTGTAAGTAATCCAACAACCGATCATCCATCACAATTGTAGCAAGCTCTAATCCAAAATTTTGCTTTTCAACTGCTGAATTCTCAATTAAACCTTTGATATAATCCAGTGTTGCTTGGTCAACCCGTCCCAACTTCATTTCCCATTCTGATACCGTACTCATAGAATGAGTTTGAATTAACTCCAAAATGCTTTCTTCATAAACCCGACGTTTCGGAATTGAAAAAATCAATAATGCAATCCCAAAAATGACACTAATAAGTGGAAGCACGATATCCAATGCAGGGTTCCGATCCACAAGCGGAATAATGATCCACAAAATCCCAGTGCCAACAAGCGTACCAAGAAATTTAATATAGGAACCCGAAAAAGCCTTGACTTTGACCCAAATACGAGATGGTAATCCGCTATAAAGTAACGTTCGCGTGGAATCGTATAGTGTATCTTTCAGATTTTTATAAAGAAAGCGGCTCAGCGTACTAATCATTAAGGGAAAAGTCGCAAATATAGCGTGAATGACCAATCCCAGTGTAGCCAATAAATTGATTACGGGATAAATCCGAGCTGTCTTCCCCACACCTAAGATCTGAAGCAATCGAGAAACAAAAAACAACTGGAACAAAATGATAACCGTATTCGCAAATAAATCAAAAATAGTATAAAACGATGTGAGTATTTCGGCTTTCTCCCGTTCTCGATATCCTAATTCATTAAAATACTGTCGTAATTGATACATATCGTGTTGGGATAATGCATCATTCAGGACATACGAAACACCCTTCTGCAAATAGGCGACTTCAAATATATCCGATGGGTTGAGTGTTAGATAATGATAATATTCAGAAGAGGAAAGCACCGTTGGAACGGGTTGAAATACCGTCTCAAAAATTCGATTGACCTGATATTCCATTAAGGGATCTAAACAGATTAAAATAAAACCGGTCACTGTTATAAACAGTGTAAGCTTATGTCGCGTGAGAAAAGAGAATTGTTTAGTGAACCATTGAGAGATCGGGCGTCGAAGCCCAATCAGAGAATCATCTTCTACATGATAATTTTCCTTTGCAACTAAAAAAAAATGCTGACCAGTATAGTGAATAAGCCACAGCGCTGCTCCAAAAAAAACAAGACATCCAATCACCAAATGATAACCAGGCAATTGGGATAACCAATGAATGAGATTATAGGTTCCACCTCCGAACGCTGCTCCAATAGGAAAACCTGCATAAATAACAACGGTCAATCGTTTTCGTTGGATCGCTCCGAAATGCATGGATTGGTATAAATCAAAATGACTCAGTACAATAAAAAACAGCATATCAATGCTGATTAGGAAGAAATAACAAAACGAATCATAAATAGGGATAGGAAAACATAGCATATATCCCCATACAAGAATAACAATTACTGCTAGCAGCATAAAAAGAATTTGTAGTACCTTGCCGCTGCGAAATTTATATGTGGAATACACATAAAGTGGCATAAGCAGTAGGGTGCCCAATTTACTAATAATATAAAAAAGGGGTAATCCATCTGCCTTAACATTGGAGATAAATAACCCCATAGCAATGGAGCGTCCCCAGCTATAACTCATACCAATTAAAATATTTATCCCAATCAACAAAACGAGCAGCATCCATTCATGGGATCGTACATTGAATAGTTTAAGCAGATATGATTGCATGATGTTGCTGGAATCCTGCTAGGAGGTATTTATCAAACGCTCTCAACCTTTGCAAGATAATAAAGTTTATGTGTAAATGATTCAGTGAGTAAGATATAACTACCGGGATAGTCGTCGACGAAGCCATAACGAGTTGGATACGACAGAAACGGAACTCAGTGCCATAGCAGCACCTGCAATCATAGGATTTAGCAATCCTAATGCTGCAAGTGGAATTGCCACACTGTTATAGAAAAAAGCCCAAAATAAATTCATACGGATTGTATGCAATGTTTTTGAACTCAGTTGAAATACATTCACTACATTTGATAGATCCTCTTTCAGTAGGGTTATTGAAGCACTTTCCATAGCAACATCTGTCCCTGATGCCAGTGCGATACCCACATCCGCTTTTGCTAATGCAGGAGCATCATTTATCCCATCTCCAACCATGGTAACTATACCAAATTGCTTTTTCAACTTATCCAGCGCTTGCAGCTTCTCCGCAGGCAATAACGATGCTTCTATTTCAGTGATTCCAACCTCTGATGCAATACGTTGGGCTACTGGGAATTCATCCCCCGTAAGCATCACAACCTGCTTCCCTTGTGCTTGTAATTTTGATATAACACGGGATGCCTCGGGACGAATTGTATCAGAAAGGGCAAATCCCATAACCAATTCCCCATTAATCCGAATACCAATAAGCGTATACCCTTTATCTCCCAATGAGATAAATTCTTCATAAGTATTATTTGTTTCAATTGAAGAGGAATCAGGTTGGGGTGCTACAAATGCTAGACTTCCTATCACTACTTTTTGATTCTGTACAGTGCCCTCCACTCCTTTTCCGGAATGAACTCGAAACTTTTTAACTGGATATTTTGTAGGTTCCTTTTGTTTTAAATATTGAACAATAGCATGAGCCAGCGGATGTTCCGATTGGTTTTCCACACTATAAATTAAGGATAATACATCGCTATTGTTAGATTCCCGAAACCAACGAACATCTTCAACCGTAAGGATTCCCTGGGTTAACGTTCCTGTTTTATCAAATACAACAACCTTGCTTGCATGAGCTCGTTCCAAACTTGCAGCATCGCGAAATACGATACCACGTTTGGCAGCAAACCCTGTCCCAACCATAATTGCGGTGGGCGTTGCTAATCCTAAGGCACAGGGACATGCAATCACCAATACTGCTACAGCATTAAGTAAAGCAATTGATATACT
>CAYPZJ010000203.1:0-9067 GCA_964414635.1 uncultured Spirochaetia bacterium
ATTATTGAACGGGCTGTTTTTTATTACAAGCGGAATATTAAGGTGCTCCCTTTTTTGGAGATTATAAAAGAGTTTCTCAAGGAAGGGCGGTTAAGTGATGCCATTGCGTATTGTGCAGCCCAAAACCATTATTTAACCAATATGGCACGGGAAGGATTGAAAAGTATTCAGAACCAGGGAGGGAATCCTAAAGAATTGGAGTTGGTTCTTATTGAAGAAGCTATGGATAATCAAAAGGTGCGTGAAAAGTCACGGTTGGAGCAATATACCGGTTTTCTCGCTACTATGGGAAATATTGCACCGTTTATTGGGTTGTTGGGTACCGTGGTGGGAATTCTCTATGCATTTGATACCCTAGCTCGTCCAGATGCGAAGATGGGTCCTAAAACGATTATGAAGGATATTTCTGAAGCATTAATTGCTACTGCTATGGGCTTATTTGTGGCGATTCCCTCGGTAGTCGCGTATAATTTCTTCTCGCGAAAAGTGCGCAAGTGTGTGATTGAAATGGATTTATACGCTGTAATGTTTCTGACTCACATCAAAACCTATATGGCTGCAAATAAAGATGTGCAAAGCTGGGAGTAGGCTATGGAAATTGGTAGTAATGACGCATATTTTGATAACATTAACGTAACACCGCTTGTTGATGTGTTTCTTGTTCTATTAATCATCTTCATGGTTGCTGCGTCGATTATGACTGAGCAGGCTATTCCGGTAGAAGTTCCCGAAGTGTCCAAAGCCCCGGAGATTCAGAAATCCCAGAATGTTACCATTACTATTGAAGAAAATGGACGCGTCTTTATTGGAAATGATGATGTCCCATTAGGTGGAAATACGACCGACCCTGTGATGATGAAAAAAGCAGAAGAAGCAGGAATTATTCAAGCAGTGAATGCAGCATTGAGTGAGAATACGGATATGTTTGTGGTGGTACGGGCATTTAAAGGAACCCAGATTGATCGAGTAATGGAAATTGTTGATGTGGCTAAGAATAAAGCAGATGCCCCGAATGTTGCAATTGGGGTTGCTCCGGATGAAAGCGTCGCACCGGATGAATTGGAATAATTTATGGGTGTTAAAAGTGGATCCGTGTTCTTTAAATTTATGCTCAATTGCGAGTACGGTTGGTTACCAACGCTACATTAATACTAGAAAGGTAAGTTCATCATACAGGGGGATGCGTACGGTATTCGATTTTTCCTTTGAACCAGTAATGAGCGCATGATAACACAAAAATTCACTGGTGATGCCCAAATTGGGATATGGGGAGCTTACGTTTAGAAAGAAATGCATGTGAAGACAAAACAAAGCGGCGCAAAACGAATGCGAGCAGCTATTGAGCGCCATAACTATGTAATTTTATGTACCCACCCCAGTCCAGATGGTGATGGGGTTGGATGTATGATCGCATTGCATGAATATTTACAATCCATCGGGAAACCCACGCTAGCGTACACACCCGATCCCATTCCTGACAATTTTACCCAATTGGATGTAAATCGTACCATTAAAACGTTTGATCCTCATCAATTTGAATACGATATTAAAGATTTTGAATTATCAACCACGTTGTTACTCATGGTAGATTTCGGTACCTTAAAACGGGTGAAAGAAATAACCGAGTTTGTGGTGCCACGGGTGGGAGATTATTTTATTCTTGATCATCACGTCCCCCATGATGAGGTTGATCCAGAGAAGATATATGTAGAACCCGAAGTAATTGCTACCGGAGAACTACTTGCTCAATGGTTTATAGATGAAGCGATCCCAATTTCGCTTACCATGGCTCGAGCACTGTATGGAGCGATTCTGGTGGATTCAGGTTCCTTTCGATTTACACGAACCAGCAGTCATACCCATCGCATTGCCGCTTCGCTTTTAGAAATTGGTGTGGAACCGGATGAAATTTACTCGATTTTATATCAGCAATTTCATCCAAATCGGATGAAGATTTTGGGCAAAGCATTGCAGAATTTAGTCTTCTACGCAGAACAGCAATTCGCACTCTTTCATATCACCAATGAAGACGTTCAGGCACTGCGGTTGGATAAATATGATTTGGAAAATATTGTGAATATGCCGCTGGATACCCGATCGGTTTGTATTTCAGCGTTTTTGTACGATCTACCTGATGGAAAAACCAAGGTATCGTTCCGCTCTAAACACAATCATTATAGTGTCCAACCTCTTGCACAGGATTTAGGTGGTGGGGGGCATATTCAGGCAGCGGGTGCAACGTTGGATATGAGTTTGCGGGAAAGTGTATCGATTGTAACCCAATTGACGCTTAAGCGTTATTTTCCCAGCTTCGAACGCAAATCGGTTTGATCCGATTAAGGATAGCTATGCCACGCCACCGCAACGAACGAAAGGAGTGTTTATGCGCTATTTTATATTGAGTATTATCCTAACAATAATGGTTATCAGTGCATGTGGTGGAGGAAGGGGATCTGCTTCAGATGGATCTGGGCATTATGAGGAGCGTGATGTAGAAAAAATCGTCTTTCATTCGAACCGATCTGGGGATGCGTTTCAGATTTTTGTGATTGATTACGATGGTACGAATTTGCTTCAGCTGACCGATGAAGGAGAAAATTTCTTTCCATCCTGGTCACCGGATCGGAGTATGATCGCGTATACCTCGGTGGAAGATGAAGAACGATTTCAGATTTACACGATGCGCGCTAATGGACGGTTTCAACGAAATATATCAGAAAATCAAGGTCCGGAAAAAGAACCGACATATACACCCGATGGAACCCAGCTCGTCTATGCATCAGCAATACAAGGTAATTACGATATCTGGATTATGAATGAGGATGGATCGGACAAAAAGCAACTAACCATTCATTTACGAGATGATTTCGCTCCTTCTGTGACGCCGGATGGAAACTATATTATTTTTACGAGTGCTCGGGATGGAAACGAAGAGATCTATCAAATGACAATTCAGGGCACAGAATTTAAGAACCTGACCCAATCCGATTCATACGATTCGTATGGTATGGTTTCACCAACGGGAGATCAAATTGTGTTTCAATCGGATCGAACAGGTACTCCGCAGATATTTGTAATGAATCGGGATGGAGGGAACCCCAAACAAGTATCAAAAGACGTTCCCATGGCCATTCGTCCCTGTTTCAGTAGGGATGGAGAAAAGGTTGTGTATAGTGGTGGAGAGGAGGATGCACTTGATTTACGGGTGGTAGATACTGATGGAAGAAATCCCGAGTTGCTTGAAGGACAATCTACACCTAATTCCAGTGAATACCCCCGATGGAGTTTTCAATAAAACCCGATCAACTACAAAGGATTATTAAAGATCCCGTTTACACGTTACGTCATACGGAGTATGGTACCGATCAGCCTCTAGCAGCCCTGCTATGTAATTATGTTCCCGAGGAATTGCTACTTAGTGCGGGTTATCATCCCGTACGGCTTATTGCGCAAGGAACCGCTCGTAACAAAGCGGATGCTGCGTTGTTTAATATGTACTGCCCCGTTGCACGAGATTTGTTAGATCAAGCACTGAATAAGGCGTATGATTCGTTTGATGCGGTTATCTTAAGCCAATCATGCTTACACATGCGCCAGGCTTTTTCTGCATGGAAACGTGCACATCCCACGCACCAGTATTATTACCTTCCTTATCCAGAAAAACCCCGTACTCCTGCAGCCTTCTCCTTTCTTATGGAAGAACTCAAGCGTATGTATCATGCATTAACACAAGAAGATAGCCTATCCCTAAAGCGGATACCGTTAGAAGATGCATGGAATAAGGTCTGGACTCGGCGCCTTTTACTGCAAGAAATCAACTCGTATCGAAGGTCGATTCCCAGCAGGATTTCAGGGGAATCGATGTATTTGCTTGTTCGTGCTTGTCAAATTCTACCGGTAAATCATAGTATCCAACTATTGGAGCATGTGCTTCACGATATAAAGCGATTGTCTTCACACAAGGGGTTGAATTATGCAGTGAAACCACGAACTATGGTTATTGGTAGTGTATTGTCTTCCCCATTGATCTTTCAGGAATTGGAAGGATTGGGAACAGACGTCGTGTTGGATGATCTCTGTACTGGAACGCGCTGGTATGATTTTCCACGTTCATCTACAGACGATATTTGGAATGCAATCACTACCGAGACCCTCCAACGTATCCCCTGTCCCACAAAAGATTGGGAGATTTCAACACGACTAAAACTATTTGAAGAGTGGATTAAAGCGTATCATGTGGATATAGCTATTCAAATGCAGGTCAAATTTTGTGATCCCCATGAATGTGAAACACCTCGTCTAATTCAGTTTTTTAATGAGCGAAATATTCCCTTTATGGCTCTGGAGGTGGATCAAGATTTTGGATGGGGGCAATTACGCACGCGGTTGGAAGCGTTTATGGAGCGAGCCGAGGGGATGGATCTATTTTATGATTAGGTGATGGTATGAAAACCTTACTAGTACTGGGAGATAGTATCTCCATTCAATACGAACCTTATTTAAAAAAAGCGGTGGAAGGTCATATGGACGTGTTAGCCAGGGATGGTATAACGACGGCTCAACGGGATTTAGACGAAGCTGCGGGTGCGAATATGGGGGATTCAAAAAAATTGCTTGAATATATTCAAAGTTGGCGAACTCAAACCGCTTCTCAAGTGGATATGCTGTTGTTTAATTGTGGACTGCATGATCTACGCACCGATCCGCTAAGTCATAAAAAACAGGTCCCATTGGAACAATACCGGCAGAATTTAATAGCGATTGGGAATGAATTAAACGAATATTCATGCACATGTGTTTGGATTACTACTACTCCAATTGTAGATGAGTTGCATAATCATACGGGAATGGCATTCCATCGATATCATGCTGATGTTGTGTCATACAATGAAATCGCCACTCAAGTATTTAAGGGAATTGTCACGATGGTGGATTTATATCAGTTTACAAAACCATATGGTCCCGATGCGTTTTGTGATCATGCGCATTTTAATGAAGAAATTCGAGCCCTCCAAGGGGCATTTATTGGAGGTTTTGTTTTGGGAATGAATACAACTACTTGATTTGGGCTTTTTATACTATCTTGTATTCTATATAAAACCGTTTGATTTCACTTCTTTCATAGTTTTTGTGCTTGTTTCTTTAAAAAAATGAGCTATCTTTAATAGACGCGTGGTTTCGAACAAATAATGTTTGACTGGATTTGATCTGATGCAGGTGAAGATCAGATCAAAATGATACATGCGTATATTATGTTAAGGTGTAACCCTAAAGTCAGATTGGTTTGAGCGTGTTTTCCATATAGGGATGTGTTGTTAAATATGCAGCAGAATATATATCTACGGGGGAAACCGTCTGTGGTTAAACAGTGTACAGATTACGATGTGCTGAATAGGGTGAGCCGTTTCTGGCTGATAGGGAGCTGGGAGAACAATGGTTGCATGATGGATTTACCATGTTAATGGTACAAAAGGAAGTAGGAACCCAAGGAATATAAAATGTTTGGAGGAATTATGTATTCGCAAAAGATGTTACTGGCTATAATTGGACTGGTTTGTTTTTTAGGACTATGCATGTTTGGTTGTGATGATGAAATGGAATTGGATAATCCAGAAGATAGTATCTACATCAACGTAGATGACAAAGAAATGAAATCCTTTTACGTAGTTGATTTCGAAGCAGCAACGGAGGGGGGATGTTTGGATGAAGATTCTACGGAGTATGTTTCCATAGATACTTATTTGGTTAAGGAAACCGAAACAGCTTATTTTTGGATTGAAGATGGCCAACACACGTTTGAAAACGTAGCGATTTTAGATGCTATTGCTGAAACATTTGATACCGATATCTATGGGAATGTAACCACTAATTTTGCTGCGTTATCTGATATCGACGGTAATGGTAAGATTCACATTGTTTTTATTTGGTTACCGGGTGAAATGTCATCTATGGTTGGGGGATTTTTTGATCCGGTTCAGATGTTTAATTATGCGGAATCAAACAAAGGTGAAGTGATTTATGTAAATTTAGGAATCCAAGGGCAGTTTGAGATGACGGAGAATCAGGATACTGGGGAATACGATATGGATGAGGTATTATTGGATTCCATTGGTGGAACGGTTGCGCACGAGTTGCAACATGCCTGCAATTTTGCTCAGAATTATGTACGGGAACAAAGTTTGAATCCCCTTGACTATTCAGATATCAACTCGATTATGGGAATCTTCGAAGGACAGGAAGTCGACGATCTTTGGATGAATGAAGGGATGTCCATGATGGCGATGTATCTGTATGAAGGGGGATATGGTTTAACCTTACAGAACTACTGGATTATGTACGATCTTGGATTGGACTGGCAAACGATGGCTGCTCTTTTTGGTTTGGATACGTCGACCCCATCAGAATGTGAAGATCCCTCCCCTTCGATTTCCATCCGTAATGGCTATCCGCTGCTTCCGTTTTGGAACAAAATGGAGGATTACACCTTGGTGACGATGTTCTTCCTTTATCTATCCTTCCAATCAGATTGCTCCGATCTTTATAAGCAGATTGTACAGCATGAAGAAGAATCAACCGCGGCAGTACTTGCTGCTGCAGAGGCATGTGGGGCTATCGAAAGTGGGACAACCTTTAAAGATCTGCTTGGAAATTGGCTATTAGCGAATTTGTTTTTAAAAGTGAATCCAAGTGCAACAACCGGCGAATACAGTTATGAAGGGAATATTTACAATGCATGGTGGATGCTTGGCATGCAAGGTCCACAGACATCGACGCAAGTAGATACGGTAGAATTGTATCCGGGTGGGGCAATTTATTTGCCTGTGAAACCAGATATGCCGTTTGAACCCATTGATCCCCCTGCAAACATTGCTTATGTGGGATATGATCAGGAAACTAAGGTTCTCGATTTTGATTCCACTGGGGGGTACGAAGGTGATATTTTACTGGTATATAATTATGATGTAGATCCCGCTAACGATCCAATTACGGCACCGATTCCATCTTCAGATGCGATACGAGATACCTCTGGTGAATTGCAGGGTGGTTCTAGCTTACCAGAAAAGCAACCATTCCCAATTCTGATACCATACCATCCTCATTATTAACATTCTATAGTGTGCTTTTTCCTTTCCAATCATATTCCAAGGGAATCCATGCTTCCTAATGTGGGTGTGGGGTGTTCGATCAATCTTTTTAAAATTGGTTTGTTTTAAGCATAACCAGTGTGCATCCGGTAACAACTTCTTTCCCTTTATCCTGGAGCGCTTGTTGAAGGGGAGGATTCTCAGTACCGGGGTTGAAAATCACTCGCTGAGCGGTTGTATTTAGAATTAAGTCATACAGTTTTTCTTGTGCAGTAGGGCTAACATACAGGGTAAGTGTATCATAGTCAGAAACCTGATCCAATTTATTTATTACGGGAATTCCTTCTACCTTTTTCAATACAGGATGAACTGGAATGGGGGCATGTCCATGTTCTTTCAACATTCGCACTGCTTTATTTGAATAACGCTCTGGATTACTGGAAGCGCCAAGTACTGCGACACGCATAGTAAGCCTCCTTATTGCGATTCTGCATGTTCTATAACACCCCTATTTGGATTTCATTCCCTCCGACTTCACACCGGATTGAGTAAATACCGAGTGGATTTGGGAACCTTTTATTAGGGTATGCTCATTCTTGCTTCCCATAACATCTTGCCGAAATGGCTTGGAATGCTTATGTTTGGAAAAGGATGAAATCTTCGGGCTAAGAAGAGGAAACACATGAATTATCAATTTGGTAGACGCCCTTCTGCCTCCTATTATATGCTGATTATTGCGATTATCTTATTGATTGCGGCGTTGATGAATCTTGTATTGTCACGAAATGGGATGGGGGGAGCGTTTGGGGTTATTATGCTTGCAGTGTATATGACAGGAGCAGTCTTTAGTTTATATTTATATCTGCATCTGAGACGCTTACCGGTCGCTGAATTGTATCGGGATCGAATTATGTTTTATGCAATTCCCCCGAAAAAACCGGAGGTTATTTATTTTGAGGATATTGTGAAGTTAGAAAAAAGCAATATCCGGTATTTGGTTATCCATTATCATGTTGGGGAGAAAGTCTTCCGACGGCGTCTTTCGTACTTTTCCCTTGCACACCCCGATGCATCCATACTGGCATTGGAACGGAATTACAATGATTTTACCAAGAAACAAAAGGATGAGAAAAGCGAAACGGCAGAGGATACCGCAGATTAATCTAGAATAATATCATCCAGTCTTCTTTTCGGTACGAAATGGGTTTGATCGGTATCCCGGTAATATCGAATCTCCCCAATACCCGATGTTTCCTCCAGTTTCACCTGCTCTTTTGGTTTCCCCGTTGCAATAACCAACAATATACTGAAATGATCGGGTAGGTTTAACAATTTAGCAATGTTTGCGCGCTTTATCGCTCCCATGATACAACCACCCCACCCCCTTTCTGTTAAACCCAGCATAATATTCTGACTTGCGATCCCGTGATCCACCCCAAATTCTTTAGAAATACGCTGATCTCCGAGAACTGTAATATAACCTGTAGGACGTTCTCCTTCTTCTGGTCCATCCCAATCAGTAAGGTATCCTGCCCACATTACCTGTTCAAACATCTGAGCACATTCTTCTTCTTCGGTAGTGATTTTATATTTTAGGGGTTGCATGTTTGCACCCGATGGTCCAAACCGAGCCAGGTTAATGCATTCCCGTAAAACGCTAGCTGGTATCCGTTCGTTTTGATAAAAGCGTCGATATGTGCGTGTTTTTAAGACGAGATCCTCTAACATATGCTACTCCTTATTGGAATTAGAATTTTTGGTTTTTAGTAAGCTCGGGTGATTCATTGAATAATGGGGTATGGATCTACTAACGCGTCAAACCCTTCTATACCAGTATACTTAACTTTCTATACATTGACAATCGTATTGGATTTCTTTCTGATTTAATCCAAAAAGAGTGTGGGATTCGCGAAAAATTAGCTGGAATAAAGGGTGCGAATTTTGGGCAATTTTTATGTTTTTTAAGATACTTGGGGTAGTGA
>CAYPZJ010000204.1:0-3091 GCA_964414635.1 uncultured Spirochaetia bacterium
GCGTAAATTTTTTTTTGGGAGATGCCTTACGTTTTTTGTGCCTGTTCAATTAAGTCTATTAATTCTTTTTCAATCAATTTAGATTCATACGTATGACTTGTATAGGATCCATCGGTGGAAAACGGATAGACGATGGAGCGGGCGTTTGTTTTGCATGTGGAACAGGAAATACCAATCCCTTCCTCAAATAGAACAATCAATTTCCAAAGGCTTTCATATGTGAAAAGCATAACCTGATGGGCATCTTGGGGATCCATCTCATCTTGTTTAAATAATTTCATCATCTTGGTCATCCCCGTATTAACCCATCGAGCAAATTGAATGGCTTGGGATTTAAGTTGAATCGTCCGTTTTCGACGCGCGAATTCCTGGGGTATTTGTTCTTGAATGAATCGAAAGGCTGCCAAGTGCTCAATCAATTCAGCAAGAACAAGGTTACGATCACAATTTTGTGTCTGAATATATTTAATAAAATCTATAATTTGATGCATTTCCCTAACCATATCGGACGGGCGAATGCTGAATTTTTTAGGTTCATTAGATAATTGGGGAATCTTTTTGCGAATACGTATCATGGGACGGAGTTTTCGGATCTTTTGCACCAGATTCGTAAATCTTGCTTTGATACGCATGAATCCATTACTCCTTATTTAAATATCGTATAACGGTCACGTGTGGAGTTGTCAATGACGGGAGGGAAATTGTCAAATCCGATCGCAGTGATATCATCGTTGATTGGTGTATCCCCGATAAAATTATAAAGTTCCTGAATCACCGCATTCATTTGCTCTTGGAGTGAAAAATGATTGTTCTCTAATAACACGTTTTTCAGGCGATCTTCACCAAATAAGTGATGATGTTGATTAAATTGTTCATACATACCATCAGTAAGTAAAAGATATCGATCATTTTGATTAATTTCCCATTCTCGTGTTTTAAAGGGGCGTTCCTGCATCATTCCGATTAACCGATCTGTAGCAGGTAATTCAAAGATATCCCGCCCGCGTATGCACAAACTTGCAGGATGTCCTGCCGAACAATATCGAAGGGTCATGGTATTCAGATCCAAGTCGCATACAAGCGCAGTAAAAATAATGGTCAAATTTACATAATTACTTATAAATTCATCGTTTAACTGAGAAATTACATCCTTTGGATCATCCAACATTGACTTAACGGCTTCGTAGGTGCTTTTTATGAGCATGGTTACTAATGATGCTTGAATTCCATGCCCGGTAGCATCCGCTATGAAAAAACGATATAGTCCTGGTTGAAGTTCAAACACATCATACAAGTCACCCCCGACTTCTGCCATTGGGATATATAGACTATGGCAATTAATAATCATCTTACGTATTTCTTCTTTGGGGAGCAGATTTTCTTGAATTCGTCTAGCAATAGTCAAATCCTGCTTTAAATCTTTGTACACACCATTTAACTGTTCATACGCAATTTGTAATTCCGTAGTACGATCGTGTACTTTTTCCTCTAGATTCTGATACAGTGCCGCATTTTCTATGGCTATTCCAGCTTGGGTCATGATAGCGGTAAGCAACTCTGCATCGTCTGTGGAAAATACCGAGGAACTAAGGGGGTTATCCAAATAACAAACTCCCAGTGTTTCCTCATGGGTACGGATGGGAACACATAAGATCGATTTTAACCCATATTCGACTACACTATGTTGACTAGCGAATTCATCCTGAGAAGCCGCGTTGGTACTAATCACGCTGCTACCCGTTTGAAATACTTTGTTGACAATACTCTGGGAATATTCTGATTCTAGTTCATCATGTAACCCAACACGATCTACCAATTCTAGTTCTGTAGGATATTGTTCCTTCCGTAAAAACAAGAATCCTCGCTGTGCACCTGTAATTTGAAGCGCCTGTGACATAATTTTTTGAATTAATTCATTGAGTTTTAGTGTAGAACTTATTTCTTGTCCAATACGTAAAACCGTTGCTAACCGTTCTTGTGCCAGATAATGCCGACTGGAGGAAGAGGAGTCATCATCATCCTTTGGCATATAAGCAGCTAGTTGGTTGGTTCGATGATGGGCTCCGATCGATTTAAAAGTTCGATAACTTTCCTGCAGCGAACTGCGAGCAACATCTTCCTGTTTTTGCTTTAAGAGATGTAAGCCATAATCCATCAAAGCCTGAGCCCGTAGAAAAGGGCGATTATATTCTTTATACCATTGTATACTTTGAAGAAAATATCCTTCCGCTTCTTTGGATTTTTCAAGAAAGGATAAATAGTTCCCATAGATGCGTAGTGCTATTCCGTGTAGATTATTCCATGCTTTGGTATGTTTGACTGCTTGGTACACCGCTCGTTTTAGCTCGTGATAATCTACGGAGTTCTTTTTAAACTCATGTACCGTCTCATATTTATCCTTCATTAATTTCAACATCGCTTCTGCCCGGAAAATATATACCTGGTTGGACCAATTCCGAAGGAATTCATACGATTCATTCAACTGCTTTGCTTTATTTAAATAGCTTACCGCTTGTAAATAATCCCCTTCTTCCATACAAACATATCCCAACTGGTTATACGCTAAACAAGTAGGGTAGTGCATATGCTTCGTTTCCGCCAAATCCAACGCGTGCTGTGCATATTCCTTTGCTTTTCCTATATTCCCCTGTTCTAAATGATTTAGGGAATGATCGACATAAGATGCACTTAACCCATATAAATTATTCGAACGAAACGAGCTTTCTTCATATTTGTTATTTGCTAGTGTGGCTTTTTTATAATCGGATAAATAATAATAACAAATATTTTGAATATTGTAGACAATTCCTAACTCCCGAATATCCCCCACTTTTGAAAATTGTTCATAACTCTGATTACAATATTCCAACGTCTGTGCATATTCCCCTCGAAGTAAGTACTGAAAAGCCAGAAACTCATAGCACAATCCCTTCCCCCAATGATCGCCTAATTCTTCAAATAAATCCAATGCTTTTTTAAAAAGACGGTGTGCTGGTTTATCGATCTTAAGAAAAATCATTAAGATTCCTAAGCCAGCATAGCTTAAAGCAAGTTCACTCGATTTCCCAATTTTCGATTCGGAAATATTCAG
>CAYPZJ010000204.1:3101-9052 GCA_964414635.1 uncultured Spirochaetia bacterium
CAGCATTCGGGGCAAAGACCTGCTCAGCTTAAATTGATTGGAAAAATTATAAGCCGAGTTGATGCCAAAGTAGAACCAGATAATCAATCGGTATTTTTTATGTTGTGGATGGGGCAGTTTTCGAGGATAGCGAAACGGTAGCAAACGATGTAGAATCAGGAAAATCATTTCTTTTATCATTCCCCGAATTACACCAACCTTCGAAAGCGGAAGGTATTCTCCTAATAAGGCTAATCCCAGCTTACCATACTTCTCACATGCCTCCCAGTCGGCTAATTTAAAATACGCCTGACTAATTCGTTGATAAAGCTGGGCTCGTTCATAATCCGTTTGAACGTTAGTCAACAACATTTTGTTTAATTCAATAGCTTCTTGATTTTTCCCAATGGTAAGATAAACATCACTGATATGATCCTGAATTTGGTACCATTCTGTAGATTTCTTGTTACCCCGTCGTTCAAGGATATCTTGTGCTCGTTGCAAATACCAAAGCGCTTCCTCATTCGCATAATTTTCTTTCGCCATAATCCCTGCAGGTAACGCATACTCCAGACTTTTTGTTTCGTCATCACTTTCTAAATAATGATTGGTGAGATCGTAAATGAATTGTGGATTTCGAATCTCTTCTTTTGCATTCTGAGACTCAATAAGCGTCGCAATCTGAAGATGCATCTGCTTTCGTTTATCTTGAGGGATGTTTTTATAAAATGCTTCTTTTATGCGATCATGAATGAAAAGGATTCTCCCTTTTTCCTCGTAGTCCTCTTCCAGTAATTGATATTGAATGGCACGATCAATAATCGATACGACTTCTTCCGAAGTGAATGACTTCAGATCAAACAGTAATTGAATAGAAAATTTACGTCCTACAATCGCAGCGTAGGAGAGCAATTCAATATCTGTTGTGTCTAAAAGCTGAATCCGTTTTAAAACCATATCCACCATGGTATTGGATATTTCTATCTGTTTTATCTTCTTGTCATCCAACTGCCAGTGTTGTTGTTTAAATAGCAGCGCATCTTGATGTACTAACGCTTTTAAAATTTCAATAGCAAAAAACGGATTTCCCCGGCTTCGATGATGAATAAATTGAGCAATATCATTGACATACGTTGGATCTTCATGAAGCATTTCCGCTACAAGCATACGAAGTCGCTCCAAATCGAAGGGCTCAATCGGTAAAATACTTGGTTGGATTAACTTTCGATCCATATATTTAAACAACGAATGTAACCGATGATCTGGCTCAATTTCATTATCCCGATATGTACAAAGAATCAGGAGAGGATGATTCGATACTTCGCTAATAATTGCTTGAAGTAACGTATAGCTCCCCTCATCCATCCATTGGATATCATCAAGGAGTATGACAAGGGATTCTTCCATTTTCGCTAATTCGAGGAATAAGTTACTGATAACCCGTAAAAAGCGTTGCAGTTCCGAATCTCTATCAAGTGAAACCAATTGGGGTCTATAAGTAATAATATCTTTGAAGACGGGGCTTAACTGTACCACTACATTTCCCAATTCGCCAACAATGTGTTGAATACGCTCGCGTTTTACTTCTTTCACCGGTTCTGGATAGGACTTAAAAATCCGGATATAATGTTCTAACAACTCGCTAAAAATATAAAATGGTGTCTTATTCTCAACTGAAAAACATTTACCTTGAATAAATATCCCTCTTTGATGCAGTACTTCGTTCCGCAATTCTTCAGCAAGTCGTGTTTTCCCACGTCCTGCTTCCCCTTTGATAAAAACAACGGAACCTGTTTTGTTCTGTGTCTCTCGGTATACTCGACGTAGCTGATCCAACTCCCAATCTCGACCTACTATCGGAGTGATAAAATTTAAGCGTACCGATCGATCCGCTTCTCCTAATTCGAAATGGACTTCCTTCCGTGATGCAATACGTTCTAAATCATGTGCAAGCCCCTGCGAGGATTGATAACGCTGTTCTGGTTCTTTTTCTAATAATCTAAAAATCACATGCTCAACCATTTCTGGAATTGCTGGATTCTGCTGGGTTATTGAAGGGGGTTTTTGAGCCAAATGCTGGTGGATAATACTGCTGATCGTATCCCCACGGAATGGGGGGTGCCCAGTACATAATTCATAGAGAATTATTCCTAAAGAGTACAAATCACTTCTTTCATCTGGGATTCGTTTTACGGTGCCACTTTGCTCTGGAGACATATAGGAAAATGTCCCTATCATTTCATCCCGTTTGGATGGCAGATCAAAATCAATTAATTGGGATAATCCAAAATCAATCAGTTTTATTCTACATGGATGTGGGGCTTGATTTAATGATCCTAACACCATGATATTTCCTGGTTTTAAATCACGATGTAGGATTTTCTGATTATGGATATATGTCAATGCGTGGGTTATTTGTTGAGCGATAGAAAGAATTAGTTCTACAGTAAGTTTTTCGGAAATATAATGATCCAAACTTTGTCCATCAATATATTCCATTACCAGATATTTTTCATCTTGGTATTCCCCTAAAGCATAGATCTTTATAATATGAGGATGGGATAATCGAGATACCAGTGTTGCTTCATTACGAAACCGTATGTGGTTTTCCAACCGTGCAGAAGTTTTTTCTTTTTTGAGGATCTTAAGTGCTACAGGCGTAGATGCTTGGGACAAATCTTCGGCAAGATACACCGTACTCATACCACCTTCGCCCACTTTTTTAACGATGCGGTACTGATTATCAATAATGGTATTTTGTTGTATCATAGGTTATATGCCGACGATTTGCGACCACCTCATCCCAAATCTGTTAAAGTATACTTAAAACTGCTGGATTTGACAAAGGGAACTCGGAGCGGTATTGTATCGGAGAACCAGCAGCATATCATTAGAAACTCGTGTTTTTGCAGCTCTACTCGCAAGCGTAATTTTATCCAAAGACCGAGCTGCTCAAAAGTCAATACTGTATCGCTTAAATTCGAGGTTGGAGCGTCTGAATTTTTTTACGTAATTGCTCGGGGTAGATTTTCCACAACAATGAACTGATCATTGTTGCAGCTAACACAATAATTCCATAGAGTGTCAAAGAAAGCCAATAAGGATGAATATTCTCCCCAGCAAAAACATACATTCTGAATCCATCATTTAAAATAGATAGTGGAGAATACTGTCCAAGAAATTGAAATGAATTGGGTAACCATACAGCAGGTAGAAGCATACCACTTCCTAAAATCATCATTAGTAGCCCTGGTATTAGAAGCAGCAATACAGGGATATCCAGTACTGTAAACCAGAACATAAAAAATACTGTACATACTAAGGAACCAAGATATAAAGCAAGCCATGTAATGAAAAAATTACTTCGTATGGGAAGACCCAAGATGAGGAAATAAACCAGTGTGAGCAATGTGAATACTAGTAGAGGGACTAAGAAACTAATCAATCGAGTGAGTACAACCAAAGGGGGGAACCCGGTAACTTGTTGAGAACGTTGTGTGATGTGAATAACTAAGGGCAAAATCATTGTATAAATAATCAGAAATAATAAATGAAAAAAAACAAGGAGTTGAAATCCCACATCTGCTTTATGATAAAGTGGTTCCCAGGAAAATTGAATAGGAAATGATGTGGTTGGTTCCATGCTGCTTAATTTTTTTGCTAAATGGGATATTTGAGCTAGCCAGTTCGATTCAGAGTTGGGAACCTGGAGGTTAATAAATCCTTGGATACGGATTAGTTCTTCATTGATAGGTTTGACAACACTTTTCGCCAGTTCTGAGATAATTGTTGGAACAAGCCCATTTGCGGGAAGGGTAAGAATCGTAATAGCAAGGGGGTCTTCTTTCTCCGAAATAGGTTGAGTAAGGCGATCGATTGTTCCTTTAGGCAAAATGATGGCGAGAACTATATCATTCGTAATCAATCGTTCTTTTGCTTCCTGCTGCTGAGTCATCCATATCACTTGGTCAGGCAATGTTAACTGGGATTCTCCAATAGCAGAACCAATAGGGAGCCATTTCAAAGCTGATAAATCGATGCCATCCTCACTTACTATGCCAATTCGGGTTTCTGTCACTTGTTGTTTGACGCTGGTGAGTGTCGTTCCTAATATACTCATGATGAGAATATAAAGGATTACAAAAAGTAAGGTGATTCCCCATACTGCTTTTGATTGCAGCAATTCACGCAGGGTTACGCGCATAGGGTGCTCCTTTTTCTTGGACGGTTTTCTACAAAGAATTAAGAATCGGGTGCGTAATAATCCAACTGCCTCTTACTACCCAGCAAATCGCTTGTAATGACCAACCGCCTAGCCATATTCACTAATAACATTCGCGCAAAGTGATAGTTGGTTTCCAATTTATGCTCCGCTGTATCGCGATCCATCCGAATAACGTGGGTAGTTTGGGTTGCAATACAGGTTGCTACATGCTCTATTCCTAAGAAAAACGCTATCTCACCAATGAGTTCTCCAGGTTCTTTAATGCGTGCAATTTCTAGGTTCGATTTTGTTACGACGAGTTCACCTGATTTTAAAATAAAAAGAAACTTTGACGACGTATTTTCCGTAATGAGTATTTCTTGAGGTTGGAGGGTAATCAGATTACTTTTATGATCCGAATCCTTAACAAACCATTCACGAGAATCCCGACGACTGGCAGCCAATAATTCTCTACTGTAATTGCTCATTTGTTGTTTGGGTCCTCGCTGCATCAAACTCTTATCCAAATCAGCAATCCGGTGAGTCATTTGTTGAATAAGTTTGAGTGCCACAAATGGAGAGGAGGACACTACCTGTGAGGTTTTTTCACCCGTCACTTTAAGTAATTTACAGGGAATTTTCGTAACACATGTTGCAGTAGCAGCTTCACCCAGGATATAAGCTATTTCTCCCAGATAACTACCTGGTTTGGATACTTCCCCCACAGGATGATCGTTTACAAAAATAGAAATTTTACCTTGTAGCAAAATGTACATAGCAGCAGGTTTTGATCCTTGCACAATCAGTACTTTGTTTTTATCTACATGGATTTCCTGGTTTTTCAATCGAGCTAAATCATTCGCATCAATCATCCCTTCTTCCTTCTCTGGTTATTATTAAAAAACATTCTGCCTAGATTCAAATCCTAGTACAAAATAACAACACCCAAACCATTTTCATCCATTTTTTTGATAATTATTATTTTTGTGCTACTTTAAAAGGTGGTGTACGCACCATTTTCCGTATTAAGGAGTGGGAAATGAGAATTAACCTTTTTTTACTGCTATTTGTTCTCTCATGGTTCTGTCTTGGTTATGCAGGGGTAATAGCCTACGCAGATAATGAAATACTGCCTTCAACCAATTTTTTAGAAAGAAATGGTTCCCTTATGCAAACTGATGGGGATGCAGATGATCCTAGAGAAGGGGGAGAACAACCTTCAGATGATTTAGAATCACCTGCTGAAGACAATACGACCCAAACAGAAGAAGATACCGAAGATGCTGAAGGGGGAGCCGAAGAAGATTTTGATTTTCAATTCCGTACCGTAGATAATATTGATGAAGATGAATTCTGGGGAACAGAAGAAGACGATCCAGATAATCCGGAAACATCTTCAGATGAGGTAATCGAGGACGACCCGACACCTAATGATGAAGAAGCAGCCTTACCACAGGTAGAAGAGGATGGGGAACAAGCGGATGATCGTAAAAAGGAAGACGAAGAGGAAGATGACCGAGGCGAATCCGCTGATCGGTACATGGATTGGGAATTAACATCCGATCATTATATTGGATTGCATTTTGAAGGTCTATTCAATGAAGCTAAAAACTTCGGTGGGTTAGAAATAAAAGTGGCTACCCGGATGTTTGGTTTTGATTTAGATATGCTGGGTGGTGTTCGCTTGCATGTCCTCCCATTGATGGTAATGGCGACTACCAATCTGGAGGAATTTACGGATGTGGAATTGACGGGTGTACGAATGGCT
>CAYPZJ010000205.1:0-9030 GCA_964414635.1 uncultured Spirochaetia bacterium
GTATAATCTAAAACATAAAATCTATAAAAACCCAGAGATGAAATCGCACCCCATTTAGACTACCCGAACCATCCTTTTTTTATTATTATTAACGTGGATTGTTTTATATCTCTGTCGGTTAGGTTTTGAAAACCTAAGATATGCAACTAAATAGTCGATACTTAGAAACAGAGAATGTTTGAGGTGTATACGCCATATTGAGGATATGCTATGAAACATCAATCGAAAATCTTCCTTTATGCGATCCTGATAAGTTTGATGACCCTGGTATTGTTTAGTTCCAGTGGTTTTGCTTGGGAACATTTTGAATACGAACGAGATCCTTTAGGACCCTATGATGATTATGGGAGTTACCGAGTGTGCGAAGCGTGTCTGGATACAGAGTATGGAGGTGAGCCGATTTTCGGAATACTTTATACCCTCTTAACAGATAACAATCAGCAAATAGAATCCGTACCTGATTATCTTGTACATGCAATTCAGCAAAATCGTGGATTGGGTGTAAATCATAAGGTACGATACCCCGTATTACGTTACATTGAATACCCAGAATTAAAGAAGCTGATTTGTACGGTACATTTTGATGCCGTGGATCTCTATGGTGCAGCGCAGGAACCTGAATTTGTACGGATGATTACCGGTTTTAAATTAGATGAAAATGGTGTATTGGAATATAACAGGGACAGAAAACAAACAGAACGAACCATGTATCAAGACGATTTGGATATCGAATACTTGGATTTAGAACGGATCATCTTGATGTTTATGGAAGGATTATACAATCCAGATCCGCGAGTTCGTCTGACGTGTCTTGATTTTCTGATTCATATTGGACCGCATCCATACTACCGACCTGCAGTGAAGTATGCCATTGATCAGGAATCCATTGGGAATATTCATGGTGGATTTGCATTTGACCCAAAAATTCTGAGCCAATGGCGTCACAAATATATGAAAATCCGAGGATGTGAAACGGAAGCTATACCCTATAAAGAATTTACACTATTTGAAAAACAGATCAGCCGAATAGAATTAATCTATCATATGGAAGTGGTCAAAGACCTTACCCGTCAGGATTTTCGCCTGATGTCCGCGACCCTATTCACCCCGTTAACCGATGATATTCTATATCTTCCCCAGTTTTCAGCTGTCTTTGATGATGATGAAAATCCTTCGGATCCTCAGATCCCCACGGAGCGCTATCTTCAACGAATCAGTCTTTTTGATGAGTTAAGCCATAACGTATTATTGGATTTTAATGAGGAAACTGTTCCCGAAACATTTATTTATTATCCCCAGGGATGGGCTGAAGAAGCATCATTCCAGGAGCAGATTACCGATTCGAATATAGTCATTAATGTGGATAGTGTTTTTACAGAAGAAGATAGAGAATTAGGTGGTCCAGAAGATGGTACGATGGCTGAGGAAGATTTGGTTTATATTGTTCAGCTTTTTTGTGGTGCTATGTATTCCAATGATTTTTCCATTCAAGCAAAAGCTGCACAATTTCTGAAGCAAGCTTACAATACCTTTCATTTTGATCGAGTAACTCGAAACATGATTATCGAAGCGTTTGATCAAAACCCATACTTCTATCTCGATTCCGACGACGAAATCCGAACCTACGATATAGAAATATCCGTCGATTAAACATGATTCAATCAGTATCCATTGCGAATCATACCATTGGTCCCAACAAACAAGTTTTTATCATCGGTGAAATTGGTAGTAACCATAACCGAGACTACAATGAAGCTATACGGTTGATTGATATAGCAAAAGCAAGTGGATGCGATGCAGTAAAATTCCAAACCTATAAAGCTGATACGCTTTATTCCATCTATACACCGCGATTATCCGAGATGGAGGGACGAACCAAACCTGCGGAAACTCCGTATGAAGTAATCAAACGAATTGAAATGCCATGGGAATGGCATGGAAAACTGGCAGACTACTGTAAACAACAGGATATTCTTTTTCTTTCATCCCCATTCGATGAAGAAGCAGTCAATGTTCTAGAGTCGGTCAACGTAGCGGCTTATAAAGTAGCTTCGTATGAGCTGGTTCATCTTCCATTGCTTCGCTATATTGCCCAAACAGGAAAACCGATGATTCTCTCAACTGGGAATACAGGATTGGGGGATATTGAAACGGCGTTGGAAACGATTTATAAAGAAAACAATAATCAAGTAATTTTGCTACATTGTGTGAGTCAATATCCTGCCCAGTATTCGGATATAAATTTACGTGCCATTGAAACCCTGAAACTGGCTTTTAATGTACCTATTGGGTTTTCAGATCATACTGAAGATGCCATTTCAGCGATTGGAGCCGTAGCGCTGGGAGCTTGTGTGTTAGAAAAGCATATCACTCTGGATAAATCACAACCCGGGCCAGATCACCCCTTCTCGTTGGAACCAGCTGAATTAAAAGAATTTGTTCATGCAATTCGATCCGTTGAACAAGCGTTGGGGTCTTCAATAAAGAAAGTAACGGTCTCCGAATCGGAAAACCATAAACTCGCACGCCGTAGTATCCATGCGGCGATAGATCTGAAGGCTGGCGATATACTGACGGAAGAAAAAATTTGCATTAAACGTCCGGCTCTAGGAATTAAACCTCAGTTTTTACCGATGGTAGTAGGAAAACCTGTTCGGAAGAATATTAAGCAGGATCAATGGATCTCATGGGACATGATATAAACCCGAAATCAAATTATATGGAATTGCTCTGTATTTTATTCCTACTTGTTTTTATGGGAAGTTGCATTCAGGAAAATCGGAGTTTAACGGATCAAAAAGCCCGCTTGATTGCAGAAGATTGGATAGAAGCTTGTATGGAAGTAGATGATTTTGAGGATCGGGAACATTATTTAATAAAGATGGTCCTTGAAAAGTACCAATTTGTACTATCCGATTGGGAAACTTATTTGCAAGATCACCCTGAATTCATCAATACCATGCGAACCCTTGTACTTCAATACCGGGAAGAACAGGTGAATGAAGGTATAGCTGTAAAGGAATCGAATGTAGAAAAGAATGAAATGCAGATTCCATCAGTGGATTAACGTTTAAAATACCACCGAAAGCCGAGATTCACACCCCAATCTGGTAGCCAAAACCCATCATCATCATCCCGTCGAATCAAATACAATTCATCATCGCTATCTCGATCCACTCGAGCCCAGCCACCTTGAATGGGTGCTAAACCAACATTCAACGCGGTTTCGAGATAAATTCCAAACTTGGCTTTTGGTAGTTTTAAAAGATATTCTGCACCAATTAGAAAGCGGAATCCAAAGGAGATCAAGTCTTGACGGTTAATCAGGTATCGGTCGGTTTGTTCGTAATTGGGATTTTCCTCTTGATTGGATTCATCCATAAAGATTTTAAATCGCAATCCAGCACCTACGTAAACAGGAAAGACACGGGTCCCGCCGAAGAAGAAATGATATAAAAAGTGTCCTGCAATTTGGAGGTGAACACGGTCTCGGAAGGATCCATCTTTGCGAAATGGGAAATTTTTATGGAAGATCCCACTGGTTAGCAAGCCTACCGATCCGCTTAAACCAATATTCCCTGATGTCCAGGTTTTAATATCGAAACCAGTTGGTTCGCCCAACACAATGCCAACGGCTGTTCCTTTTCCCTGTGCTAAAAGAGGGAGGGGGCTTAATAGAAGAAGAAAGACGATCGTATAAAAGAGAGTTGCTAGTCGGTTACATCTCATTGTAATTGCGTTACCATTTGCCCTTTTACTTGTTTTAATGCCTGAATGAAGTCTTGGGATGTGATTTCACTTGCATTATATGCATCAATCTGTTCTTTTGATGAAATCACATAAGTAATGTCATCTTCGGCTCGAACGTTCATCACAATGACATGATGAATGGGAACAATGATATCCGTCAAGAAATCATCGGCATGTAATAATAATAACACCACAGCCCGATCTTGTTCATATTTTCTGCTGACTTCAAAAGGAAAAAAGGGAATAATTAAGATGGTCTCTCCATGTAAATTTTCCAATTTGGGAGTTCCTACATGCCCATTCAGCCATGCTTCATGATCGTTAAGGGTATCTTCGGGATCCATCAAACGAACGAGTGATTCGGGGGATGACGTATCGCTTAATGGTTCAGGTGTTTGAATTGGTTCAACCGTAGGAATGGATGTAGATGTGGATGCTTCGTCTACTATTTTATTAGATTCTTCTGGTTCGATTGAAAGATCCTCGGTTAAATTTTCAGCAGGGTCCTCGGCAGGAATTTCTATTAGTTCCGAGGTGGGCTGTGCTTCAGTGGTTTCTGCTGTCGAAGATTCCTTTGTGGGTTGGGAATCTGGTTGCTCGGTAGTTTCGGAATCACTTTCTGGATTGGGTGTTGTTGAACTAGTCGTTCCAGAGCATGCTATGAAAATAAGAAACAGCACACTGAATGCAACAATCGTGATTGACTGGGCAACCGATGTATTAATCATAAAAATTCCTCCCCTAGGTGAGTGTTTTTTTAGGAAGCCGTGTTTAATATCACGACCACCACTCAGGTTATTGATTCTTCGTCAGACCTGAGAATTCCTTTAGTAAAATAGAAAAGCGATCGGATAGGGTAGAAAAAAGGATAGAGTTCGATGAAATTTTGCCGATTTTGGAACAACAAGAATGAAACTGTGTTGATAAACTATGGAAAGAGAGCGCGCTTTGATCCAGAATTACCAAGATGAAACCGATGAGACGTTGATGTATGCCTTCTCAAAGGGAGATGATGCAGCGTTTGACGAGCTTGTGCGTCGGTATCAAAACAAACTCGTAAATTTCATCTGTAAGAAGACGGGTGACTACGAAAAAAGTGAGGAAGTGACCCAAGAGGTGTTTATACGGGTGTATCGAGCACGAGATCGGTACCAGGTATCGGCAAAATTTGCAACGTTTATTTTTCGAATCGCATTGAATCTAGCATACAATGTGGTTCGTGATCGGAACCGTCAGAAAACTGATGTGAAAGATGATTTTTCGCAGATTAAGGATCATCTGACACCCGATCGAATTTATGAACGCCAAGAATTAAGAGACATCCTTTTTTCAGCCATCGATGAGCTGGCTGAAAAATATAGAGATGTGGTTTACCTATGTGATGTAGAGAAGTTCTCCTACAAAGATGCAGGGGAAATCCTGAATATATCCATGGGTACTGTCCAGTCCCGACTCAGTCGGGGAAGGTTAAAGCTCAGAGAAAAACTGAGCAAAATCTTAGATATTAAAAGGTAAATGGTATGAATCAATCGAAGCTTGAAAGTTTGCTCTCTGCTTATGTGGATGGTGAATTATCAACCACAGAAGCATTTAAGGTACGTGAATGGCTTGATACCGATTCCAACGCAAAAGCGACTTATTTGGAATTAGTTCAACTTAAACAGCTATTGGGGGAATCCCAAACAGACTATCAGGTGAGTGAGGATTTTGGGCGCGCCTTAAAAGTGCGTATCAATGATCTTCCTCAACGATCTGGCTTGCTTGAACGTATCATCTTACCAATTCTCCCCAAAATAGCACTATCCGGTGGAGCACTCGCATTACTGCTTGTTACGGCTTGGTTATTTACCAGCTTAATAACAACAGAAAATAATCCGAGCAAAGTCCTTCCTCCCCAACCCAAGGTGGAAGTTGTAAAAAATATTGAAGTAGATGTAGAAAAGGGCGTCATTTATGTGTATGGAAAAGGGCAAGGAAGATATGCTCAAACAATTTCCCTGGAGCAGTTTCCTGAACTAAAAAAGCAAATTATGCTTCTTCACAAAACAATTCCAGAAAAAGTAAATCAAACCGACCCCCCTCATATTCTAACTCCTACCCCTACCGAAGGAACTGCTGTTTCAGATAATCATTAGTAGATTGGAACGTAAAACCTCCAAACCTTGTTATGGATATGACATTGGAGTATGTATTATAGATTTCTATTGGCATTCCGCTGTGAGCACTTCGCAAGGATTCTATTAACAAGGTTTTTTTATGGATCGTAATTTCATGTGTTTCATTGTTCTTGTGTTGTTTGGGTTAGGGTTAAACCCAGGCTGCACTGACCCACCTGTTGACTCACTATCTGATATAGAAAATCGTCCTACCACAGGAATTCAAGCCTTTTCCGATACTTTTAATGATATAAATACGCTGCTGGACCTATTTCTAGAAGACGCATCACGCTGGACAAACGTACAAGTGAGTGTACATAGTACGAATGATCCAATTACACTTGAAGATACACGTATCTTTTATGAATCAAATGGAATATATCTTGAAACGAAACCGGTTTTTACACCCCCTTATAGCCTGCAATTCACTGTTCAGCCGACGGAGGATGCTGTTTCTAAGGCATATTTAGAACGGGATGGACTATTTTTTGAAATGGGTGATACGCTATGGGTTTCTTTCTACGTCTTTATTCCATCTGGGACAGTCACACAGAATGTAGCGGTACTCGATATTGAAAGCACAATGTATGAAAATGCTCCTGGGCGCCAAATTCAATTTGGGGGTGGGGATACTGAACTTATTTTAGAATCTAAAGAGGAGTTCCACGGTCCTTCGTACAGACAGAATCCCGAAACGGCTGTAGATTTCCCTAAAGCAGAATGGGTACGGCTTTTAGTGAGGTTAGATTTAGCTGCCGATGAAAACGGACGTTCTCGTATTTGGCAAAATGCCACCCTTGTAATCGATGCTCAGGGACCCAATATGGCTACTCCCGAAACAGTGTATGATCGGATTCAAATTGGATTAACTGCGAATGAATCCGATGACCTGCAAACGGTGTATATCGATGATGTGGTAGTCAGCACGGAACAACCCGTATTTGAGGGTAAATAAAAAACATCCCAAAATGAATATCCTACCAATGATAATATTCCGGTTTCTTTTTCATAGCTGAATTATTACCTTTTGTGAGCCTGTGGGGGTGAACCACAATTGTAAGCGGAGATGGCATGAAAAAATACGACTTAGTTGTGATTGGCGGAGGACCAGCGGGAGAGAAAGCTTCGGTACGTGCAGCTTATTTTGATAAAAAAGTTGCTTTGATTGAGAATCGTAAGGATCCAGGAGGTGCAGGAGTTCACACGGGAACGTTACCTTCTAAAACGCTACGCGAGGCAGCACTGTATTTTTCAGGAAAACGCGACACGGGGTTATTTGGAATTGATCGGGATTTAAAACGATCCCTATCTATCGATGATTTCTTCTACCGAAAGAATTTTGTCACGTCTTCTGAAGTAGAGCAAATCAATGCAAATATTGCCAAACACAAGGTACAGCGGTATTATGGCAAAGGCGTGTTTGAGGATGAGCATCGGGTAAGAATTATCGGGGGTAAAGAGGAAGTCATTTATGGGGATTATATTTTGATTGCAACCGGTTCGTATCCCTATCATCCCGATACCATCCCATTTGATGAAGATCGTATCCATGATTCCGATTCCATTTTAAACTTAAACCGATTTCCCAAATCCCTCTGCATTGTAGGGGCAGGGGTGATTGGATGCGAGTATGCAACTATTTTTTCAACGTTGGGAACGGAAGTGTTTCTTGTTGATAGTAAAGATACGATTTTACCATTCGTTGATCGTGAGGTTACCGAGCATCTTATTGAGCAGATGCGACACGAAGGGGTGGATATCACTTTCAAAACGGGGATTGCAGATATCGAAATCCCCGATTCAGAAGATGAGATGATCCGGGTGGAATTAAAAACCGGTGAGATTATCAACGCAGATATGTTGCTTTATGCAGCGGGTCGTAGTGGGAATACCAATGGGTTAAAACTTGAACATACGGGTGTTATGCTTGGAAAACGGCAAAGCATTGTAGTGGATCAAGAATATCGAACATCCGTACCTCATATTTTTGCTGCAGGGGATGTGATTGGCTTCCCCGCGTTAGCAAGCACTAGTATGGATCAAGGACGTGCTGCTGTGGCGCATATGTTTGGGTTGGAAGCAGCGGATCGGGTATCGCAGTTTTTTCCCTATGGAATTTACACCGACCCTGAAATCTCAATGGTTGGATTAACTGAAGAGGAAGCACAGGATCAAACTATTAATTATGCTGTTGGAAAAGCCTATTATACAGAAATGGCACGGGGAAAGATTGTAGGAGCCCAGCATGGTTTCCTTAAACTGCTTTTCAGCCGAGATGATCTACGTATCATTGGGGTTCATATTATTGGGAATTTAGCAACGGAAATCATTCATTATGGCGTAACCCTTGTAGAACATAAAAAGAAACTGCGTGAAGTGTTAGGAACCGTCTTTAATTACCCCACTTTTCATGATTTATATAAATATGCAGCATATAACGGGCTAGGCGTTGTCCGCGGAAGAGGGAATGTGGATAAAGAATGAAAAGTATGATGGAATTGATACGAGTAATAGCATCCCTTGTATTATTTGACGACCATTCGGAAATGGTTTCCTCTTGTATATCCTCATTACCTTTTTAAGATTACCAAAAAGTGGCTGTTAGGGAAACGAATGCAACTGGGTTCTATAAACACACCCACCAAGCCAAAGACCTTCTTCATATCCAATCATTCTAAAAATAAAAAAAAAGGTTGACGAGTCTATATCATATTAGTATATTCTAATATATGAAGATACAAGACCTAACATGCGCAGCTGAATGCTTAAAAGCCCTTGCCCATCCTACCAGAATGGGGATCATTCTATCTTTGGGGAAAGGAGAACGCAATGTTAAGCACTTAATGGCTGAATTATGCGTCTCCCAATCCAATACTTCCCAACATCTCAGTATAATGAAGAATAAGGGAATACTGGTTGATCGGAGGGAAGGAAACGAAATTTATTATCGGGTAAAAATTCCACAGGCAGTTGATATTGTGGAAGCGGTTAAGCAAGTATACTGTGATGAAGAATCTCAGACTTTGAATCATCCGGATAGTGACGATGGATCCGTTCAAATCATCCGTTAATGGTGGCACAGGGATAATTTTTTGCATACCAATCGAAGAAAGGATTTATGGGA
>CAYPZJ010000206.1:0-9004 GCA_964414635.1 uncultured Spirochaetia bacterium
CTTACATCCATCCTTATTTTTTTCAATTTCAAACCGATATTCAGCATCGTATCATCAACGCTACCCGCTTGCGCAACCCCCACGAATAATCTGGTATTTGAAGATGCATCTTCTCCTACTGCCTCTTTACGAATTTTGTGGCAAGAAACACTGGAACACACAAGCCGAGGAGCGTTGGGATATTCCGATGGGTATTTATTTATTTGCGATGACCACGCTACTATTTACGCACTGGATGCGCTTACCGGCCAATTACACTGGCAAAAAAAGGTTCCAGAACAAACCAATGTTGGCATTACACTAGACCGCGGCCGATTATTCTATCCTGGTGAAAGTGGAATTCTTTATTCATATGAACAAGCCTCCGGTGAGCTGATTCGCATCTTTCCCCTGGCTGAGCGCGTGGTTTTACCCGTTCTTTTTCATGAAGGAAAACTGCTTGTTTTCACTGAGGATCACTATCTTCAAGTTTTTTTGTTTCCATCCCTGGACAATCTTCATGAAGTGCAATTCCGTTTTCCAGATCAGGTAAAAGATCTTCCTGTTATCCACGACAACCAAATTTTCGTGCATACCCAACATAATCGGATTTATGCGATTCAGCTGGAAACAGGTCACGAACTGTGGCACAAAGAACTGCGTGAAGTGGTGGTTGCTCCGTTGGTTTATTGGAATAATTCGATTCTAGCCTTAGGTGATCATCGGTTATATATGTTCCAGGCAGATACGGGTGCTACGCGCTGGATTATACGACATGGCTATCCTTTTCAATATCTTTCCCAGGGAATCAATATCATTGCTTCTCGCGATCGTATTTTTCTTCCCAGCCGTGGGTTTGATGCCGAAACAGGAAGGTTAGTGTTTTCCAATTGGGGGCAAGGGACTGAATTGGGTAAACAATTGATTTTAGGGAATCGAATCGTGTTCTTTCGAAAAGGGATTTTCAAACATTCCACACTTTTCATTGAATCTATCGATATCTCAACCGGTTCGAAACACGTATCCGAAATTTTTTTTCAAGGAATGTATATACAACATCTGTGTGTAGGGAACCGTGTTCTATACTTATTAGATTCCACAGATACCATTACCGCAATCCAGTACGATTCATTCTCCACCTCTTCCACTCTTCCAAATCCATCCCGTTCACCCAATTCGTTGTCTCCGCCAAACACAGCATCCTCAGCAGCTGAATAATTCACCGCTGAACCTTTATCTTAATACACTTGGATAACGTTACTTTCGTTGATGCTGCAGTTACATAGCACATCCAATCTCCCGGACGTTTAAAAATATAAGTAGTACGATATCTTCCCGCCATGATCTCATCCCAACTCGTAAGAAGTGGAGGATTCCAATATTCTGGAGGAATATTATAGGTATCTGGTTTTGCTGATTGAAGTTCGGCTTCCGTTTTATGATAATGATCGAATGGAAATAACTTGATGTGGGCTGGTTGGGGAGGAACCAATTGAAGACGAATTACAGCATCTGCAACCGGTTTCCCGCTTGCATCTTTCAATTCGAGCTGGATGTCGTTCCAAGTCATTTTTTTTACAGGATCGGGTTCAAACGAAATAAGGATCGCAGATAAATTGGGGGTAGAACTCCTAGTAGTACTGGAAAGCGATCCTGTTGAAGGTGTGTGTTGATTAGATGCTGGTGTGGTACAAGCGAGCAAGCATAACCAGGTTAATCCAAGCACAATTATACATAGCAATGGAATAAAAGGGATACGAATGGTGGATGGTTGTTTCATAAAATGGACCCCTTTCTTTCTCCCGAGAAAAATAAAAAATACCTCTGAATCCAATCGGGTTGCTTGAAAAATACTGAATACCGGGGGTTTTGTCCATGGGGTTAAAAAATATAGAAGGGAATTGTATCAACCGTCGATACTGAAAATGAATACGTGCTAGGCTAAGGAGAATTCATTATGATCGTAAAACGCCTTTTTTTCATTGCCCTGTTCGCAAGCCTCCTCTTGCCGTATGTGGCAACCATACAACTATACGCACAGAATGTGGGGGATGTTTCATATGGAAACGCGTCCTGGTACGGTCCCCGTTTTCATGGACGTCCCACTGCCAGCGGTGAACCGTTCAATCGGTTTGCCCTTACTGCAGCCCATCCCACGTATCCATTTGGTTCACTGGTAAAAGTTACCTTATTAGAATCCAACCGGCATGTGGTTGTTCGTATCAATGATAGAGGTCCCTTCGTACCAGACCGGATTATTGATATATCTGAGCAAGCAGCAAAAATAATTGGTTTGAGTGAAATGGGTGTGGGACAAGTAAAATTGGAATTGATTCAACTCCCGCGTATGGCATCGGCTAGCCCGGCAAGTAATACCAATCCACCCCCTCGTACCAACCCGAATCCCCCCGAATCATCACCAGAACCGTCACAACAAATGGCGCATCCATCTGAAGGTTTAGTTACCTACAAAATCCAGTTTGGTGCATTTGAAAACGTTGCATATGCCCAGAATTTAAGGGCTGAATTGTTGAAAAAACAGATTAGTACCCGTATTTTCCAGACGGAATTACATGGAAAAACAATATATAAGGTACTCTCATCAGAAAATTATGATAACGAAGCCCACGGGCGAGCCCGGGTGGAAACGCTAAATAGCCAACGTATTATTTGTTTTTTACTTTTTGTACGGATGAATGACACACCCTAGCGGATCTGTTAAACGCATGCGCTTATAGCTAGTGGATTTTACTGAAAAGTGAATGAATAAACCTTACTGGATCGGGTGGGTTGTCCCAAGGTGTTATACGCAATTACTGCCCAATAATAGCGTGTATTGGATATCAGGGCTATCCCAGCTCCTGACTCATACTTGACCCCATTCACGGTATGTGAAATTCGTAATCCATTTGCATACGGGACCTCATAGGTTCCATCTTCCGTTACAATGGGACTGTTGGTATCACTCTCAGATTGACGGGGGCTCCACCACCACGTCCAGAATATCGAGGTTTTATTCTGAATCGCTTGGATTCGCGTATCTACAACAAAAAATTTTGTCCCTAGAATGATCGTAATTTTTTCATCTGTTAATGAGGTACCCGAGGATTGCCATTCGAATGTAGGGTTATCATCCAATGTAGCTCCGTTTTCCGGATTATAAAGTAAAAGAAGACTCGTATGGGGAAATAAATTTCCTACTTCATCCGAAAAGGGATCATCACAACCTGTATATATTATGCAAACAAGGATTCCCAGTAGAACCAATTGAAAGATGGGATGTTGATGTATGTGCATTTGATGTAGACGCTCCATCAAAATTTATAGCCAATCGCAGCATGCAATGAAAAACCTAACACTGCGATATTTTTTTCATTATAGTGATGATTTCCCGACGGTTGCAGCTCTGTAAGCTCAAGAATTCTAACACGAGTGTAATCCTGGTAAACCCATTCCACAAGGAAATTGAGAAATTTTACTTCCGCCAAAGCACCCACCCGGATGGTATAGAACGGGAGCATCCGTTGAAAGTGATCTTGTGCAACCGATACGTGACATATCCCCCCTGAAGCCGTTATGATCGGATAAATCGGAAATTTCCAGAAGGTGGGAATAAACGAAGCCAAGATACCTAACGGAAACAAGGTGAATTCTTTTTGGGTTGTAAAAGAATAAATATGATACACCGCTGTATTCTGCCTTGTAAGATTCATCGCCCCTAAATGAAATCCTGCTCGTACTTTGAAACGTGCATGTTTATATACCTGATACGCATATTGTAATGCAAATCCAATACGTAAGCGGTCCCGTTTTGGTTTCATAAAATCTACAATCATCATATTGATATATAAGTGATGTTTGCGAATGGTCTGATCCGTTTGTCCAAAAGGGAGGTGAAAATATGTGGATTCGGGGGTTACCTCAATTTTTCGTTCTTCTTTTTGAAAGCCTTGCTTGTAAAGTAGTAACTCATAGATCCCCAGATTCACTTCTAAATTCAGGGGTGTTCTTCCCATATACTCGTTTTTATAGTAGACTTCTACATTTGGCATATCAGTGGTTATTTTTATTTCTGTTTTGAGTAATAAATTGGATAGCTGATATACCACATCGTTTAAGCGCTTTTGATTCTGCTCGGGGGTTTCTTCACTTAGTTGTAACGTGATGCTGAAGATAGACAGATCTTCTTCGGGATGAAACACTTCGAGTAAGTATAGATCACCGGAAACATACTGAAAAACAAGCAACAAGGCTATCGGTTCGGTATCTAAAATAAGTTGATATCCTTCACGTGTGGTTGGAACTGTTGCATCTGCTTGCACCGGAAAAAGCGCATAAGCTGCGATGGATTCTAGAAGTTTGGATAAGGTTTCAAAATATTCTGCCATATTCGGATTTTCTTCGTCTGGATGGATGATATACATTCCCAACGTATAATGTGGTTGAGAGAAACAAGGAAGGCAGATTCCGGCTAGCAGAAAGGTTAATCCCAGTACTCTTAGTAGTGTTTGCTTCCACATGCGTGTATCCAAAATGGGAATGATCAGATTATACGTATCCAATTCCAATAAGCTTTATTCTGACTACTATTCTGCAAATGGAGTTAAGGATACGGTTGCCCTACTTGTAGGTGATTCCGATCCGATGATTACGGAGCTTTGTTCTTCAAGTTTATCCTGTTCTAAAAATGCCATCCCAATCAATCCGTTTAGCTTCGGTGAGTAAATGCAGCTTGAAAGGGTTCCTAGCGATTCGTGATACATATTAGATATTTGGGCATACGGTTTGGGAAAGGGTTTACCCTGTATTTTTAAAAAATAAAGCCGATGGGTGGTGGGGGAAACCATACTTTCTTTTGCACCGTCTTTTCCATAAAAATTTTCTTTAGAAAAATTGACCCGCTCCTCATATCCCACTTCTTTTATAAACCGCCCTCGAATTTCACGAGTAAACGATGGAATGCCTCGTTCCACTCGAACAATTTCTCCGGCTAACAGTCCAATTGGTTTTGCTTGATATTCCACCCCATTTTTTTGCAGTTCTTGCCATAGTAATTCACCACATTCCCCATCATAGTATAATTCATATCCTTGGAACCCATACATCGAATAGGGAGAGATCAACACCTCATTCCCCTTAAATGCAAATAGATCAAACATTCCGGTAGCTAAATCCCCGAGGCTTGCGTTTACGATTCCTTCGATTAACGGACGGCTTTGTGATCCGCACACCGCAATACGCCCGGTTGTTTCGGATAAATCAACATAATGATAAGCAAGCTCGAAGGGATTTTTCTGAAGCAATTGTTCCATTGCCTTCTTATTAATGGAGCGGACAGAGAACATAATTCCGTCACCCAACCGAGAAATTCCCGTACTCTCAAAGATTCTTCCATCCTCGTGTAATACAAGAGCCTTCCGTAATTCATTGGGTTCAATCTGGATTATATCTTGTGTAAACAATCGATTGGCTAGCCGGTCGCGATCTTCGCCTGTAATTAGAAAATTGACCAAGCTTCCCAATTCAAAGAAGAAGGTTTGAGTTTGGATGTGCGTGTATTCCCCATCAACCGAATCGAACCAGGCTGGTAGGATCACCCCGTTATAGTAAACAAACTGGGCTTGGTTTTTCAGATGGTGATAAAAAAGGTGTGTTCGTTTCATACCTTGTTCCTTATTAAAAATACGCGTTTGGTCAAATTTTGTCAATGCACACGGTTGGTTCTCTTTTTTTTGATAATTTTTTGCAGCAACAATCCGATAGGAACAATGCAACCCGGTTGTATGGGTGTTTAACCAAGTACTCGTATAAACGAGTGGTTGAATTCTTGGTAGGGAGTCGCATGGAATTAGGTTCTCCTTGCCATACCTAATCATACTCCCCACGTCTGTACTGGGGTATTTTTCTTGGTTAATTTTTTTTGTAAAGAGACGATGAATTAAATAACCAAGTTTGAGGAGCATCCAATGGCAATGGAAGATGATGATTTCATGTTGGAAGAAGAGGGTGACGAGGAGAGTGAGGAGAAAAAGCCCAAACGTAATGAAGCATTAATTAAGCTTCTGATCCGTATTGGGATGATTGTTGCAGGGGTATTAGTTCTAATCTTACTCCAGTATATTATTGCTTCGGTTGTGATCAATAATACGCTATCACCGTATTTTAAAGAAAAAAAAGAAGAAGCCGAAGGAACCAAACCCCGAGAATATTATGAATTAGGACAGCATACCTTTAAACTTCAAACAGGATGCGGTAGAATATTCTTTCAAAATATTGTGCTCGGTTTTAATCCCCAAGATGAATCGCTTCGGGATCATCTCAAAGATAAGCAGATGCAACTAACCGAAATCATTTCTAATGTGCTCATGAATATTCCGTTCCGAGAAATTCGGCGTACCAAAACACGAGAACAAATCAAATACGATCTAATCCGCCAGATTAATGACCAAATTCACTATGAAGGTTATGACAAAATAACCAACATCTATTTCATTGGTCCTAACCCATTCCGCGACCCCAATGACCCCAATTGCAGCATCTAAATATAAAGTATCCCCAACGAGAGAAGAACCCCTCGATCGCTACCTGTTTCGTCCCATTGCCCAATGGATTGTTCCGGTTTGTGTTACATTAAAAATACATCCTATCTTGATTACACTTCTGGCTGGTATTACAGGACTCACCGCTTCCCTATTATATTTCTTTCAACTTACCCCCCTGTTCCTGATAGTTGGATTCATGCTCCTTGCTATTGTTCTGGATTGTCTTGACGGTCAAGTGGCACGAGCACGGCAGCTCACTTCTTCGTTCGGTCGTTTCCTTGATGGATTCATGGATTATCTTATCATGTTTACGTGGTATATTGTTCTCTGTTTGGTTCTAATGGAACCCTACGGGATTATGATCTGGATTCTGGGTGTATTTTCTGGAATCTCCCATTTCGTTCAGGGAATCCTCTGGGAAGGATATCAGCAACATCCTCACACGACATCCTATTCTAATCAAAAATCATCGCGATTCCCTTTGATTCAAGGGATCCTTCAGCGCTATGAATCACTAGGTAGGAATCTGGCTAGAATTTGGCAGATTCATAAACATGGATCTCATCAGATTCCGCTCCCGACCCGATTATTCCTCCCGTTATTGGGTCATACCAGTCATTTAGTCGCGTTGATGATTGCTGTAATAATTGAACAACCCGTGTTCTTTTTGCTATGGACTGGAATGGTATTGAATCTGGTGGTGGTGGGAATGCTTATTATTCAATTTAAAAACGTGAAGCAAAAATAGGAATCGTCCAGGGATAGGATTTATAAAGATCCTCAAACGACATATTCTGTTCATATTGGATGCGATCCGAAGGATGAATGGGGAGTTCGTGTTTGGTAAAGACATTCCGATAATCATCCCAAGCAATTCCCAATGCAATAGTTAACGCTGAGATCCACATAAACACCGACATCGCCTTACTATACACCCCCCGTTTGAACTGAATTTCATTCTCATTCAGCCGGGTAGGAACCTGCTGGGTAAATAAATCAAAGATGGTGGAGTTATACAAATAGGCAACAGGCAACGCAATAAGAAACATAATATGAAATCGCTTCAACGGGGTTTCTGAAAAAGGAATGCTCGAAGCAGCCGGATTCACTTCCTGTGCCATCCCAAAAAACGAATCGGATTCCTCTTCCCATGCCGGATCGAAGAATACATCAATGGTGGGTAAGGGTTCGGATTCCTGCTTGTTCGCTTCGTACAACGCTTCTACTTCATCCTCATCCAAAACAGGTGCCTGTTCTTCGTCGTCTTTTTCGGTATCTTCTGTAGTCGGTTCTTCCGATTCTACCGGCTCATTCTGATAAGGTTGAACTGAAGTCCCATTTTGTTGTTCTGATCCGGTATAAAAATTTTCTGTTGGGAGGCTTCCTGCCTGTTTGGGTATCCAAATCATCAGTAGAAACAACATACCAGCAACAAGAAACCGCAACATAAAAAGAAACCCCCGTCCAACGATATCATCCATGATAGGTTACCTTTTCCAATATTTTCCATAGAACAATTCTAATTCCTGTTTCCGTTTTTCAGGAATGAATTCAGGAGGTGTCATAATAGCGAATTGAGTAGCCATATGGCTGGGATAGGCTGTATCCAAATCCAACGAAGTAATGAGCTCGGGAAGAAATGTTTTTACATTGTCGGTATTGGTTTTCATGGTTTTCATAACCATTTCCACCGTTACCGATTCCTCCGATTCATGCCAACAATCGTAATCCGTTACCATTGCAATCATAACATAGGATATCTCCGCTTCTCGAGCAAGTTTGGCTTCTGGAAGGGATGTCATCCCGATAATATCCGCATTCCAACTTCGATATAAGTGGGATTCGGCTTTTGTGGAGAACAAGGGTCCTTCCATACACACCGCCGTCCCCCCCACATGAGTGGTAAATGCTTGTTGTTTCATATAACGAGCAACCTGCTCCGCCAACCCCGAACAAAAGGGTTCCGCAAATGCAACATGTCCAACAATACCTTCTCCAAAATAGGTGTTCGGACGGCTTCGAGTACGATCGATGAGTTGATCGGGTATGACAAAATGCGTAGGAGCGTAGCGCTCTTGAAGACTACCCACTGCTGAAAAAGAGAGGATATGTTTAATACCCAACATTTTCATCGCATATATATTTGCTTTGGATGGGACTTCCGTGGGTAAAATCCCATGATGTTTGCCATGACGGGGTAAAAACGCTGCTTTTCGTCCTTTGTATTCACAAAGTAACAGCTGATCCGATGGTTTTCCAAAGGGTGTATCGGGATAAAATTCGTCTATGGTTTTTAGGGTTTCGATTTGATACAACCCACTTCCACCAATGATTCCAATATCTGCGGTCACGGATATACCTCGTTTGTTTTTTCTAAACACCTAATCTGGGTGTTTCACATAAGGTAATCGTAAAAAAAAAGATTGCCAAGTCAGAATAACCATTCGATCTGTATTCCTTTCTGGTATAATCAAGTGTTTTCC
>CAYPZJ010000207.1:0-9001 GCA_964414635.1 uncultured Spirochaetia bacterium
ATGCATTGGGTTTTCTTCCAATAAGGATATCGGGTTGAATTTGTGTGAGGGATTCAATCGTTTTATTGATAAATATAAAACGACCATCCGACCCAATACGAGCAATGACATCCGGACAGTGATCAGCAATGAGGGCTAAATCGGCTCGTTCAAGGTAGCGGGGGGATTTCGATCGCCGGGCATGCTGTGTATTAATTGTATTTTGTTTTGCTTTGAGCAATAATTCTTGGGCTAGTTGTTTCCATTTATGCTCTCCCTTAATCAGATAATCCAACACTCCTGCTTGTATTGATTTGACAATAAGATGGGTTTCTTTTCGAACAGTCAAGATTATCACCGTACATGATGCATATTCTAGTTCTTTCGATAATCCTTCTAAACATGTTTGACCGTTGATTTCGTATTCGGTAACGACTAAATACTCATTGGAAGGATGAATTAGCTCGCGCGCTTCCTTAAAAGAATGAACCCCATGAATGGAATGGGTACCCGGTTCGAGTGAAAGAGCGTGTACCAGCAATTGGATATGTGTATCATTATCGTCAATTAGTATAATTTGAGTAGTTGTATCTTTCATAATGCCGACTTGGTAAAACAACGTGCATAGTTAAAACATAATAAAGGACTAACGAACAACCAAAATGCCTTTTTATCCTCATTTGATTCAAGCATACGCAACAGAATATATAAATGTCCGATTTGTGGTGCGTAGCGTCTTTTACTATATTTTTGATAACAGGGAGTTCGTCATGCCGCTTTCAATTTTAAAAAATCGTAGAACATCCATCCGAACAAAAATGATTCTATCCACCATGCTCATTCTTATCTTAACTACTATGGTTATTACAACAATCAGCGTACTTTCACTCATATCTCAAGGAAACTTGGAAACCGAGCAATTGCGCCAGGAAATCTATGCAGAAAAAAAACACCATCTAAAAAATGTAGTAGATGTTGCTTATAGCGCATTATTGGATTATTACACTCGAATTTCTAATTTGGATGAATTAAAAAATACTGCACGGGAGCAATTGGAACCTGCTGTTAATCTAGCTTATAGCGTTTTGGAGTATAATTTTCACCAAACAAAAATTGGAACACTATCCCGTACTGCGGCTATGCAAAAAGCGTTGGCATTGATAAAAACCATGCGCTACCGTAAGAATGACTATTTTTGGGTTCATAATTTAGAACCTCGTATGATTATGCATCCCCATTCCACACCCGATCTATATCCAGAATGGTATGAACCCAACGGTTTAAAAACATACACCGACCCCGATGGGAAACATGTTTTCCAGGATATGGTGGATTTATGTAAAGAATATGGCGAAGGGTTTGTTGCCTATTCCTGGGAAAAACCGGACTCGACTTCTTCAAATCCAACACCAAAACTATCCTTTGTAAAATTATTCAAACCATGGAATTGGATTATTGGATCCGGTGTTTGGCTGGAAGTTGAGGAAAACCAAGCTAAACAGGAAGCCATTCGATTACTAGCTAGTTTACAGTACGACGAGGGTAATTATTTTTGGATTAACGACACCGAACCGAAAATGATTATGCACCCAAATTATCCTCCGAATTCCTATCCGGAATGGTATAAACCGAATGGATTGACGGATTATACCGACAAGCATGGAACACGCATATTTTCAACCTTCGTTCAACTCTGTAAACAGGATGGAAGCGGATTTCTTCCCTATTATTGGACAAAACCAGGTGCTAAATCCAATGAACCAGCACCCAAACTATCGTATGTTCAGCTGTTTGAGCCTTGGAATTGGATCGTGGGTTCTGGAATTTATATTGACGATGTAGATACCTTAATTAACCAAAAAACCACCCAACTAACCAATCAAATTTGGCAGATTGTTATTCAAACATTTATCATTGCGTTAATAGCTCTTTCAGGGGGAATTGTACTGCTTATCTGGATATCCAACCGGATCAGCCGTTCTATCCGAAATCTTGTACATTTTGCACAACAGGTTGCTGATGGCTATTTTTACCGGAAAGTACATATTGAAACCTCCGATGAAATCGCATTGCTTGCCCAAGCAGTAAATAGCATGGCACAAACCTTGAATCGGTTTGAAAGTGAAATTGATAAGCTCATACAAGCAGTCGTGGAGGGACATTTGTTACAAAAGGGTCAGGATCATACATTCAAAGGTGGGTATCATGCGATTATTCAGGGAATTAACTTCTTAATGAGTCGTATGGTTTATCATTTTGATACCTTACCTGTTGGTATTTTGATTCTATCTAGAGAAGGGGAGATCCGATATGGAAATCATCTAGCGGGGACTATCTTTGGTTTAGAACAAGATATTCTGATTGGTTCAAATTGTCTGCAACTGATGCAACCACTGGGAACCACCTTTCAAAAGAAGATCCTTTCTCCTGTTATTGAAGAAGAACGCCATTTACGTCAGGAAATTCACATTTCAATGAAGGGTATTACCGAACCTTTTCTTTGTACGGCATTCCCGTTAAAAGAAGCAACCAATCATGTAGTTGGTGCTTTTCTTATTTGGCAGCACCGTTCCCAACAGGAAAACACACCGTCCCCCACCCCATGATTGACTAATCAAAAGGAAACTTCATGCAAGTATTTGAGAAGCTGCTAACTCCAATCCGTCGATGGTTCAGAAAAGGAACAAAAGAGCAAATCCGAATTTGGAAGGATGGGGAAGTTATCGAAAATCGATACCGCGTGCTGGGACATGCAGCAGGTCGCATGGGTGTAGTCTATTTTGTTTACCACTTACAGTGGAACCGTACCCTTGCCGTCAAATCTCCACACTATGAAATCTTACAGCACCGAGGTGGATATGAACAGTTCCAGCGGGAAGCCGCCAGTTGGGTCGAACTTGGTAAACATCCCAATGTGGTGAATGCATATTATGTGCGTAAAACAGAGGGGTTGCTACGTATTTTTATGGAATACGTGGATGGAACAAGTCTCAATACAATTTTAGAAAAAAAAGGTGCTCTCCCCTACCCTATACTTTTGGATTATGCGATCCAAATTTGTGATGGAATAACCCATGCTCATGATAAAAAATTGATTCATCGGGATTTAAAAGCGGAAAATTGCCTCATTGATAAAGAAAATACGTTAAAAATTACTGATCTTGGGTTAGTGAAAGGGATTCATAATACACCATTATCAGAACCACTATTTATTGCTAATGGGCGGAAATTGGATGCTCCAAGTATGTTTATAATGGATGATGAACAGGTAGTTATGGGTAGTCCCCCTTACATGGCTCCTGAAATGTGGGGGAAAGCACATGAGGCGGGAATTCCGGCGGATGTATATTCCTTCGGAGTCCTTCTTTTTGAAATGGTGTGCGGTCATCGTCCCTATCAGGCACCCTCCCCTGGGGAATATCGTATTTTACATTTAAATAGTCGCATTCCCTCCCCTCACGATTTTCGTTCTGATTTGGATGATATATTAAATGGTATTATTGTTCAGTGCCTACAAAAAAAACCCACGGATCGCTACGCTTCATTTAAGGAAATTCGGAACAGCCTGGCAACCCTGTATCAAAAAATCACAGGGGAAACCTATCAGGATCGGTATCAACCGGTAGAACGGGAACGAATTGATGATTTAAACTGCAAGGCATTATCCTACATAGATCTAGACAACGAGGAAGAAGCGTTTCGGATATTATCCCATCTAACTGAAACCTATCCCTATTATTTTTATAGTGCTATTAATTTAGCGCTTCTATACTTACTTCATTATCCTTTTACTACTGAACAACGTGCCCTTGAATTGATTCAATCTGCAATTCAAAACAATCCCTCACAGCAAGGTGAAGGATATTACTATTTAGGATTGGTGCATACCCTTGTGGGTAACTATCTTGCTGCGATTCATACATTAGATAAGTCATTAAAACAAGGCTATAACGAAGCTAAGGTTTACAATTTATTAGGAATTGCATCTAGTGGCATCTATTCGTATGATGAATCCACACACTATTTTACCCAAGCAAGTTCCAATCATTCCGCTGCAATATATGCTTGGAATACTAAAAGCCTACATGCTACTCTCACAAACACATCTACTCATAAAATCCCTTTAACATCCTTAATGGGTTCATTTCAAAAGATCCCAGTTTACCCACTAAAACCATTGTTCCAGAAAGAACTGTATGCTCCATTTTGTGTGGATCCAACGGGCACATTTTGTATTGCTGTGACCGATCAACATACATGTGCAACGTTCGATCCGATGAATCATGAGCGTATGCAAACACTTGCCCGACATACGAATACGATTACGTCACTAAAATTGTCCCACCAAGGAACCTATATACTAAGTTCGAGTGCAGATCATACCATTCAAGTATGGGATGCGGAAACGTTTTATCCTATTAAAACACTTCGGGGGCATTCCTTACGGATCCGGCAGTTAAAAACAGATCGACAGGAAAAGTATTTATACTCAATTAGCGATGATTATACTATAAAAAAATGGAGTTTGTTTACGTTTGAATGTGTCCAAACATGGGAAGGACATCAGGGACAACTCACCCACATGGAATTAGATGAGGATCAAGGAATTCTAATAACCAGCAGTCGTGATACCACCGTACGCGTATGGGATTATCAGCAGCAAACCGTTGGGCATTGCATTCGGCTATTAGAATATCACCATTATCCGATAGAATTCTTCATTTGGACAAACTCCCCTTATTTTATCACTGCGGATACCGGAGGTACCGTCGTTGCATGGGAAAAGGAAACATGGGAAGTTGTATATAGCTGGTCAACAGAGGGGATTCAGTTTTCAGAGATGATTTACCATGAATCGTTACGTTGGATCATTGTTGGGGATACTTATGGACAATTTCATTTTTTCCCTTTAGATAATCCCAAACAACCATGGATCATGCAAGCGCATGAGCACCGAATTACCGACCTTAGTATTTCACCGGATGAGACGTTTTTATTAAGTGGTTGCGAATCTGGAACACTGCGAATTTGGCAGTTACAACCTTTTCGTTGTATTAAATATGCACAAGTATTAGATGGTTCCGTTGATCAAATCCAGTGGGAGCAATCGAAGCAGCTGCTTATACTCGCATCCAATATGCATACGTATGGTGAATACACGTTACGTGCTTATACGATGAATCTTTCCAATCCCACCCATGTATTCATTCATCCTGTGGAAGAATTTGTTATGGAACGGGTTCCTACTTTGAAAGAAGAACAAAAAAAGGAGCAGGAAACGGAACAGCTGCTTACAAATATGGAACAACAGCTCCGTTTAAACCAATTTAAAAAAGCGTTGCATGCTATTTCAGCTCTTCAGAATCTGACGAATAAACGGCATGATTATCGATGGCATAAGGAGCTCTTCACAATTCAAGAACATGCCACAAACCAAGTTTTGAAAGATATTTTCTTCATTCGAGAGATCCAGAGCGAATATTGGGTGCCAACTTTGGATTACTATGAAAGAGCCCATGCCTTAATTCTTGCACATGGAAAACCCAATCCAACCATTCTGTTTGAATGCGGTTTGAAAAATGAAGTAAGTTATTCTGCACATACCAATCGAATCCGGTCGTTTGCTATACATCCATCCACATCAACTGTATATACCGGTGCAGCAGATCATTCAATTCAAACCTTTCTTTTAATCGAACAAAAAAAATCTTTTCAAAAAACGGGTTTTTCATATCCTATTCATCATCTAAAGATTCATACTTCTATGAATGTGCTTCTTCTTGTAGAACGAAATACGGATGGCAATACACGAGAAGAAAGGCTACACGTCCTTCAGCTCCCTTCCCTTGAATCCCTCTACGAAGAGCAACGATCCGATTGTTACATCAACACGATAGGCGTGGTACCTTGGACTCCCTTGGTAATTGCTGGGTTTACAGATGGGACGCTTCGCTTTTTTGATTTACAAAAAAACCGTTGGACTAAAACGATTCAAGCACATGATTTAGGAGTGGGACATCTTTCTTTGTTCGAGCACCAAAAACAGGGTATTACATGGGGGTTTGATTCCGTTTTAACAGTATGGGATGCGTCTACATGGGAAAGTCAATTGCGTGTTCCAGGTACCTATACTTATGTCGTACTTCCAAAAACGAATCTGCTTATTGTACAAAGTATAAATCCGTTCCAACTCCAAATATGGGATCTCCATACCCGAACAATCATTCAAACATTGGGGGGATTCATGACACGTTTGAATATCCTCCGCGTGGATCGATTTGAGCACTATTTGTTTGGTGGGGATGAGGCGGGTACTTTATACGTCTGGAGAATAAAGGATGGCAAGTTGATACAAAAAAAGCCTATTCACAGTGCTGCAATCACAGATATTATTCTTCTTGAACATGATTTACTACTCGCGACCACAAGCTTGGATCGTAATGTACAGATAGGATTACTTGATTGGGTCTTAACCTTTTCTTAATACTTGGTTGACCTAATCCCTACAAATTTTTATAATCCAAGAAACAGGAATCTTATTTTATTAGGGTTCTTGTAAGCTGATATAGGATTATGGATGGAATCCATCCCCCTATTAAGTGAATCCACATTACGAAGGAGCATATATATGGTACGGTTATGTTATTTCATAGTTGCACTTACCTTTCTATTTTTCTCAATATCTACTCTTGCTTTAGCTGCGGAGGATAAACCCGCCGCAAAATCTACAGCACCTGCTGTATCTGGAAATGAAGAAGCGGATAAGCCTACTGTTCCCCCTCCAACTTTTTATGGTTTTCTTCGACTCCAAACGTGGTATAATGATTCTGCGGTAACAAATATTGATGCACCTCTTTGGGTTATACCCGAAGCCAAAGTTGCGACTCCTCGCAATGCAAATGGCGATTTGGGATTGAGTGCTCGGGAATCTCGATTAGGATTAAAGTGGTCTTTTGATGCATTGGGTGGAACCTTTGCTGCGAAATTGGAAATGGATTTCTGGGGTGGTTTTGCGAATTCCCTGCGTGCTGCAAATCAACCAAATTTTCGTCTTCGGGTCGCATCGATCGACATGGCATGGAAACATTTTCACTTTAAAATTGGTAATGACTGGTCGATTGCCAGTCCTGTCAACCCTCCCACTATAAATTTTATCATTATGGGAGGAAAAGGAAACCTTTGGATGCGAACTCCTTATATTAATGTTGGAATGAATATCCCTTTCGCGGAAGATGGTCCTAGCCTTCATATTGACATAGCAGCCGCCCGAGCCGAGTCAGGTGATGGAGGAGGGATTGGTCCTCGTGATTCGTACTTAGATGGTGCAGGATTAGGTGAAATTATGAAGCTCCCCCATTTGCACTATCGCGTAGCGTTTAAGTATCAAAAACTACTTGAACTAGGTGTTTCAGGAATTTTTGGTGTGGAAGATGCTGTCGGGAGCGATCCTACGTTGTATACTCTTACCAATGAATATCTGCCTTCGTATTTTGTCAGTGGCGAATTGAAACTTAATATCAAAATGCTATCACTATCCGGAGAATTTTTTCGAGCAGCAAATGTGGATCAATTTCTTGGAAGCCTGATTACACAAGACAGCTATTATTCACAAAATACAGGCACGATGGAAGAAACACAAGAAGCGCGCCCTTCTATGGGAGGTTGGTTGAGTTTAGGGTTAAAAATCGAACCCGCTTCATTAGCCATTAACATTGGTGGTGGATTTGAAAAAATCTTAGATACCTCTGGTCTCACGTTTAGCACTGGACTCCCTGGCATCGATTATTCATTTGCCAATGGTGCAGAAATGCAATGGAATATTTTCGGTAATGTGTGGTACAATATTTTTCCTCAATTCAAACTTGGTTTGGAAGCCCAATATATCCGAGCGATGATGACTTGGGATGATCCCGATGCAACCGATTTTGCACCCACAGACGTATTTCGCCTAGCGTTCTGTTCACATTTTTCATTCTAACAGCAATCACAAGCCAAGCTAACCGTACTTACTATCATTTTCTTCGAATTTCCCATATCCTACATTATTTATTCGAAAATTATCGTTTTTCTTTCCTCTTTTTTTGCATATTTTTAAGCCCTAACATTTCTATAACAGAATATTCGCAATCTATAATATCCTAACTAGCTCTTTTTCAATCCCTTTGTAAAACACAGAATAGAAAGGACAATAGAAAATCATTCGCATGTTTGATTGCTACTATTTAATCCCTAACGGAAGCAGTCTTTTTTTTGATTTTTGATTTTGAAATCTAGCATTGACATTCACAAATCAACATTCTATTTTACAAAGGACTCGAAATGGGTTTTCTCTGCTTTTGTTATAATCCTACTACTCACTACGGAGTGATTTGTTGATTAGATGTGCTTCCTTCCTAGATCAGGAAACATCTAAGATTACCATACCGTTTTGAGTACATACTAAACTGGAGGTAAAATGGCTACACAATCAGACACTGAGTATACGATTAATTTCTTTAAACCCCAACGGGATCATAGTCGTGCGAATATGAAGATGATCATCATTATGGTCATTGTTTGGGCAGTTGCGGTTTTTGGTTTCCAATTCCTCCTCTATTTTTTAAATGAACCTGTTCCAGAACAGACTTATACTGATTTTGAACGGGTATGGAGTAGTATGACGGAACCAGTGCCTTCACTCACTGCACAACAAGACTTTACAAAAATAGTTCTTACCGTACTTGGTAAAAATGTAGTATTCAATTCACCTGCAAATAGACCAGATCGTGTTGTTCTTCAGGAGACACTGAGCAGCATGATTCTTCAACTGGCAGAACCCTCGATCAAAGCAGGTTTTCAGAACCTTTTTCAGGAAATTCTTGTGTTAGAAAAGGAAATTAAAGCGGCTACCGAGAATAAACCAAACGATAAGGACGGATTAAAAGCGCTAGAAACCAAGCTGTCAGCGAAACAAGCGGCATTAAAACAATATGCTATTGAAAACTTAAGTTCAATAAAGATGGCATTGGGACTTACTAATGAA
>CAYPZJ010000208.1:0-8983 GCA_964414635.1 uncultured Spirochaetia bacterium
CTATCATTATATGCGATTTTCTATGGGTTTTGGTTTTACTTTGGAGCGGGTATAATGACAGGTGGTTTTAGAAATCAGAAAGGAGTGGATTATGAAAATTCGTACCATCATATTGGTATTTGCGTTGACATTTGGTTTAGGAGTTGGGGTTTTCGCGCAACAAGCACCTGGTGTATTTTTCCTGCAGCAACCTTCTCCGCTTTTGCTTGCTGATGCGGAAGGATCTGCTAGTGCTTCTGCTTCAGGTAGCGTTGTTACGATAGCTGATTTTGAAACCCATCGTTCTATGGGGATTTTTGGAATCGTGATTGGTGGGATTGGTTTTCTGAATGGGTTATGGAGTATGACCGGTAATGATGAAGGGGTTGAATACGTACAAGATACGATCTCACTTCTAATATGGACAGGCGGTACTATTGCACCATCAATAGGGATGCTAATAGAGCGGAAGCGGCTAATTGAACAAATGAATGCAGGTACCCTAAACCCCAATGAAGGCTTCCCATTTCTAACATATGCTGCATTAGGTTATGTTAGTTCTGGAGTAATAACGATTGGAATAGGGGTTTGGATGATCGCATATTTCAACGCGATCGATGAATTTGCAGGGGATACTGGATTTATTAAAATAATCGGATATTTTCCTGCAGGAGTAACGATGTTTGCAGGTTTAATAACATTGATACCTGGTTTGGTACTACTCGGCAAACGTGGTAAACTCAAGAAAAAATTCCGCACGCTTCAAAATGTCTCATTCCATATGGCACCCATGCGTGATGGCATGATGGGTGGATTCACATATCGTTTCTAATGCATTGATACATGATAAGAGGTTGTATATGCTGATGCATAAACAACCTCTTCTTGTATTACTGCTCGAACGTTTATTCATCCCTTGATTACAAAGAGGTAACCTATATGTACCGATTATTACATGGAATCATCATAGTGCTTGTTGTGGGTAATGTGGGTTTTTTGGGATGTACCGAGGATCCCGAAGACCGGATTGACATTGAACAATTAGAAGATGCTATTGCAACCGCTGCATCTGTTGCGTATGCGGGAGCGCTGGCGTTTCCTGCCATGATTGGGGAAGATATTTCCTGTACAACCATTAGTGAATCCTGTGCCTCGTATCCCTGTCCGGTAAGTTTAACCTTGCAGGTTGGTAACGCATGCCCATTTCCCATTGGTACTGCTCCCGATGGCACGGTAGATGTCACCGGGGAACTGGATTCCGACACTACCGGGACATTATCAGCCAGTTTTGAATCTATTGATATTGATGGTGGGGAATCGGTTGTGGTGAATGTTTCCGATTTTGATATTTCGTATGCGAGCAATCTTTTTACAATCGCCTATTCCGATGCCTTAGTAAATCTAACCCAAGGTAGTCCCTATACGGTGAATGCATCCGATTGGGATGTGACCATCGATACGAAGGGAACGCTTGCTGATAATTCCGATGATATCATTACCATCTCCGGGGATCGGGATTCAGTAGTGGGGTTAAATGTCTATAAATTGCAGCTTACCGATGTAACCTTTACACCCAATTGCACCCGTAACCCAACAGCGGGATCGGTTGTCTTTCAACATGGCGCTGCAACCTATGAATTTGGTTTCCATAGTCAATGTGATGGTAAATTGGACATTATCGGCACATCGATGATGGTAAATAGCCCCGCAGGAGAAAGCATGGCAATTTCTTTTTCCAAATAGAATGTTACCAGGGACCCGCACCGGGACTTGTTACAGGGGAGTTAGCCATGCCATAGTTGGTGACAAAAAAATCATTTGCCATAGTATTGGTGTCTGTATCATAGTGTGTTCCGGTATATACCCGCTCAAATCCAGCAATGGGAGATGTATTCTCCACATCGATAGGCGGATTTAAAAATAATTTCGATGCATCGGCAAAAGCATTATCGCCTGTAAAAATACCACAGGGCGTATTCTTCCAACTTACCGCATCAATCATCCGTCGCCCAGATGACGAAAACTCAGCCACAGTTGGATCCGAAGAAAGTGAGTCTGTTGTCGAACCGTCTTTGAAGTATAGCACCATGTTTCCACCTCGACACCCACTGCTTTCAATACCATTTGTTAAATTTTGAGAACTATCTTCGGTATCGAATGGGTTATCAATCACAGGATAGCAATCGAATGCATATCCCTCTGCGGGTGTGTTATGGCGTTGGCGATTTGTAACAACCAACCATCCCTTGGATGCAATAACGTAGTTATGAAGAGAAACAGGATTATCCCAACCCGAAGATGCCTGGGTTCCATGCATATAATATAGAAAAGCGCCCGATACCTTCAATGGTTTATCCAGGAAATTAAACAACTCAATAAATTCCCCACGTTGATTTCCCATATTACCACGGGTACGCACTTCTGAGATGAATAAATCCGTTGAATCAACTACATTGGCATAATCATAGCAGGTGGTAGCTTCTGGGCAACACGTGTTGGGATCTGTTGCCAGGGTAAGCTCTGCTTCTGCCCAATCGGAGGGAGGACAATCCGTAAATAGCGAACGTACACGCCAGTATACTGTTGTAGGAGTGGCTGGATCTGTATGTATATGCCAATGACCTTGATTTTCATCCATCCAGTCGTATGTCACCGTGTTTACGGTATTTGTGAGATTGGTTTCGTGTTTGTATATATTGCGCGTGGAGCTATTACATGATGCATAACCTGGATCCGTGCTTAATTCAAATTCATAACCGTCCGCTTCCGTCACCAAATCCCAAGCAAATGTATAAGTATAATCCTGGACTCCCTCATCAGCATTGTATAATGCGCACCTGGTTGTACCTCCATTTGGTGTAAGATTGGTGGGAGCGTGGGTAGATGGATTTGGACAATCATTTATATAGAAAGTATCGGTATTGATGGAGCGTTGGGATAGTCCGCTGTTGGTATAGGCGATCACATAAAAACAATAATTAGAATCCCCTTCCACATTTACATCCATAAACGTATCCGAGGTTTGACCTATAGATATGGCTGTAGAACAGTCAGTACTGGGTGCTACATATAATTCGTAGTAATCTGCATTGGTAGATGGTTGCCATTCCAATTGCACGGTTCGGTCGGATGAATCGGGTTCATCGAGAACAGAGAAGGGGGTAGGGGGGTTGGGGATTAGAAAATAGCAGGTTCTTTCCGAAGGATAATAATGGAACTCATTGGCAGCTCGAACGGTTAAATAATGAATTTCGTTATAGCGCAAGTAATCGTTCACACTAAAAATCACGCCCTGCTCGCCGTGTTCAGCGGTATAGTAATACATTCCATGTTCCTCATCACCCATAATAAATCCATCAAAGATAATTTGATACGCATCCGCCCAATTTACGAGAGGATTTTCCCAATAGATGGTTACCGATTCCGCTCCAACATACGTGGGATTCGTTTGGTCTTGAGAACACTCACAACTAAGGGTGAAATTGGGAGCTTGCTCTATTTCATAGAAGATCTCCCGGTTACATGCCATGCCGAACGAAAGCAGCATCAATAATAAAACAATCATCAAATGGTTTGATACCATAATGTTAATCCTTTTTTGTGTTATCTAGTTTGATAATCGGTGATCTATCACAGAAGGTGTTATCATCAATTTAATCATGTGGTAAACACATTTGGGACACCCACAAAATACGTCGCGATTATTAAGGTCGGTTTAAATAATTATTTATTTTTCATAAATTCTATAATGACGCTTCGTGCTTGTCAATCAGACTCATATAACTGTTTTTATCCTGAATCCCTACCAGGTTTTCCACGCGTTCGCCATTTTTAAAATACATTACCGTTGGGATGGATTGGATCCCGAATTGTCCTGCAAGCTGCTGGTTTTCTTCGGTATTGAGTGCGGCGACTTTAACCCGATCTAAATTTTCTTTAGCAATCTCCTTTATCAATGGGGAAAGCATCCGACAGGGGGCACACCAAGAAGCCCAAAAATCGACAATGACAATCCCTTTATAATCCAGTACTTCTTCTTTAAAATTCGCCGTATTCACTTCCACAACAGGATTCTTTTTGGTACGTTTATCTGAACCGGATCTATTCCCTCCTGAATCACCATCGGGAGACCCAGCATCCTGCTTCTTTTTTTTGAATAGGGACGCAAAGAAACCGCCGAGTACGCCAAAATAGAGTATGGTTACAATTGGATCACTTGTAATGATGCACCCTCCCGATTGGCACCCAATTGTACTAAAATATATATATCCAAGCGTACCACCTAGTAGAATCCCTACACCATAGCGGATTATATTTAATGTCAGTGTATTCATCATTTACTCCTTTATTGCCAGCCTGATCGATCTTTAACAAATCAATCGTATCCCTAGTTAAAGTAATAAAAAATGCAATATTCGTAAATACGAATATACTCATGATAAAAAGGAATCACATGTTGTATACCTACTTGAAAGTGGTTTGACATTTTTTGGAGTGTCTGTGGCGCTTTGCGCCACAGACACCCATGTCAAAACTGAAACTTTCAAGTGTATCTATTCTTTTTATCCATTCTTTTTTCTGGACATCCGATACTAGAATTGGGAAGTGTCACTGGTGCATATGGTATTCCTATTATTATTTTCTCCTTGAAAATATTTTTATTGCACCAAATCCTCATGGAAGAGGTATATACCGCGATGGATACATTGAAAAGACGAATTGTTAAGTCTTATAGCGATTTAAAGGATGATTTTATTTTACATATTCTCCATGCGGAGTTGAAAGTGTTTGATGTCTTACATATCTGTTCCAAGCTGAAAACGAGACTCCCTTCTTATGAAGAAGCTACGGATCCGTTTGGAGAGTAGAGTAGGGGAGTATCAGTTCCCAAAGCCACCTAAAAAATGTTAAACTAGTTACAGGTGAGTATAGTGTAATCATCGATCTTAATTGGGAATTTTCTTTATCCACCAATCATATCCGGTGGTATCACTTACCAATTTAAATACGGATCCTGCAAGATATACATCCCCTAGATTATTTACGAATACATCGGAGGGAGAAGGCGCAAAATCAAATCGGAGATTCCAGTCGGTTGTATCTTCATTCCCTGAAGAATCGAATTTTTTCACCCACCAATCCACATTGCTATTCGAATCGATTAGATTATTTCCTGTTCCTGAAATGTAGACATTACCCGAGGAATCGACGGCGATGGAATGAAGCTAATCGTCATCCTCGTTGGAATCAATTTGCTTAGGATTCCTGTAAAATCGCTTATATAACCGCCTGGAAAAAGATCGCAAGCCTCGCATGCAAGACGAGAAGACCTATCTTGCAAAGGCCGCAAGCCCTAGTACTGTCCTCTATCTTATTGTGCTACTAACTAATAGTTCCGCTTCCCTAACTCAGGTACTAGAAAGGAGAAACAAATACTTCAATCTTATAAGCCAGTAGCTGCGATAGCAGCATTGACCTGTGCGACAAATTCATCAACAGCACTCCGATTATTAGCATCAATTTGGGTCATGTTGAAACCACCTCCCCAACGCCCTGTCACTATAATTCCCAAGCCCTTACGTCCTTCTGTAACTTCGATTTTTTTAACATTGTTGATGTGCATTCGCATATTACTACTATCAAACTTCTCAATGATTCGCCCGTCGAACATAACAGTCCACCCCACAGAATTCGATATTTCAATCATAACTGCCTCCATTCAAGACATATACATTAGAAAAAGGAAACGGCTACGCACCGATTCCCTCCCAATTCTACCCATCCCAGCCACCATCATTCTATACGATCAGAAATTGCCTGTCTATAATAGAAATAAAGAAAGCGTTGGACAATGGGATAGGTTAATCATCCTGATGTTGAATTCCCATCACGTCTACTTCGGGAAATCCTGCTACTGGATTAAAGCTACTACCATCCGAGGAAACATACAACCCCAGATTATCCTTCCCAGCCCACAATTGGTTATCCCAAACCCCAACGGAATCAACTTTAGTTCCAATACCGGTCATTTGGGAACTGGTAGCTGAAGTAAGTTTGTATAACCCGCTCTTCCCTGCTCCCCACACATATCCTCCAAATTCTGTGAAATCCATAATATATTCTGTAGAAGGAAGGTCGCCGTAATCATAACAATCGGGAGTACACGGGAACGATAGATCGGGCAGCGAATCAAACGCATATTGATATAATCCGATAAAATGTGTATCTGGATAGTTTGGATTGCTAGGACCTGTCACATAATACGCATAGGCAGCATATGCAGCTCCATCCGGCTGTATATGTGAAAAATTGTTGGTGTAAGGACTGGTACCACTCCAAAACATGCGAGGACATGTTATGGAGCTATCCCTACCCACTAAATAAATACGATTATGATGAGAATCAGCATGACACGTATATACACGATCGCTGTCCACCCCACCTCCAAAAACTGTATTCATCGTAGACCCGTTGTCCTCGGTATAATAGGCACCATTACCAGCTGTACCCGGCGCCACATAAACCTTATCATCAAACCAGCAGGCATACCACGCTCCTCCTAAAGGATAGCTGGTTATTTTATTGAAGCTGAGTCCCCCATCAAAACTAGCATACACCCCTTGATTTTGTACACTCACCCAAATATCGCATATATCATGACGCATCACATCTCGTACCTGGGCTGATGTTGGAATATCTGAGTGTTGAATAAAGTTGGTACCATTTTCTGTATAGTATACGCCTTGTCCCCAGGTTCCTACAAAGAAACGATCCGGACATCCGCCACTTACAATAAATTCCGTACTCTCTACATAAGCACTATAGCACCCCCCAGCGTTTTGGGCTCGTACCCGGAATTTATAGGTGCCAGCATCGCTGATAGTCGCATCAGCAGTTCCATTCACCGAGTCAATATTATCTGCATCGTTCCAGGTGAAATAGTCTTCTATTGCATACTGTACCTCATACGTTATATCTACTTCGGGCGTCCAGGAAAAATCATAGGTTGCACCGATGGGACCATCGGTAGGATCGTTTAATCCGTTGGGGTCATCAGGCAAAGACCATACAACAAAGCTGTAATTGGTGTTATCACTCCAAGCACTAGTACTACCGGCTTTGGTTTGGCGAACTCGATAATAATAGGTTGCATCTGATAGTGCGCCGATATCTATCGTTGGCGTGCTCGATTGCGTAGAACCCGTAGTATAAAGGGTATCGGTACCCCACTCTATATCGTATTCGTCCGCGCTTTCGTCACTCCAGCTCAAAACCACGGCATCTGTACTACAAAAAGGACCGACAGCATCCAAATCAGGTGGTTCCCAGTTTAATACAGTAATGGTTGCGGTAAATGTTTCAGCACACCCTTGTGTATTGGTATATGTCCAAATCCAATCATACGATTCCCCTGCGATCAAACCCCCGTCTGTGTATGTTGCCGTATCTCCAGTGGGTGTAACTGGGCTATCATTAAATGTGAGATCCGTAACACGATCCCCAGTTCCAGTAACGAATGTGATGGTTGGTGTTTCGCCTGGTAGGATGTCTAGGGTGTTATCCAGGTTGCTTAGCGGTAATGCGTATACTGAAAAGGAACCCATAGATTTGAATTCCGTATTATCCTGACATGCCGTATGTGGCTGGATTTCCCAGGTGTAGGTACCTGTCTGCTCGGGAGTATAGGTATAGTTATGGGTGGTACTATGGGTGACCAATTCAGTCCAGCTGGTTTCTCCGTCTTTTTTTATGCGAACGGAATACATATGCCCAAGATCCACTTCCCATGTTAGATCCACAGATTCCTGTAAGCAGATTCCATCGGGTACAGCGGTTTCTATTTTAGGTTCCTGTACATCCAATGGTACAACAAAGGAGCAGTCTGCCCATTCACTGTGCGAGTTGTTTAATACGGCGCGTACTTGGATGGAATATGCTCCAGGTACTAGTGTGGTTTCAAAGGTAGTGGAGGAATCCGTTTGGGTAATTGGGTTTTCAAAAGATTGTGTTTCTGCAAACTGAACCTCATAGACCGCAGCACCCGTAACACTGGACCAACTAAAAGAATACGCTCCTGGACAATAGGATGTATCATCTTCACAAACCAGAGTCGGTTCTGCCAAAGGATAGACAAAAAAAGTGTTTATAGTCTCTGATTGATATCGCTGAAATTCGTTAAGCGCTACCACATACCAGCTATAAGCTTCGGTTCGTGGTGGAATAGCGGTCTCTGGAATACTGTAGTTATACACTTGTGGAATGAGTGCTGCTTCAACGGTGTCTAGTACGGTATTATCCAACCAAATCTCATACAGGTTGGTTTGTATAGCTTCGGTTTTGTGTGACCAAGCCAAATTTACTACTGGTTCATAAAAGATTGATTCATCGTCTGGTGTTTCAAGGATTGGAGGAGATTTAATCTCATAAAACGTATCCAACTCCTTACATTGGAGAAAAATAACCCCTAGAAGTACAAGTATCCCTATTCCTTTTTTAATGAAAGCTTGGTTTTGCTTTTTCATACCTATCCTACCTATTTTAGTAGTTTCCAAGCCCTATTCACTTTCATTCATTACCATGCTGGACCAATCAGTAAGCTCGTTCGTTTTGTCGGGCTTTTGGATCGTTTGACAAAATCATGCCTTGGTTTTACGTTATTCCGACATATAGTCTACCGATCCACGCGCTGGGAATCCGGAAACAATAAACCTATCCCCCCTTCTCATAGAGGTAACGTACCTTCCTGTATATGGATAGATTATCTTTTCCTAAATATCCCTACTATAATATAGTATAATGATTTTTAAAAAATAGTACAAAAAAAAATAGGAGTGCGATCTTAGTTTCAGGATGAATTTTTATTATCAACAAGTATTCGCTGCAATACATCATCATGCTATGCCCTAAAGGATTCGATTGCCGGTTTGCTTGCACCGTAACTGGATCCGCTGTTGTGTCCTCGCTGCGGCGGCATGATGTCGTTAGAGACGGTGATTGTTCATGG
>CAYPZJ010000209.1:0-8967 GCA_964414635.1 uncultured Spirochaetia bacterium
GCACCTTAGATCGGACTTGCATTTTCCGGTAGAATCGCAGGATCCCTGATAAAGATCTTGGAAAATGCATAGCAAGCAATGAATTTCGTAGTGACTTGTATGATCGGTTAACAGAAATGCCACCTATTCGTCTATTACCATTAAGAAAACGCCTTAGAGCAGAAGTAGACGAACTTCTCGATACACTTATTGGACAAGTCACAGGTGGTGAGCGTCCTTTAGAGCTTTCAACTGATGTTCGAAAATATGTATTACAACAGCCTTGGTACGGAAATACAAGAGAACTGGAGAATTTTATTAAACGTTTACTTGTTTTTTGCGAGACTGCAAATCCAACATTAACAGAAGTGGAAAATATTCTTTCAATGGATAGCATTAATAAATCAGATGAAAAATCGGAGCAATTCTATGGAGTGACCGAATCTGAAATCTGCGATCAATTTACTCAATATTTTTTTGACCGGAGAATTTTGTATAATCAATGGCAGGAGATTATTCATCGATTACGCTGTAATTTTATTCAAAAATACTTGGATTCTACTGCAGGAAATAAGCAAGAAGCAGGAAAACGCTTAGGCTTAAAAAAATATACTATCTATGAAATACTCCGCAATCTTCGAATTAGATAAATAATGTAACATAAATCTCGTTCGCCAGATTTTGGAAAAATATGGACTTAAGCCGTAGATTAATTAAAACAGGTGCTTCTTATAGATAGAATTATTCAGGTCGTACAAACAATCGTTACAAAAATACACGCCTGAAATCACCAATTTTTTGAATTCAGTTGGAACCAAGTGATTTTTATCCTTGATTTTCCCAATGAATTTCTAACAGTCATTCACAGAGATTTTTGTCCGTATGTCTACAGTGATCACTATTCTAATCCTCAAGACGAATTACAGACTATTAATAAATATTCTAGTAAACGGGAGTCAAAACACATTGGGAAAAGGAGACGCTGTTTTTTCTTGATTATATTCTTTAAAGGAACCAGAAGTTTTCTGGTCGGTGGGGATAGATTTTGTTAGCTTATAGGGAGCAACTTAAAGAAATCGGTGAGTATTTACTTCCCGTAAACTAAGGAGTAACTATGAATCTTCGATATGGTCTAGCTGGTGTACTGCTATTCACAATACTCACCATTCCAACTGGTGTAATAGGGGACAATGCGGAAAAGACCGAAGTGAACCGTGCTATCCCAGGAGCGTACCTGGGTTATATGTTTGGATTTGGTGGACGATATGACAATTTGCGGATGTGTGTAGCATCCCCAGCGGGAGCCAAAGGCGGTATCATCGCAGAATTTGGATCAGCACTTATTCGGTTACGGATCAATTCCCTTTTTTCTTTGGATGTGAATCTGCCGGCGGGACGTGCGGCTTTATTTGCTGCTCGTTTTAAGATGCTACAATGGACACCTGATTTGACATTCAATTTTCATATCGAATTGGCTCAATCCCATGAGATCCTCCTAGGACCATCTATAGGACTCACCTTTCACTATGGACCCGATTACCAAACGGCAGAAGATGATCCCGATAAAATCAGTTTTTTTGCCATGGGTCCTAAATTATCCATTTTAGTTGCCTATCAGCGCGTATTAAAGGAGGGGCGAATGCTATGGACCATTGGTATTCGTGGATTCTGGGAGATTTTTCTCATACCCGATCAGCCCGATGTTCCTTATGAAACGGGACATTCACTGGGTGGTATGATGGAAAACAGTTTTTCCTGGCGGTTGTTTTAGCTTGTGTATTTTTTCGTGTCCTATTTGGTTGAACCATTGGGGATGCTTGCTAAACAAAAACTTCAAGTAAAATAGTTATCTATCGGTGGATGAAAGCAAATAACTGGATTATTTACAAAAAAGTAGGTATATCTGTTGACTTTTGCATATACTTAAGAGACTGGAAGTGTTTTGGTCAGAACAGATGGATTGAGTTAACTTGTGGCGAGTAGGTGGAGGGAAATTGGTGGGGTGCAATTTGCTTACGAGTAAATTAATAAAATGAAAAAGACTAGCCTGTCATTGGAGTTATGTTATGAGACTTGTAACCCTTGTTTTAACTTGCTTATTTATCTGCATTTTTCAAACATCCGTGTATGCATCCATGCTTGAATCCTATGAAGGAGCGTGTGAAGGGGATGGTTTTACGATGGATATTTTAGTTGAAATCATTTCCACAGAACAAGATGAGTCATACAATATTATATTCCAGATCCATGCAAAGGAAGGATTTTCTCTATCCCATACAACAGGAATTCTTTATGGAAATCAATGGAAACTATTTGAAGGGGTTACCATTTCTGAAGAGGAAAGATATACACACTCCCAAGAATTGCTTTTTACTCCAAACACATCACCTGAACAGCTTCCGTTTTATTTAGTGTATACCCTGTATAATGAGAACAATGAAGAATTAGAGACGAAATTAGGGAACTATTTAATAACGCTTTGGGAACCCGTAGCTTTTGGGACAAGTAAATTAACTATTGAAGAACGTAATGGAATGGATGTAAGGTTCCTTCGTTTTCTGCTGGGAATTAGTCCTCTTTTAAAAATTGATTCTCCCTTTTCTTCTGAAGCGGATCAATCTTCCCAAACAGAGACCAACGAAGGATATGAGGTTACATACCAGATTGTGCAAGGATCGGCAGAGGAAAATGCATTACCGGACGCACCATTTACTGTTCTTTTTTCTGAACGATTAGATGAAGCGACTGTAAAACTTGATGTACGCTATGGGGGAGGATGTGAAATGCATGATTTTTATTTGGTTTGGAATGAACGCGTGCTCGAATCACAACCACCAAAAGTCTGGATTACATTAAAGCATGATAATCATAATGATTCATGCGAAGCGCTGGAACGTAAAACTTTATATATTGATCTCTCGTATTTTGATACGCATCGCCCTTTGGAAATCACAATCCATTCCGAAAGCGGGTTTGAAGAACAATATTTCTACGATCCTGATGGAGAATATGAAATTATAGATTAGGGAGTGCCTTTTAATCCTTTACTAAGAAAACCACGGTTGTTACCATTGGAAGAAATCAGACTGACAGACCTTTTTCTTTTGCAGTGGATGCATTATCCTGCGAATATCTTTTCTATTATATTAAAGAAGTCAGAAATATTGTGGTTGAAACCATTTCAGTTGCTTTGTTTGTATCATGCTAGTATTCAAGAACTATTTTGGAAGCTTCCTCTCCACTAAAAAGAAACTTCACATCCTGAACCTGCGAATGCGTATGCTGCAATCGATCATTTTTTTCCTCCAAGGTCACTGGTATCCTCGGATATCATTAACCTATCTTTATGATTGGGACCGAAGCCCTTATTAGTACCATTCCTACGTACTTACTTATTTTGGTATTCATCCCGGATACGTTTTTATGAATATTTAAAGAGAACAAAAGTGAGTGTAATGATGATATCTAAAGAAATTATTTTGATGATGCAGTTGTATCAACGATTAGACGAACAAGTCCTCGAATTGCAGAAGAAAACAGGACTTGCTTGTATGGAGGGCTGTGGGCATTGTTGTTATAAAAAACGAGTGGATGTTACTCCGCTTGAATTGATTCCATTAGCTGAATATTTGGTGAAGGAAAATTCATTGGATTATTGGTTGGATTTATTGCAAGCACCAAATCAACATGATACCTGTGTGTTTTATAAACCAAATCTAGATAATCCAGAAATGGGAAGGTGTCAGGTCTATCCTTTTCGCACTTGTTTATGCCGTTTATTTGGTTTTGCTCTGTTGAAAAATCGATTTAATGAATCCTATTTAGCAACCTGTACAATCCAAAAAAAACAGTTTCCCGAAGTGGTTAAAACAGCGAAAGCATACGCGAAAACCTGTTCTACAGTACCCAGTCTCCTGGATTATCGCTTTGTATTGTATGAAATTAACCCCACATTGGGGAGCAAATACATGCATATTAACGATGCAGCACGATGGGTTTTTGATTGGGTCGGATTAACATATCAATACCAGAAATTCCGCTGATCCACACAAGAACAACCTCACACCCATCCGTAACGCAATGAAGCTTGATACATAGGTAAGCGCGGGAGAAACAATATCACTCGTTCTTTTCTTTCTCTAATCGAAACCGTTTGGGGAATAATTCATCCAGTGTATGGGTGATACAATGCTGAAACATGGGATCTGTTGCGATTAAAATAATACAATCACCCGAAGCAAATTCACTCAAGACTTGCAAACACATCCCACATGGAAAGGGTTTTATATTTGGATGATTCGTTACCACAGCAAGAATACGCACTTCCCGAAACCCCTCATTCACTCCTTTATAGATTGCACATCGTTCCGCGCACATTGTGGCGCCATAGCTGGCGTTTTCCACATTTGATCCCGAAAAAATCCGATCGTTTTCTGAAAGAATGGCAGCACCCACCTGAAAATTAGAATACGGTGTATAAGCGTTTAAACAGGAGGTGACAGCAGCTTGCTTCAATACAGCATACAAGGAAGAATCAATCGATTGCATTAGGATCTCCCAGTGGATTGTTCATGAATAGAAGGTACCAGCCATTTAAGAAATGCTGTAAGATTGGGTTGTGCATTTGCCCCCGTCTCCATTACCTCGTCATGAGAAAGGGGGCGTTGGATTATTCCTGCCGCATAATTGGAAAGTAAGGATATACCCACAACCCGTACACCCAATTGATTTGCTACAATAGCTTCCCACACAGTAGACATACCCACGGCATCAGCACCCCATTGCTGAAACGCACGGATCTCTGCGGGTGTCTCATAGGAAGGTCCTAAAACACCAATGTATACGCCTTTCTGAACAAATTGCTTTGGAAAACCCAATTGAGTTTGACAGGACGTTTCTTCCATATTTTTAAGCTGACCAAATATCCAATCACGAAAGGCTCGGTTATACACATCACTCATATCAGGAAAACGGGAGCCTGCATCCATATCGTGTGGTCCCATCAGGGGATTCATACCTGTAAAGTTTATATGATCAGTAAGCATCATGATTTGACCGGGTTTCAATGCAGGATTAATACATCCTGCAGCATTTGTAAGAATTAGGTGTTTCATACCTAAGTGCTTGAGCACCCGTATCAAAAATGTAACTTCCTGCGGGGTATACCCTTCGTAGGCATGTAAGCGTCCTTGAAGAATTACAAGGTTTGATGACGTGGATGCAACGGTTATCTTTCCCTGATGACCTTCCACAGAACATCCATGATAATGGGGAATCGCGTCATAAGGGATTTCCAATTCAGATCCCCAGGCACTCGTTACGCCACTCATTCCTGATCCAATAACCAAAACCGTATCAACCTGTAGAATACCCTGATCGGATAAATACTTACAAGCTTGTTCGATTTGCCATTTGTAGGCAGCATGATCAATCATCATTTGTCATCCTTTTCTGTAGGATCTATCGGTGTATTCTTAAGTTCTTTATAGGAACGTTCCAACTGCAAGGTTTCTCCTTCAGATTTTGCAACCACAACGGTTCCACAGGTATCCCCCCATACATTTACCGAAGTGCGAAACATATCCAAAATTCGATCCACTGCCAAAATAAGACCAATCCCTTCTAATGGTAATCCTACCGCAGTTAAAATGACCGTCATCATTACAAGACCGGCCATAGGAATACCTGCCGCCCCAATTGAAGCAAGCAAAGCGGTTACAACCACCACTGCTTGTTGCAAAAAGGTTAAGTCGATTCCATACGCCTGAGCAATAAACATAGCCGCTACACATTCGTATAATGCAGTACCATTCATGTTGATTGTTGCACCTAATGGTAGCACGAAACTAGATACTCGGTTGGAAATACCTGCCCGATTCTCTACGGCATTCATCGTTAGTGGAAGCGTGGCAGAGGAAGACGCGGTTGAGAAGGCTGTAATCAACGGAGTAATCATTAAAGCCAGGTGTTTATATGGATTGACCCGTGCTATAAACGCAACAATTCCTGGAAGCACAAGAAATGCATGAATGGCTAAGGCTAGAAGAACCACAACCATATATAACCCCAGGCGTCCAAATACAGAAGCTAACTCGTTCCAATCCCCCGCTTGATCGGCTACAACACCTGCCATGATCCCAAAAATTCCAAGGGGAGCGAAAATGATGATTAGCTGTGTGATTTTCATCATCACCTGAAAGACACCATTAATGATTGAAAGCAACGGTTCCTGATATTTCTGTTCAATGCGAGTCAGAAAAAAGCCAAAGAGCAATGCGAAAAAGATAATGGCTAGCATATCCCCACTGGAAAACGCTGCAAATACATTTTCCGGTATGATATTCATCAGGGTTTGGGTAAATGAAACGTTATCCGTTGCTAACCCTTCCACTTCCTTTTTAAAACCCAAATCAGCCCCTACACCTGGTTGAATAAGATTTACTAATACCAAACCAATTAATATAGCAAACGTGATGGTTACTAAATAATAGGCAATGGTTTTACCTCCGATCCGTCCCAGATTTCCGCTGCTACCAATATTGGCAACTCCGGCTGCAATGGAGGATAAAATTAACGGGACAATCACCATTTTTAGCGCACGAAGAAAAAGATCCCCCAGCCATCGGACGTAACTCGCACCATCAGGAAACACAATCCCATATAGGAAACCTAATATAAGGGAGCCCAGAATTAGCCAAGGAAGTAGTTTCATTATTTTTTGAATCATTGCCTACCTCATTTGGTGTTTCTCTTTGCATGGAGTAAGGTAATAAAAAACGGATAAAAAACAGGTTCGACTGGATAGGAATCTTCTACTATCTTAAAGGCACGTACCTATTCGGGTTGGTTTGCAAAAAAAGCAGCAAATGAAAGCTATTTGTTGCTTCAATCAACCAAGGAGGTTATGTTATGCCAGCACAACGAATGCTGATTACTGGAGTTAATAGGGGAATTGGTTTAGCTCTATTTAAGGAGGCAGAAAAACGAGGATATGAAGTCTATGGTACTGCACGAAAAGAAGTCGAATCCTTACCCTCTTCGCAGTTATTCATCCCGATTGATATCGCTGATAAACAAGATCGCCTGCGATTGGTTGAAGCCTTGCAACAGCAAATTCCCGCATTGGATATACTCATTAACAATGCAGGTGTAATGGGAGGGTCAGGGCAATTTGGTTCGCCCCAATCCTGGTTAACAGAAGATCTTGAAGCGGATTTAGTCCAGGTATTTCAAATCAACGTGGCAGCTCCGTTTGCATTAATACAAACCTTATATCCCTTGCTGAAGAAATCCACGAACCCCGCAGTAGTAAACATCTCATCTATTATGGGAAGTATTGGTACGGATACAGGACCTGGATATCATGCATATCGCACTTCCAAAGCAGCGTTGAATATGCTTTCAGAAACGTTAAAACGTGAATGGAATCAAGGACGAATTTACTGTCTGCATCCGGGGTGGGTTCGGACGGAACTAGGAGGAGCAGCTGCCACATTGAGCACGGAAGAAAGTGCCCAGGGTATTATGAATCAAATTGACCGTTTGGATTCCATTCCATCGGGAGCATTTTTAGATTACGAAGGAAAGGAAATCGTATGGTAAGTGGATTCCGCTACTCATACCATAAAGTAGAGGATTGATGGCTCCGATTATATTCCTGAATTAGAGAAATGACATGCTCATCGATACCTACTTCAGGACCCAGAGGAATGGGGGTATATGTTATGGTAGCCAGAGAACCATCCCGAAATATGAGACGGGCTTCAATCAAGTGTTTTCCGTCATTATCTGCATGTAATATTTTGCATCCGTTAACAACAACCGGATGATCCAACAGCATTCGACTATGGGCTCCTAAAATTAAATCAATTCCATCCACATGATTTGCCAATTCTCTATCCTTACGGTATCCAAGATGTGAAATACAAATCAGCGCATCCACCCGATCCCGGAGCTGCTGAACAACGCGTGTTGCCGCCTCAAAGGGATCTTCAAAAACAACCCCTTCTATTTTTTCATCCTCAAAAAACAAAAAGTGATCAGGATCAATCACACCAAATACACCGATGGTGTACGAGCCCATTTCATATATTTGAAAGGGTTCTCCAAGGTACGCGTTCCGATATCGCACGTTGGATCCCAAAAACGAAAGACGTGATTCGTAGTGCTGGAGAAATTCGATTCCTTCAACATAATCATGATCCCCAGGAAGAATCCCATCAAAATCAATGTAGTCCAGTATTTCCATGATCGTACGATGTAATGAAAGATGCTCGTCCCCTGCAAAAAAATCGCCTCCATGGAAGCAAAGGTAATGATCTTCTATCTGCCGAGTTTGGCGGATCAAATTAGCCGTGCGAACAAATCCTCCATATGGATTATGTGGGCAATTACATGCCCGAAGATGATCTGCGTTATTCCCGGTCATATGCACGGTAACCACTTGGATAGCATGGTTATCTGAAAAAGTGGGATTTCCTAAGAAGAGAAAACTTAGTCCAAGGATAAACACAAGAAAAATCAACGGTTTCATCTGAAACCCTCCTAATAATGCAATTCTACAACAACGGCAGCGCAAAGGGTAGAAGTAATGGTGCAATTGTGTATAGAAAATCAGATTAGAATAAATTCGCCCACACCCTTAAGAACATGAACCATAGAACTGCACGACTGAATCCATTTCAGCACACGTACGTCAAATAAGTAATGGTCCCTATATGTGAAGCTAGATGATCAACCCCATCATCTACCATGAATCATACAGAGTTTGAGGCATGATCCAGGTGTGGATACTGCCCCAAACTCTATAACAGCCATCAAGCAGCAACGCTGCCCGATTGCTTCAACCTTGTATAGGAGGCATATTGTATGAACAGCGAATCCATACACTTAGGTAACACCCAAACTAGGTATATACCTAGTTACATTATACTATTTTTTTTTGGTATATCAAAGATAAAATTATGGTGCTTATTTGTAAATTTCTTG
>CAYPZJ010000210.1:0-8948 GCA_964414635.1 uncultured Spirochaetia bacterium
TTATCTTGGTTCTCGCTTTATTAACGATTCCCCCCTCCATTGCCCTGCTAATCACTCGTTCTATGAGAACCACCTTTCTTGTTTCTGTTGGTGTTAGTCTGTTATTCGTTATTTGCGGATTGTTTCTTTCATATTTTTTACAGATTCCATCGGGTACTGCAATTGTACTTCCCGGTGCACTTGTTCTTTTGTGTATCCATGGTGTGAAAGCCTTATTCCGATACAGATCTTAATTGATCCGTACCCTATCTCATTTAAAAAGCGATCCCAAATAAATCCCAATAACAGGTACAACCCGTAGTGGATATGATTTTATTTTGGTGAAACCGGTCCACCTATACCACCTTATTAATCAGATCACCCAACCCTTCAATTCGGATGTGAACCTCATCCCCTGAAGATAAGTATTTCCCTGTAGCATATCCTACACCTGCAGGTGTCCCGGTCGCAATAATATCGCCGGGTTCCAGCGTGAGAAATCCAGAAAGAAAAGAAACCAATTCATAAACTGAAAAGATCATTTCCGAGGTGCGACACACTTGACGCTTTTCTTGATTTACGAATACTTCGATCAGTAAGTCTTGGGGATCCGGTATTTCATCGGCTGTAACAAGATAAGGACCTGTAGGTCCGAATGTATCAAACGATTTTTTGTACCAAAACGATAAATCCCGAGGATTCTCAATCCCTTCTATCATATAAGGGGAACGTTCTGTTACATCATTGAAAATCGTATACCCAGCTATATAGGTACTGGCTTGATCTGCTTGGATGGTTTTTGCCTGTTTTCCAATAACAATAGCCAGTTCCCCTTCATAGTCTATTTGCTTTGCCTGGGGATGGAGCTGGACAGGTTCACCACTACCGATCATTACGGTTGTTGGTGGGACACAAAATATCCATGGAGCTTGTCGATCACGTTTTTGGTACGTGCGTCCCCCCTCTTTAATATGATCAATGTAATTTCCTGCAACACAGAGTAGCTTATTAGGATAACAAATCGGTGGTTTTAATGGGAGTGTTTCGATTTCACCCACGTAGGGAAAGGATTTCGCTTGCGCTTCTTGGTGTAGCGATTGCAAGGATCGATTATCCGCTTGGATAGCATGTTTGATGCTAGCGAATCGCGTGTAAATATCATATACCATTGAACCTATAAGAATACCTGGTTTGGCTTGGTTATTCATGTGGTAGGTTACAAATTTCATATGTATACCATCCTTGAATGATAATAATATTGATGGGATCAATCCGTCTATCAACAAAGTATCAATTTTTTTTATGCTTGAGAAGCTGGAAATATTTGGAAAAATGTTGGTAATAGGCAAAGCTTTCGCTATATTTTAAAAGAGGGATCTGATCTTACTTAAAGTGGGTTGAAGCGATGCCACAATGGAGTTTGTTATGAACCTTACAAAAAGCAATATCATTCTAATGATTGCCATACCGCTATTCTTACTGTTCCTGTTCACATTATGCACAGGGGAGTCGGTGTTCGAAAATTTTGAAATACAATTCGAATCTACCCATACAGGGACCAATCCATCCGATACAAATGCTTCGGATAATCCATCGAACCAAAGTTCCAATCCCGATGGAAATGCGCCGGATGTTACCGATCTTGTATCTGAGATAATTGGCAAGGATGTGAAACTTACATGGGATCTCCCAACCACAGGTTCCATTCAGGTCATTAAAATCTGTCGATTCGAAGCATCTTGTGTCGATATGGATGCGACTTGTACAGAATTAGTTCCACATTTAAATGGCACAGAAAAGACATTTACAGATCGGAATGCATTGGATAACACAGCATACTGTTATGGGGTTTTTACAAAAGATGATCAGGGGCGATTCTCCCTGGGTACTTTTTTGGATGTAACCTTACCAGATTTAACCCCTCCCATGGTATCCTTTGAACCGTCTTTTACAACAATTAGTGGAATTGATCCGATTGTTGTAACATTTGATGAGAAGGTAGACAAAGGGACCTTAACCTTAAGTGGAAGTATGGGATCTGTTTCGGGAACAACTTCATGGAATGCAGAAAACACTGGTGTGGAGATCTATCCTGAAACAACATGGACATTGGGAACTGGGGAAAATCTAATTGTGGATATCATGGATTTGTCTGGAAATGCCGCCGGACAAACAGAAATGATATTTACGATCGAACCCATATTATATGTCCATCCAAGTGGAACCCCAACAAATTCAGGAGATTGGATGCATCCCAAGGATAATATCCCCGATGCAATTACCGAAATTGGAAATTTATTTACTACGGGTGATATCCATATTGCCCAGGGGACGTATACATTAAGTAATCCTATTGTAATGGTCGAAGGTATCAGTCTGTATGGAGGGTATTCGGATGCGGATTGGTCCATGTGGGATCCGATTACAAACATTACTACGGTTCAAAGTAATTCGACCTCTCCAGGCACAATAGCAGAACCCAATGCTACGATTTCTTTTAGCGGACCCTTTGCCTCAGGTTCAACGATTGTAAATGGGCTATTTATATATGGTCCTGATGGAGCAGGAGTCCTATATTCTACGGGGATCCTTATACAAAGTACTTCTGCTAGTACAACAAGTCCTACGATTCAGAATAATCCAACCATTGATGGTGGGGAAGGATCAACAACATCGGTGGGTATTTTTATGCATGCTGGGAATTCCTCTGAAACTGTAGCCCCAACAATCCAGAAAAACGACCTCATCGCTGGTTCACACCAAGGGATTTCAATCAATGCGGCAAATTTAGCGCAAACCGATCCCACTATTACTGACAATATAATTGAAACCTACGATGCAACCGCAGGAATAGGGATCAATATTTTATCAACATTGACAGGTCAAGCCGATGGAACGATTAATAGTAATATTATTCAAAGCAATCAAACCACCGATGGTTTCCAAGGTATATTGATAACGGCAAATGGGGGGGATAGTAATGTGACCATTCGAGCTAACTATATTATGTTGAATGAAGCGTCCACCACTGCTACAGGTGTACAAATGACAACGTCATCTGTTGCAGAAACATTAGAGGTTACCTTAATTAACAATGTGATTCAAACACTTACTGCAACAACGAATTATGGCATAAATCTAAATGCTGCCTTATCAGCAATAATAACGCTGTCCATCTGGAACAATAGTATAAATGGGGGAGAAGGTTCTTTAGCACGAGCGATTTCGCTTACTGACTCGGGATCCTCAGTGAGTGCGAGTCTAAAGAATAACATTCTTTTTGTGAAGCATGTTAGTGACTTTTGTATTGAAGATAGTACTTCTAGCGGTACTCTTGATGTAACAAACAATTACTTGATTAACTGTGATGATGGTACTACATGGACAGGTACCGATGCAAGTAATATTAGCGATGAACCGCTAGCCTTACTAGGGAATGCGTTTGATGGGAATTTCAGTTTCATTGGGACTGCTGGAAGTTTTACTTTTGATGAAGGGGGGCTTACAATTACAACTGATCATCCTGGGGATGATATCCTTGGTACTACTCGCGATGATCCCTGGAGTATAGGTGCCTACGAGATCCAACCCTAAGCCATTGTAGTATTTAATCTCAGATCCTACAATAGATTCCGATCTAACCAATCAAATGCATCTTGTTGCATACTACGATTAAACTCATGTCCATTATCATAAAATTGATAAGTAAATTGGGAAGCGGCTCCTACCCGTTGATATCCTTCCTTTATGATGGAACAAGCGGTTTCCATTCCTTCGATTGGAAATAAGATATCCTGGGTGCATTGTTGAACAAAAAGGGGATTGGGAGCATGTAGCAACATAACATCGGGGAGATCCATGAATTGGGCTAAACCTGGAATGTAGATCATAAAGGTGTGATTTCGAAGATGATTTGCCATAAGGGAATGATATGTGGTCATCCATCCAACTACCACAGCACATCGAATACGGGGGTCCAACGCAGCGAGATGTGCCGAACGAATCCCGCCAATAGATAAGCCACAACATCCAATTCGTTCCCGATCGATTTCCGGGCGCGTTAGCAGATAATCTACAGCTTTCCGATCATCATGATAAAGCATACCAGCCCATGTTGTTCCTGCAGTGAGAATGGTTCGCATCATCAGATGTTCCAATCGTCCTGCCATTGTATTTACAAACGCGATGTACTCATCGGAACCTGGTGTTAGCGTCTGAAATCGATCCCAATCCGATCCAAACATATCACGATGCACCTGTGCAAGATCCACCCGACGGGTACCAAAATAATACCCATCGATGCCGAATACCGCATACCCACGTTGCACCAATGTTTCCGTGTAGGATGCTCCCCCATAACAAAGTTTTTTGAACTCGGATAGGATGAGCGGTTCATTCTCCATAGGGAAAATTTTCTCTCGCCCAAAATAGTAGAATGCTCCGTGATCATGAATCGCAACGATCGTTGGAAAAGGAGGTTCACCGTGTTTGGGTAACAGCAATGTTCCTTGAATACGCACCCCGTTAGCTGAATTAAACAAGACTTCTTCCCGAATGTAATCCGCAGTTTCCGATCGCTGGATCGTTTCACCATTAAGTGCGGTAGGTGTCGGAGCGTAGTCAAGCAATTGAAGTATATGCTGCCGTGCTTGGATTTTCCATTGTTCGAAGTCTGGATAATTCCCCGAAAGAAAAGAGCCGGATTGTATGAGCGAACCCCGGTATGATTGGAGATAAGCGGTTAGATTTCCCAGGTCTGTTTTCATGTGTTTAATCCTGTAAAAGAGGCGTTAATCCATTAGACGGACATTATATTGTTTTGGGGTTGCTTGATACGCTTGGTGTTTAGCAGGATAATAGGGATAGGGTGTATAGAGGTAAACATAGCGATCCCATGGATTATAGAGGATAATATCTTCCCGAGCATCTCCGGTGAAATCACCTGGAATGCAATGATACCATGCCATACGAGCAGGTCCATGCGGTTCGGGTAGATCGGGTAAAGCTTGAAACAAGGTTCCAGCACCGTTGTATAACTGTCCACCATTGTATAAGAGAGCAGGTTTATCGAGTCCATTCCAATAGACCGCTTCCATTCCCGTATTATTAGGTGATTGGTTTATTTCAAATTGATACCGCACCGTTCCAGCTGTATCTACAACAATAACCTGAGGTGTATGTCCATTATATCGGATTGCCATCTGGTGCTCATCCATTTCCAGGAAATGTGCTACACGAACTTCCTGTCCATGCGGAACCCATTGATCGCCCAAACTGAGAATCACGTTCCCCTGCTCATCAAGCACATGTCCATGTCCTGAACAAATCGCACGCATTGTTCCTTTATCCCAAGGAACAATGGCTACCGAATCCATATGGGGAGCCACTTGTTTCTCCCATAAAACGGTGCCATCCTGATCTAATAAATAATACCCCCCATTGATTTCATCCATCCCATCCCCATCAATATCTCCAACGGAAGGAATATAGGATGAACAAGCACTATATTCATTCCAAGGGATGGTGTATTCCCAAAGCATCCGCAAGGAATCATCAAATGCAAGGACCTTCTCTCCAAGTTTGATAATAAAATCCTGGGGAGCATCCGTTCCTCGAAGGTTGCAAATAAGAATGCGCTGGTGAACCCAATTGGGTCCGTCGCCTGAAATGGAATCAAAAATGGGAGGTTTTGCTTCTTGGAGTACATCCCCTGTCGTTCCATCCCGAATCTGAAACACACAATCGCGAAAAGTGTCTGTTGGTTCACCGCTTGGTTGATGGAATAAGGTAATGATTTCTGCTTTACCATCTTCGTTAATATCATAAACAGCCAAGGGACCAGGACGCGCAGGTTGTCCTCCACCACTTCCAACCTGCCATAACAATTCCCCATCCAGTGTGAATGCTGCAATAAAGTTAGGTTTGAAACCACCTTGACCGGTTCGAAATGCAATAAGATCCACGGTTCCATTCCCAGTTAAATCCCCCACTCGAATATCTCCACCATATTCCAGTGTTTGTCCCTCAAATACATAGGTTGCTAACACGGGTTCGGGGATTTCAACTCGTGCTAGTAATAATGCTGCACCAAATAACAGTTCTTCCATAACATAACGATCCTTTTTGGATATCTCTGAGTTGTAGGACCCAAGGTTGTTATAAAACCAAGTGCCCATGCTGTTTTAGAATCAACAATAGAGTTAGTTGGACATAGGATTATTATTCAATCCGCTAATCCAATTCTTGGTTTCTATTGATGAAATAGCTCCTTGGTTTAATAAAAAAAAGATGAATTGTAGTGAAATACTCGTGTAATCAGTCTGCTATGCCTTTTCATGAAATAGAGTAATAAAAAGTAGGGAGTGAGTCTATCCTAGCGCAGATCTGCCATATCCAGCACATATTTAATAATTTTGCTTACATCATCGGCTTGTCCATTCCCTAAAGGACCGATATGAATCCATTCCCAATGATTTCCGCCTGTGGTGTCAATCTCATACCAACCAACTGCATCATGGGTTGCAGAATTGGTATATCCACGAAGCAAATTATTGTTTCGATTGGTGTAAAACGATGCGGATGCAAAATCACTATATTTAATCTGAGGTGAATCAATTACACACGTTTGGTCAGACCACCACGAAGGTTCATCCCATTGGAGCGAACTACCGGTATTTGCTTCCCAGTAAACATTTTTCTGGTTATTTCCTGAAAGGGCATACATAAAGGTACTGATGGCATCACCAGTAGTAATCACCATTTTTCCAGAATACGTACTCAAGTCAAATAACGGACCATTATCTGCAATCACGAGAATAGGATATGTACTGGAATCCGGAGTTACTGATGTGCTTCCTGAACTTTGTACGACATCATGACAGCTACTACCAGTTAAGGTGGTCGTGGGAGCAAATGGGTTTGAAGTTCCATCAAATCCGTTGTATGTATCTGACTCAGCATACCAATAGATCCGTTTTCCGGTTGTATAATTAATCGTCAACGGAGTAGACGGAGTGGAATATGTCATTGAACAAGTATTTAAACTGTAAATCTTATATGAATAGGTTTGACCTGCACACATCCCCCCATCGTAAAATTCAGTGTCTGTTCCAACATAAACAACATGAGAAGTCCCAATCACGTCACCTGATTTGTAACTTGAACCGTCCGATGGCGGTGAAGTGGCACCCGAATTGGAGCGCAAAATAACAACGCGATCTCCTGTGGGAGTCCATGACAAATCGTTGGTTTGATAGCTATTATTATAAAATCCTGTAAAATCGCTAATTGGGTCAGGTGAGGCACGCCATACTGTTTCATCGAGCATAATACCTCCGGTAGCTCGGTTATGTGCTGCATCGTATGCAAATGCCTGGTAAGAATACGTTCCATCTGGTGGATTGGTGATCGTGTACGAGTTTCCAGTACCTACATAAACTACAGTTGAAGAACCGATGGTATCTCCTGCAGTAGGAAGCGAACAAGATTCCGGAGGCTCAATGGTTCCGGTAGTGGACTGCATTATAACAATCGTTTCAGTAGGAACATCCCATTCGATGGTCATCGTACTGGTGGTGCAATTGTAAGAAACCATCGTCATATCAATAGGATCGGGTGGGGTGACATCGTGGGATACACTTTGAACAATGGTACCCAACGTGTAGTTGTAACCCATATCGTATGCGACGAGGTTGTAATAATATGTTCCATCATAAAGGCACGTATCGGAAAATGTGGAATCCGTTCCCATATAGAGAACCTGAGCTGTACCGATAGTATCCCCTACCTCGTAGGATTGTCCAATGGTTGGCACCGTAAAGGAATTTTCGTCATTTTTTAGCACCATAACCCATTCATCCGGTTGATTCCAAGAAAGATGTACCGCCCCATCTGTACAGGAATAGGTAGCTTGGGAAATATTGACGACCTTTGGTGGAGATATATCTTGATAGTATTCGTATGAACTAATACATGACTGGTTATCGAAACTATCGACCTGAATCAATTTTATCCATAGGTTTCCAGCCGTCGGTAGGTTGGAAATTTTGCCTGAGTCCGGTACGATCTGATCTGAACTAGTAGGGTCTGGAGGTTCCGAACCATCAGTGGATATGGTATAATAGATGGCACAACGCGCCTCTCGGTTGATAATACTTACTTCGGTAAATGAATTGGTATAATTATAATACCCCGCATCCCGATTTAATTTTGGATCAGCGGGATTGGTCGTGTCTTGTAAAAAAACGAAATTTTGAATCATGACCGGTAGGTTTTCTGTATTAATATATGCGATCTTAATTTGTGTGATACCATTCATGTTCATACCTGAAACCGTTCCCGATGATTCCAATTGGTGGGATGATTTTGTTGGGGTTCGTGGCTCAGAACCATCGGTAGTCATTTCGTATCGGGCTTGAAGACAATCGATTAAGCTGACATCCACCTTAACAGTATTTACTGGATTAGCAGCGTTATATTGTCCTGTTGGTGGCGTTACAGACGGAGGTGTAATATTCATCGTTTTGAGAAACTGTTCGCCAGCAAAGTACCATTCACTTTCCTTGCTGTATTTGGAAACTTGGATTGCTCTTATGGCATAATAATAAGGTAACCGACACATAGCATCAGTGTCTTCAAACATTGTTTCAGTCGTTGTCCCAAGAATATCCATATATAGCGTTTCTTCGATATACCGATATCGAATAATTTCATAGGATTCAGCCTGTTCAATGGTGTCCCATTCAACCACTAAATTCATCGGTGTTGTAGGTGATAAGGAGACTTGAGTAATTGTGGGAATTCCAAGCGTAGGTGTTATTTGTGTTTGACAATGAATCAATAATACAAGCATTGCTGCCAAATATAGCATAATGGGAAAAAGGTTTACACGAAACATAAAACGAACACCTCATTTTAATAGATACGTGACCCACCATACAAAGTAGCACTGAAGTTCAAATTTCCGTACT
>CAYPZJ010000211.1:0-8897 GCA_964414635.1 uncultured Spirochaetia bacterium
TTGAATTAGATAATTTATTCTGAGTAGGGGTAATTCATGAATTACCCCTACATACTATACCAGGTGTATTTATATTTGAATTAGATAATTTATTCTGAGTAGGGGTAATTCATGAATTACCCTTACATAATTGGCGTGATGAATCAATTAACCGATCATGAGGAATAAGCGCACGACAAACCCCAGGGCTTTGTCGATTTCATACAGGAAGTTCAAGCCGAGATGCACAAGGTGAAAACCACTAAATCAACAATTGATAACCGAATTAACCACCTATCAAGCAAATGTAGAGGATACGAACCTCTTCCCGGCTCCCCATCGGAAGAGGATTCCTCTTTGCTTACTAATTAACCAAACTAATTTTTAACCAGCGGCGACTAAAAAAGCGAATCACCAACCCTGCTGTTAACATCGCAAGATAGATCACCGCAATTCCCCAACTCCAAAATAATCCAAACCCTAACAGATGAATCGCCAGATAAGTAACCGGCAGAAAGAAAAGCCATCCTGCTACCAAATAACCCACCATAACCGCCCGGGTATCCCCCACACCAGATAAGGCGGCAACTGCCATATGAGCGCAGGTGTCACCTAAAACGAATAAAGCCACCCAACCCATCAACTGCTCCCCTTTACCCATTATGATATCAGAAAGCGAAGTGGATCCTTGTTGAAACCATCCCAGAAAAAACCGAGGAAACATAATATAAAGGAAAGCAACCGTAGCGCTGTATATCACATTTAATTTAAATCCCGCTTTGACCAATGATAGAATCCCCGATGTATCTTTCTTCCCACGATACTGTCCGACCAATACAATCAACGCCCATTTCAAACCATCAATAGGAATAATAGCAACCAGATGTAAACTCAATGCAAGTCCGGTTACGGTATGTGGGATTTCACCCAATCCTCGAATAAGCAAAACGAAAATCGTAAGTGCACCTAACTCCAGCATCATTTGCGCTGCTGCGGGTGCTCCAAATTGGAATAAGCGAAACAATAATCGGAATGAAAACGAACGGGGTCGAAAGGTATGATACCGATCTCGGTTCTTTTTCTGAAAGGTGAGGACTAAAAACAGAATGGTACGCATTCCAATCGCAATCGCCGTAGCATAACCCGCTCCGACAATTCCCAACGCGGGAAATCCAAGATATCCAAATATTAGAATATAATCCAGAATAATATTCATAAGGACGGTTCCCGATAGTACCCAAAGAAGCACGAACATTTTCCCCCGTCCAGTATAAAACCCAATCCCCACATCCCCAATCATACTGAGTCCCATGGCATACTGTAGAATCGTAAAATAAGATTGTTCATACACAAGAATCTGTGGAGAACTGGGATTTAATAAAAAAATTTGGCGGGTTAACGGTATCAGTAAGATCAAAAGCAATCCTGCCGCGGTTGCTACGTAAAAACCAACCCAAAGAATTTTACCAATATCTTTATCTCGCCGAGAGCCATGGTAGTGAGCCACAAATACTTCAAGGTAATAGATAACGCCAATAAAAAACGCAGCAATAAAATTGGATGTCATCCCCGCAGAAACACAGGCAGCATTGGATTCCGGGCTGTACCAGGCAAGAAAAAGACGGTCTATAAATTGCATCAACCAATATGTCGCCGCTGTAAACATCAATGGATAAGCAAGTTTGAGTAATTCTACTGTACGATTGGGTTGTTTTGTATTTACAGGCATATCCGTATCTACCGACCTCCAACGGTTAGGGATAGGAGTCGTTGTCCTTTTGTTGTGGATAAACCCCGCCTTTTAAAGTAAACGTTTGTGAGTATAACGATATCGATTTAATAGGGCAAAGTTCGATCATGATTCGTTATGTGTATACCATCAAGGGATATTCTTCTGTTTGGAAAATAATACCTTAGCCTACGTTATGGGTGTGAATGTGTCAAGGATGAAACCTTCCATAATAGATATGAATAAAAAGACGAAATGATGAAGGAATAGAAATCCATAAAGGTTGTAGATGTCATAGGGATAGAGCGTGTACATACACCCGCCCTTCCTTCATCCCGACTTGCCACTTTCTTTCAACATGATTATCTAGATACGCCATGGATTATGCTTATTCACGTAAGCGTAGTACTATTTTCAAATGGATTTAACAATACAGAAAGGAGCAACCACTATGAACCCCATTCCCCTCGAAATCAAAGGATATCCCTCCCAAACCACGATTATGCCTGTAACCGGAGGGGTTGTCTTACCCAAAGGTGCTTGTTTCCAACCCGATCACTTGAGATTGGAAACCGAAAACGGAAATCCCCATCCCGCCCAATTCGATCCCCTCGCAACCTGGGACGATGGAAGTATTCAATGGATATTAATAGATACCCACCGTGTTGGAGTAAACGAGCATCGGGTTCAACTTGTGCTGGATAAAAGCCAATCTGCGCCGTCCGAAAACGATTGTGTGGATCTTATGATATCACCAACGGAAATTCAGGTTTCACATCCACGTTATCAACTCACGTGCGGTGGTTCTGCGATCGTACATTGGCAGAACGTAGGCAGTATGGATTGGCAAGTAAGTGATGAACAGGGCAATCCGGTACAATCAACTATAGCAAGCTGTGATGTCTTAACGCAAGGTCCTCTGCGGACCACGCTTTTAATTCGTGGTGCATTCTCTAAAGCGCAAGAACATTGGTTTCAATGGCAGGTTCAGCTTTCTTTTTATAAAGATAAATCATATATTCGAGTTGAACCGCTTGTTTTATTCGATGCTCCCCACGGTGTTATTCAGGAACTAACCCAGCTGGAACTGCAATTCCATACACCATCGGATGTGAAGACCATCACCGTAGATATCGATGGAGGCTCCCACTTGCTTTCCCAACCGGGCGATCGATTGTTCCAACAAACGGATGAAGTATGTGTATTAGAAGGGTCTACCAGTATAAGGGGAAGACGATCAACAGGTTGGCTCCAATGTCAATTGTCTGAGGGAGTGCCGATCTGTTTTGCTCTTCGTGATTTCTGGCAACAGTATCCCAAAGCATTCACACTTCAAACTCAAGGGCTTCAAATTGGTTTCCTTCCTCCGTTTGAACCGGATACGTTTGCATCCCTGGAACCTTGGTATAAATACCAATATTTTTATGAAGCAAATCGTTATCGAATTCGAACGGGACAGGCACGCCAGTGGGATATGCTTTGGGGTGTGGGTACCGACGCGATGGCTTTACATTCTTATTTTGAAGCCCCATTGGTTTTAGTACAAAACCCTAACTCAGCTATTGATACGGGTGTTTGGGGGGGAATTAAGCCTGCAGGACAACCCGAGATGGAGGAATATGATACTTGGGCGCAGCAGTTGTTTTCCTACTATGAGCAAGCTATTATTTCCCAACGGGATTATGGACAGATGAACTGGGGAGATTGGTTTGGAGAACGATATATCAATTGGGGCAATCACGAATATGATACTACGAATCAGCTGCAATTGGAATTCATTCGGACCGGCAATCCAACCTTGTTTTATCTTGCAGATGCCGCAGCACGCCATTCCAGTGAAGTGGATACCGTTCATGCGGTGAATAATGACCTCCATACATATTTTGATTCTATATTTGTGGAACCTGCGTATCCACCGCGAGCGGGTATGGTACATCAACATACCGTGGGGCATGTTGGAGGATTTTATCCGATCGAAACGGTCAGGGATTTGCTGATTGAAAAACAAGTAGAGGGTGAAGGTAGTACAAATCCATACCTCTGTTTAGATCCATACAATCTAGGACATGTATTCACCCAGGGCATGGTACGGCAATATTTTCTGACTGGAAATCGTTTTTTGAAATATACGGTTGAACAAATTGGGAATAATCTGGCGCAACTGGTTGAAGATGGTAGGTATACATTTACTGAGGGAACCCACTTTGGGAGAATAGCAGGATGGACGCTGCTCGCTTTGGCAGGTGCGTTCGAGCTGGAACGAAACGAACGATATTTACAAGCGATGAAATCTATTGTCGATGATGTATTGGAAAAACAAGATCCCGTATGTGGAGGATGGGTGGTTCATCCCATGGCAAAGGATCACTGCTTGTGTAAATATACACGTCATGCCGGAATGGCAGGATTCATCACCGCTATTCTAATCAATGGAATCAGTAAATATTATCAGGTAACACACGATAAGCGGCTTCCAAAAGCTATTGAGCATGCGGTTACTTTTTTAAATAACGATACATGGCGGGAAGAATGGCTGGATTGGCGATATACCTCATGTCCAGCAACAAATGCTACCAGGCGCCCAGGACCGGTGATGCTCGCGTTGGTGAATAGCGTTCTCGTTTCTAATAATAAAGAGCACAAGCGCATCCTCAAACAAGCCTGGCAAGAAAAATTTAAAACTCTACTAAACGATCACACCACCAGTCAAGGTCAAGGAAAAATGTATTCCTATATGATCTATGGGTGTCCGGATGTAGTAGGTATCTTAACCCGAATGCAATCGGACGTAGATTAGCTTATTCTGGAATGGTAACGGAGATACTTCGTCCGGCTCCATTTTGATTATCATCATCCCACGCTTCTACATATACCGAAGCATACGTTGCTGTCGTACTTGCATCTACAGTAATTGTGACCGTTACAGTAACATCGGGATCGGCTGTAGCTGAGGTTGGTGATACGGTAGCCGTGACCCCTTCCCCAATTTGATTTGTTACCGTAAAATCAAAGGTTCCACCACTGTGGGATCCTTCTGTTTGTAATGTTAATGTCACATCAGCAGATGATCCTTTTGCGATGGTTACGGAGGTATCACTCTCTCCAAATTTCGTTGAACCTGCACAGGCAAACAATACCACTACAGATAAAATCAAAGCAAGGCTTAGTAATTGTGTTTTCATAAACACCTCCCAAAATAATTCTTAGTACGTATATTTCCCTTTTCCCTTTAATTACATCCCCAATAGGGTAATACGGAAAAAGGAAGTGGTCAAGCACAGATAGTGGGGAAGCAAAGCAAGTTAGTTCGTTAAGGATTGAGCCACGAAGTACGCAACGGAACAGGAATAACATGTTTTATCACGTGTGGGAAAAAGAAAAAGAGGACTTCTTTAATAAGAGCACCAATCTTGTTTTATTGAGGATTGACTGGATTATCCAAATTTGAAAGTCCCACCCTTGGTAGAGGATGAATCTGCAATTTGAGCTTTTTTTAGTATATTTAGTATGGATCGTAAAATATCGATGGAGACGTCATTCGCAAAAAACCATCGCATCCAATTATCAAATTGAACGGGAGTTTCCCACAACGTATGATCCAAACGAGCACTGACCTTCTAAATCGGTTTGAAGGCAAACAATTTGCTACTATCCTCGCAGATCCACCGTGGCAGTTTGCAAATCGAACCGGGAAAATGGCACCCGAACACAAGCGTCTCAATCGTTATCCTACCATGTCCCTATCAGAAATTTGTGCACTTCCTGTGGAATCGTTAGCAGATTCTACAGCCCATTTATACCTTTGGGTTCCTAACGCCCTGTTGCCAGAAGGCTTGCAGGTGATGCATACTTGGGGATTTGCATATAAAACGAATGTGGTTTGGTATAAGATTCGTAAAGATGGAGGACCCGATCGGCGTGGCGTTGGGTTCTATTTTCGAAATGTGACCGAGCTCCTTTTATTCGGTACCCGGGGAAAAAAAGCCCGCACCCTTCCACCTGGACGATCCCAGGAAAACATGATTTGCTCTATGAAACGCGAACATAGTCGCAAACCCCTTGAGCAATACGACATTATCGAATCCTGTAGCTGGGGACCTTATTTAGAATTATTCGCCCGTGGCTCCCGTCGTGGGTGGGATTGTTGGGGAAACCAAGCGGAAAATTATAAACCCCATTGGAATACGTTCACCTCTCATTCCTAACCGATAGGATAATCCCACATGCTATTAAATCGAATGAATCTAAAGCCACCGACTTATGCACCATGTCATCGTTTCCGTTTGGATGATAAACGAAGCCTATCCGCTTTTTTGTAAATCCAATCGGAACAATCCTTCCATATCCACCTGTTCTTGTATGGTCCATGTATTGGGAGGAAGCAAGTCACGTAAAGCAGAGAGGGAAGGCAGTATATCTTTTTGTAAAATTGGATTGTCTAAATTTTGGTGGAATGCGTTGATAGCATTTGAACTAGCAGCGTGGACAATAGAAAGAAGCCCGTTGGGATAAAGCAGCTCATGAAAACGAGCAAACGCTGCCACTTTATCCGGGAAATGAGGCAATGCAGAAAACACAAGGATGTGATGAAAGGTTGCTGGGTTAAACGCATGGGTGAGTACATCTCCCACCACGAATGAAACACGGGAATCGGAATGCTTTCGTTTCGCGTGTTGAATCATAGTAGGTGCTAGATCGATACCCACGACTTGGTGGGAGAAATCCATTCGTTCCAACAACAGTGGAATCAGGATCCCGGTTCCACATCCGACATCCAATATGCGATCTCCATGTTGTAGCGGAAGGCTGGTAATCCACTTACGGAGAAACATCGCTCGTTCATCCGTTAAGGGCATTCGTTCATCCCAGCTGGAAGCCAGGTTATTAAAAATAGCTGTTCGAGGATTGGGATTCATAAGGTATCTCCAGTAGTAGAAATCTGTTTCAGTTGATTCATATTATAAAGCAACACATCCGTGATTTCTTTGGTGTCGTATAATCCAGGAAAATTTAGAAATCGTACGTAGCTGGTTTGGGGCATGGCTTCTTGTATTGCACTTCCCACCGGATTATGAGCATTATCAATAAGTATATCCGGATGGGTTTGCATTGCCCTGCTCAGATCGGATGCTTCTATGGGTTGGGGTCCAAAGGTACCTACAATATTCAAGCCCAGTGCATGGATGGTTGGTTGTTGGAACTGGTGGACGAAATAACGGAGGGAATCCAAATTATGTTTATGGATTACATCTTTCACTTGTTGAAAGGTTTCGTGATAATAAACAAGCTGGCGTTCGGCTGCTTGTTCTGTTTGAAACCGATGGGCTAGCATTCGTATTTGCTTTTCCACATTGGAAGGAGTATAATTTGTTTCAATTTGGACCATAGGGATGGGATTCCGTCGATCAAGTGCCTGATTTATTTTCTCTAACATCTGACGCTCGTATCCCGCAAATAAGATAATCGCCGCTTGATGAACGGCTAATATATCAGAAGGCTTGAGTTCGTATTCGGGTGGATGCATAACAAAACGAGGTGTTAAACAGCGAACATCCGGAACACCTGCCATACGTGCAAAGGAAGCAACCCATTCTGTGGTTGCCAAAACCGCTCCATCGGGGTGATATCCTTGTCCCGATGAGTGGCAAGATACGAGTAAAAACAATACAGCAACGCAACTTAGAAGATAAGATTTCATTTTACTTGTCCCTTTTTCTTGTTGAATCTGTTTATTATCCAGATAACTCCAATCACAAAAATAACCGATAGCGTTACAGCAGGACTGGCTTGCAGAGAAGCAACCATCGACAACGAAAACCCAATGATACTACCTACCATACCAATTCCCGATGCTAGCATATACAATTGTCTCATACTCCGTGCAAAATACAGTGCAGCAATTGCGGGTAACAGCAGCAGGCTATCTAAAAGTAATGCACCAATCAATTTAATTGAAAACGCCACCACACTTCCTGTTAAGATCAAAATAAAATAATATAGACGATTACTTGCTATTCCACTGGTGTATGCAATATCCATATCAAACAACACCGCAGTGATAGCCCGATGCCAGAAAACGATGAACCCAATAATGATTCCAGCCAGCCCCATAAGTACATACAAATCCAAATTCGTTAGAGCATAGATATTTCCCCAAAGAACAGAAAACGCATCCCATGCTTGTAATCCGGAGATGTCTATTAGAAGGAAAGCTAGTGCGATGCTTGCTACCATCATGAAAGCGGATACGTTGGATAAACCAATTTTCACCCGTAAAGAAAGCGGGCCCAGAATAAGTACCATTAGGATATTCACTCCCAATGCGATCCATTGACTGTTTAGATCAAGCATTAGCCCGATAACTCCGCCTAATAACGCTCCATGCATGAGTGCGAAACGCAAAGGAACCAGATCCAACACAGCAACAAATACTCCAACTAGTGGAAATACAGCGCCGGAAAGTAGAAACGCTATAGCCGCACGTTGAATCGGTGCAACCGAAATCAATTGCATAAGGGAATCAACCATGGTGTAACTCCTTCGATAACAACGATAATCGTCCATGCTCGAGGGCATATTCCCTATGTGCTAATCCTTCAATAATGCTCCGTTGGTGGGTCACAACGATCATTGCGGTTCCTGTCTCACGGTTTAATGCGGATAGCAGCTTGGTTAATTCGTGCTGGGATTCGATATCCAAAAACGCATCGGGCTCATCCAATAGAATCATCTCTGGTTGCTGAAATAAGCACCGAGCAAGATTAACTTTTTGTTTTTGCCCCCCAGATAACTCGTTGTACAAACAATCATACAACGATGAAATGCGTAACCGTTCTAAAAGAGGATCCGCTTTGGTAATGAACGGCTGATTTGAAGTGATACTCAGGTTTAAAACTTCACGGACAGTAATTGGCAAGCGTGTATACAACACTCCTTGATTAATATATCCCATAATAGGGGGAGGGATTACGTGATTACCATGATAAAAAGCGATAGAACCTTGTTTGGGTTTCAGTAATCCTAAGAGCAATTTTAAAAGGGTGGTTTTACCCGATCCATTATGCCCCAAAATAGCTATCACATGTCCGTTTTGAATTTCCAGATCCACCTCTGCTAAAAGTCGATGCGATCCATACCCAAACGATACATTTGTCACACGTAGGTGTGTGAAGTTGAATTGATCCGGCAA
>CAYPZJ010000212.1:0-8858 GCA_964414635.1 uncultured Spirochaetia bacterium
GGTGTGGCAGAGAAAACGTGGGAAAAACATGGGCAGGAGTTCCTGAAAGTTATTCAAGCTCACACGGAGGAAGAGACAACAAAACGAGTTCCTGCCATTTCAGCTCAACACCCCAAAGAAAAACCCAACACAATTTCCCAATCAACCGTTTCAACACACCCAAATCGTAGCAAATCACATACGATTCACTTACCTGAAATCGTAAAAAATACACTAAAACTGAATGAGAAGGAGTATCTTCCTCAACAGATTGCCTTGATCCTAGAACTCCCACTTCTCACGGTAATTAAGCATTTTGAGCTCGCATATCGGCATCAGCAATTGGATGCGGTTCCTCCCGGGCTTGTACCTGAAATGGAAGCAATAATTGTACGTCAATTGGAAATACAAGGATATCATCCACTTACATCGGTGGAATCCTATTTTAATAATGTCGTAGATCCTGCGTTGATTCGCCTGACCCGCCTTCGATATTGCTTGGATCGAAAATTGGAGTTACCTCAGGACGGTTAATATGAAAGAGGCATTACCAATAAATTCCACTGCAGGTAAACGCTTCCTCCGAAATAAACCAGCATTTGTGGGACTGGCATTGCTAGCAATTATTTTTCTTTTTTCATTTATCTATCCAGAATGTACAAAAGTGTTGGTTAATCCAGAAACAGGACGCATGGATTATGCTTTTCGACATATTGATTTGGAAAATCCTGTAAAAAATCTTGCACCGGATTCTCATCATCCCTTTGGAACCGACCAATTGGGTAGAGATATTTTGGAACGGGTTGCTTACGGTGGACGTATTTCCATATTAATAGGTATCTTTGCTGCTTTAATCAGTTTATCTATTGGGTTACTGTACGGAACATTTTCTGGATTTCTTGGGGGGATGTGGGATAATGCACTCATGCGGTTGGTGGATATTCTATACGGGTTTCCATTTATTCTTTTAGTCAGTTTGTTTATGGTGATTACTCCGGAGCGTTCGGTATATAAATTGTTTATTGCATTGGGGATTATACAATGGTTAACCATCGCTCGTGTAACACGTAGCCGTGTGTTAACGCTTCGGGAGTTAGACTTTATCCATGCTGCAAAAGGTTATGGAGCAGGTTCTTTTCGTATTGTGTTTTCCCATCTGCTACCCAATGTCATTGGAATTGCTGTCGTCTATGCATCGTTAACCATTCCAACGATTATATTGGAGGAGGCATTTCTCAGTTTTTTGGGGTTAGGTGTTCCCGCGGATGAATGTAGTTGGGGTATGTTACTAGCTGAAGGCGCAAAAAGCTTGTTAGGTTTACGTATTTTTTGGTGGCAATTAGTTTTCCCATCTGTTTTTTTGATGATTACGATTCTTTCTATTAATTTTATTGGCGATGGACTGCGAGATGCGTTGGATCCTCGTTTAAAGGAATAATCAAAATCATTTTGATTCGTTCGATTTTGGATCATCCGCTGCACAGCGGAATCCCTGATCATTATAAGGACGCGCAGGATTATGAAAAATTCGTATCCGTGTTTTTAAGGATGCGGGTGCACTATTAAACGATCCTCCACAAAGAGCAAATGTTAGGGGAGCGTGTTTTAGATAATCATCAGGATAAATATCGGTTACCTTGTTTTGTGCCCATTCCCATACGTTTCCCGAAGTATTGTACAATCCGTTAACGTTGGCTGGTCCCCAATCAATTGGTTTTGTCATTCCATTACTATTCCCTGCATAATTATAATCGTTCGGATTAAATTGTTTTCCATGGGACCAAGGCAAGTTATCGGACCCTCCCGCTGCATATTCAAATTCCACTTTGGTTGGTAATCGTTTTCCATAATATTCACAATACCTTCGCGCATCGATATACGATATAAATCGAACCGGATGATTCATTCGATTTTCTATAGAAGATTCTTCCCCTTCTGGTGTTTGCCAGGTAGCTCCATCCAAGGTATTAATCCTATCCTGTTGAACAACATAGGCAAATCCTTTTTCCTCAGCCATTGTCACATAATTGGTTTCTTTAACAAACGTAGCAAAGTCCGCATTACTTACCTCATATCGATCTATCCAATAAGGAAGAAGCTGTATCTCTCGGCTTACATCCGCATTCGTGTAGAAATAAACATATGTTCCCCCTTCAATGCGGACCATTCCCTCATATGATTCTGGAATCCGTTTTGTAGGTACGTCTCGGTATGAAAATAGTTTTCCTTCGTTATCATACAATAGCGTTTCGGGTTCCTCATCCGTAAGATTTATAGTAGATTTGCTACCTACTGGCATTGGAACAGCATCATTGCTTTGATCTCCAGTTTGTTTTCCGCATGCTCCAACCAATATACTGAAAGCAATCATCATCACTGCCACCCAACGAATATAATTCATCATGATTATCCTCCTAATCCAGAATAATAAATGCGTCCTGGAATCCCATCTTCCCCATCTTCCCCATCTGATCCATATTGATAAATGGATTGTCCGTCATCCCCTCGTGATCCGCTCTTCCCATCTGCTCCATCATCACCGTCTTGCCCTTCGGGATCGCCATCACCCCCATCCCCACCAGATCCACCTTGCCCTGCTCGTCCAAACCTACCTGCTTCACCTACATTACCATTCCTTCCTGCCGTTCCCCCACGTCCCCCATTCCCACCAATGGATTGAAATGTATAATAATCAACAATACGTTCCCGAAAGCCTGCAAGTGATGCATCAATGGAAACATGTATATCCCCACCATTTCCGCCACACCCACCATTCCCAGCATCACCACCACGTCCGGGAGATGCTCCATTACCACCATCACCGCCATTTCCTCCGTTCCCCCCGTAACCCCCATCTCCTCCATATGCTGATTCTACGGAACCATCCTCATATGTAATTGTATAACCATCACCCCCATCGCCCCCATTTCCACCATGTCCACCATCACCACCATTACCGCCATTTCCTCCATCGCCGCCACGCCCACCATCACCGCCATTTCCTCCTGCACCTCCCACCGTTGTTAGAGTGAAAGGTTGGTTAGGTTGAAAAACGTAGATCCGATTCCGACTGGTTCCATCAACATATACTGCTCTGACAGATAAATATATCAATACTCGGGTGGGGTAAAACTTTGAATAAATCGGTTTAAATTGCATATACAAATCTGGTCCTTTTGAACCATCCTCTGCATCATCTCCCCGAAGTCCATCTTCCCCCATAAATCCATCCCCACCATGTCCACCATTTCCCCCCATGGAACCCGATGTTCCCGGTTCACCCTCTGGTTCATACGAATCCCCATCGTCTCCATCAACTCCTGAAATTCCATCGCCCCCTCCACCACCATGTCCACCATCAACACCTACGTGATATGCATCTCGTCCTGATTCTCCATTCTCCCCTGGTGTCCCAGCATCCCCATCCAACGCCTCATCGTGTGCCGAGAACGTAAAGGATCTGCCCGCTGGTGCAACAGGTGCGCTCCATCCTTCTCGATGATACGGAGTATAAAGATGGGTATCATATAACGGTGGTAAGATAATTTGCTTGGTCAATCCAGTGGGAATAAATTTTACAGCTATCTCATAACCTGTATGAAAAGCCACCATGGGATCTAAACTGGGATTATATTGTTTATATGAATTGAATACACCTTGTGGAGAAGTACATTCAAAAAGGTCATGAGGAATTTTATTACGCACTTTGTAACGTGGAGCATCTGTTAACCCCACTAAATCGGTGTAAAAAATGGAATCATCTTCTAACAATACAGTAAAACTTTCAAATATATCAAGTTGATCCATTTCTGTAGCAATTCCTAATACATCGGGCTCCACCACAATAAACAATGCACGCGTTTGTTGCCATGATTGCTGTGTAAACGTTTCTTGTTCATATACGGGAGGAACGTGAACTTCGGGAGGTGGGAAGATGGAACCTGCCCCACAAAAAGGGAATATACCAAACCCAAATAACACCATGATACCCCCGAAAAGAAGAACCGGTATCTTCCTCAATAATCTCAGAAAAGGGGATTGTATCATTTGCTTTTGTGTTAAATGGTTTTGATACATGGGTTATCCCAGATTAAATATTTTCTGAATGGCATCCTGCTTATCTTTGCTTATCGTAGAAAGAAATTCGATTATTGCTTCATACTGTTCTACAGCAAGTACTTCTTCTATTATCGTACGTTTGACTCCAGCAGTTGTTAATTGAATCCGAATTAATGCGTAAATCGCGAGCAAACGAGTTTGGGGATCTTCGGCATGAAGTAAGGGAATCACCCCTTCTTTTATAGCAACCTGAACTGGTTCTAAATCTGCTATCCGCCCTAAATACCACACTACCATACGGTTTAAGGCTACATCATTTTCCTTAAGAAGCATGAGTAACATAGTTAAGGATTTTTCAAGGAGTATTCGGTTCGTATTGCCTTTTTCTAACCGTGCGTGGTGGAGTTGGATATAATCAAAGCATTCTAGTAGTGTATGGTATACTGACTCAACGGTGGAAGGATTGGGTGTTTGCTGAAATTGTTCTACAGCACGGCGAAACACTTCAACCCGAATATTCAGATCATTCAAACTTAGATAGAGAACATTGGAAAGAGTATATAGTTCCGGTGATAAATCCTTTCTTGCGTGCAGCATGTTTAACTGCTCAATCACAGCAATAATCCAATCTTTTTGTTCTAAAATCAGCGGCTGCAACTTGTATAAGCTTACCAGTATGCATTTTAAATGAGACATACTAGTTGTTTGATTAATCCAAGTGAGTAGATGTTGGATTGCTTCCGGTGTTTGAATCTGTCCCATCGCCCAAATAATCCAATAGTTTAGATCAGTAATATTTGAACCCGCTTCATTCCTGGAAATGGGTTTATAGTATACTGCGATGGTTTCTGTTAAACCCCGATCTCCTGTAACAAATAATCCTAATAGCTTGATTGCAACAATACGTTCTTGGTCGTATTGAGCAGATTCAAGGGCTTCACGGGCTTGGATAATAGCATGGGCATGCTCCGAAGGCGGAAGATCCAGTAACCGAAGCGTATTTAGTGTACTGGAACAATAAGGGAAACAGCAAAACAACATCAGCAATAATAAAAAAAAGCAGATAAAATTCATCCGGGCTGGGGAACTCTGGGTAGACTGCGGCATGGGTCTTATTGTATCGTAGTTCAACTGTTCCACCCCAGTTATCTCCTATTGTTCAAATGGTATTCCCAAATATGTACGCACAACTAACTGTATTAATAAATAAGAATCGTATACAAATGATTCCAGTGCATATTTTACACGATCATCTTCAAACTGAGACAGAGCCCAGATTATTTCATAACGATAATTACTATTCCCAGATTCCAGATCTAAAGCATGAATTAAAGCAGGGATTGCTCCAGGATTCCCAATCTGACCGAGTGCATGAGCACATGCTGCTTTTATGAAAATCTTTTCATTTGGATCTACCAGTATTGCGGTGAGATCTGTTGTAGCTTCTATTGCCTGTAGCTCACCAAGTCCTAAGACGCTCTGTTCCCTTACCCACGCTTCATTATGGTGTAGCAAATGCATCAAATCCACAACCTTGTGAAATTCTGTGTAACTTCGTATTAAATCTGGTGTAACGGCACATCCAATCCAAAACGCAGATAGAAATAGTAATAAGAAAAAAATAACAGAAAGGAAGGCTCTTTTTTGTGGGGGTGGAAGTTCTTCAACGTACTGTAGCATCTAAATCAATCCCATTCTATATACTTGTTCGTACCGCCGGGCAGATTGTTCCCAGCTATGATTCTGACTCATTGCAATGTGAATCATCTCGCTCCATCGCTTTGTATCTTTATAAACGTCTAACGCTCGCAGAACAGTTTTCAAGAATAAATGTGCATCATAATCCAGAAATGAAAATCCATTTATTCCATCCTTTATGGTATCAGCCAAACCTCCAGTAGAACGCACAATAGGTAACGTGCCATATCGTAAACTATACAGTTGATTGAGCCCACAAGGTTCATATTGGGAAGGCATCAAGTAGATATCAGCTGCTGCTTCAATTTTATGTGCCATTTCATTATTGAATCCAAGCTGCGCAGAAACTTGGGAGGGATAGCTCCGCTGCATATGTTGGAAAAATTCATGGTACCCTTTATTCCCTGTTCCCAATAGGATGAATTGGACATCTTCTTGAAGAATTCGATCTAAGGTTGAAGCAATTAAATCCAATCCTTTCTGATTATCCAACCTAGATATGATTCCCAGTAGGGGACGCCCTGGTTTAAATGGTAACCCTACTTCCTGGCATAATTTTTTTTTAATTTGCTGCTTCCCTTCTAATGATTCCATTGAATAATTGATTCCATACAAATAGGGATCCGTTTCTGGATTCCAAACATCGTAATCCACCCCATTCAAAATACCGAACAGATCCTCCCTCCGTTCAAGCAATACACCTTCCAACTGTTCCCCGAAACCGGGGGTTTGTATTTCTTCCGCATACCGTTTACTCACGGTCGTAATTCGATCTGAAAAAACAATTCCCGCTTTCATTAGATTGATATGGTCATAAAACTCGAGTTGTTGATAGTTAAAATATTTCCAATCCAAACCAAGAGTATCCCACTGAGATACCGGAAATATTCCTTGATACCGAAGGTTGTGAATTGTATATACACTTGTGCAATTAATAAAAAAAGGACCGTGATCATATCTCGTACGGATAAACGTAGGAATCAATGCGGTTTGCCAATCATTACAATGGATAACATCGATATGGGTTTGCTTCTTCTTTATGAAGGATAGAATTGCTAAACAAAAAAAAGTAAACCGAAACAAATTATCAGGATAATCACCGCCTTCCTCTGTTTGGTATAATCCAGGGCGATCGAAAAAATGGGGTTGATCTACAAAATAATAAATAACCGAATCGTATACCATAGAAAGGATAGTACCCGTATATTCCTGTTTGCAAATTGAAACAGTGACTTCGTCATCAACGATTTTTGGGTCAAATTGATTTGATCGAACAGTTTGATAATAAGGGAGAAAAACAGATACTTGATGACCAAGTTTTGATAATGCCTTTGGAAGTGCCGCACTTACATCAGCAAGTCCCCCCGTTTTTGCAAACGGTACACATTCCGAACTGCAAAAAGCTATATTCATAACGTACTCCGCATGTTCAAATATAATGATAAAACCAATTTCGTGAAATCATAGTCATCGTTTTGCATTAGATTTCTGCACGTATTCGGTTCGCTAAATGTTGTTTTCCTAAGACCAGCTGATGAACCATAGATTATTTCAATGACCGAAACAGACAGCATGGTTGCCTTTTTACTGGTGAAAAGGATCTTAGAATGTGTTTGTTTTTCACACCATAGCCCTCTTTTTGTTACCATATTACACATTTTTATTTTATGTTGATTCTTGTTTAACACACTTTTAGCAATCCAATCGCTTTTCTGGTTATTAAAAAAGTCAATCCATATTACTCTACAGCACTTCCCAAAAAGATCGTAACTATTTGACTTGGGGATTGATACAAATCCAGTTTTCTTCATTCCCCTAACTTATTCACATATTAAAAATAATATTTGAATAAACCCATCCAACGTATGCGTGCTAGCTGAAACCAGTACTCTTGCTATATTAAGATTCTCTACTTTGAATTGCCTCTCATCAACCTTATCATCAGTGATACAAAAAAATGGAATAGTATGATTTATGTGTATTTTAGACTGTAAAACACTTTCTCATACTTTTTGTGAAGATCCACCTCATTTTTTATTGCCGATGGCACGCTAATTGCATATATATGTTTGGCAGAAGAAAACTGGCTAACTCTTTTGAGTTGTACCAAATCACGTAGACCCTAAAACCCCTAAAACCTATCCCCCTCGATAAGCGAGAGTTCAAGTTAGAGTTCACGTTTATTAAAATGAGGGGGTTCATTTTTACTGGGTGATAGGAACTTTTAATGCAGTGTATCAATAAGTGTGAGCTACTGCTTTCTTAGGGTGGTTTTGGATAATTCACCAGTTGTATTTACAACGGTTACACAAACCTTTTCTAAATGATTAGCGACTTGTCTAGAAATACCCACTAACACATTGTAAGTTGTAAGGATGTTTGAGTAAGTGAGTAACGAGTATTTTAGTGTAAAGATTAATAGAATATTTCAATCTGTTTATGAAAATTACACTCTATCCAAATATAATTCATTTGACCCTTTTTGCGCTTAACATACGGTGCTGTTGAAATCCAGGTACCTGAGGGATCCATTTTGGAATTATTCGTATTTATTATTATTTTTAATAGGGGAATCAAACGTCTAGAGCAATTGTGTATAGGACACCCCTTAGATATATACGAGTGAAGAAGGTCCCTAAAAGGAACCAGGATAAACGGTAATTTTGCCTTCAAAACCACTGTTTTTACAATTAATTGAGGAGCTAAAAAACGAGCGTTCAGTTGGTATGAACGAAGCTATTAATATCTAATTTAGAAGGTTTGCACTCCGCTTGAAATTCTTCAGACATACGATGTTGTAAACCTTTTAACTTGCTTTGAATCACAATAGAATGATCCGTATATAACTAGATTGACCTATCAAATAAAAAAATTGAGGATAGAAATGATAATTGAAAAAGACGTGCATGAACTAAAAGAGCACCCAAAGAACCAAATTCTATTTCGAGATCTGGATAAAGAAGAAAAAGAAGCGCTACTGGACAGTCTTAGAAAACATGGTTTTCAGGGAGTGATGGTTATCAATAAAAGAAATGAAGTGATTTCGGGAAATCAACGATTGCGCTTAATTCGCGAGAAATCATTATTTGACCGAATTCCATGCAAAGTGGTGGATTTGAATC
>CAYPZJ010000213.1:0-8795 GCA_964414635.1 uncultured Spirochaetia bacterium
TCTCAATTTTTTAATGAATGCGAAAAGTGGTTCGTGTTCGGAAGATTGTGGGTACTGTTCTCAATCAAAGGTATCCAAAGCCGATATTGACAAATACCCTCTTAAAACCCAGGATGAAATCTATTCCAATGCAATGAAAGCAGTCGAGCTTAAAGCTACTACTTTTTGTATGGTTATCAGCGGTAAAAATCCAACAACAAAGGATATCACTACCTTAGCCGAAGTGGCTCGTCGGGTGAAATCCGAGCATCCAACCTTACGATTATGTGCGAGCATTGGAATTACGGAACCCGATCAACTGAAATTGTTAAAAGAAGCAGGGATTGACCGTATTAACCACAACTTAAATACATCAAAAAACCATTACCCCAAGGTAGCTACAACGCATTCGTATGAGCAACGGTTTAATACAGTAAAAACCGTTATGGAGTCGGGATTGCATTCGTGTAGTGGATGTTTATTTGGGTTAGGTGAAACAGACGAAGATATTGTAAATATGGCAACGGATTTAAAAGCTCTTGAAGTAAACGCCATTCCACTCAATTTTTTAAATCCCATTCCTGGCACTCCAATGGAAAATCAGCGTTTTCTAACACCCCTTCGTTGTTTGCAAATTACAGCAGTTTTTAGATATATGTTTCCCTCCACGGAAATCCGTTTGGCAGGAGGACGAGAGCAACAACTCCGTTCCTTACAAGGATTGGGCTTGTACGCAGCGAATTCTATGTTTGTAGGGGATTATCTGACAACGGCAGGACAGACCGCATCGGAGGATTATCAATTAATAAAAGATTATGGATTCGAAATCGCTACCTAAACATACGTTACCCGGTATGACACCACGGGTGCGCCACGATTTGGAACGGGTGTGGCATCCTTGCACGCAGATGAAAGACCATGAGACCTTCCCTCCGTTGTTGATTAAGGAGGGAACGGGGATATATTTGGTGGATGAAGCAGGGAATCGGTATATCGATGGCGTATCTTCCTGGTGGGTGAATATTTTTGGGCATAATCATCCCCAGCTGAATGCTGCGTTGATAAATCAAGCGGAACGTATTGCCCATGTCATCTTTGCTGGATTCACACATGACCCGGCGTTGGATTTAGCAGACAAATTGGTGGAACGTACCCCAGCAGGTTTGGAACGCGTATTTTTCGCGGATAATGGATCTTCGGCGGTGGAAGTCGCATTAAAAATGAGCTTCCAATATTGGTTGCAGCAGAACAAACCGAATAAGCAACGCTTTCTTTCCTTATCCGATGGATATCACGGCGAAACGATTGGCGCTCTTTCCGTAACGAAGGTCGATCTTTATCAAAAACTCTATCAACCCATTTTACTTAAAGGATTTCAGGCAGAAAGTCCTGATTGTTTTCGGTGCAGATACAGCTGCAAAAGAGAAACTTGTAAAGATACACCCTGTATTGAATCATTGGAACACACTCTTGAGGTACATCATGAGGAAATTGCGGGATTTATTTTAGAACCCCTCATTCAATGTGCAGCAGGAATGAAAATGTATCCACCCGCTTATCTGAAAAACGTGCGGGAGCTATGTACCCAGTACGATGTGCACTTGATTGCGGATGAAATTGCAGTCGGCTTTGGAAGAACGGGAACCATGTTCGCATGTGAACAAGCGAATATCACCCCCGATATGATGTGTCTTTCCAAAGGTATAACCGGTGGGTATATGCCTTTATCTGTGGTGTTAACTGGGAATACGGTTTATGATACTTTTTATGCGGATTATGAACACTTAAAAACTTTCTTTCATAGTCATTCGTATACAGGAAATCCGTTAGCTTGTGCTGTAGCAAATCGGGTGATGGATCTATTCGAGCAGGAGAACGTATTAGAAAACAATCGATTGAAAGCGATGCATATGCATACTCAACTTAACGAATATTTTGCCAATCATCCCCATGTTGGTGAAATACGGCAACAGGGAATGGTTGCAGCGCTGGAATTGGTTATGGATCGGAAGGAAAACACGCCGTTTCCGTTTGAACAGCGAATTGGCTACCAGATTTACCAAAAGGCATTGGAGTATGGTGCGATTCTGCGTCCCTTAGGAAATGTACTATATTTCATGCCACCGTATGTGATTGAGCCGGCAGAACTGGATCGTTTATTGTTGATTGCCCGTCGGAGCATGGATGATATTTTGATGGAGTACTAATTCGTTATTCCAAAGCCGAGGATCATGCCATGCCCCAGAAATCCCTTGTCATTGCAGAAAAACCTTCGGTAGGTCGGGAAATTGCGTCCATACTTCAATGTAAAGAAAAACATAAAGGATACCTGGAAGGTACCAATCATGTAGTAACCTGGACACAAGGGCATTTGTTAGAGCTGATTGAACCCCATCAATATAGCATGGAATACAAAACATGGCGATTGGACCCCCTTCCCATTATACCCCATCCTTTCAAACTCCGAGTTATACGGCGTACGGCTACACAATATAAAATCGTATCCCAATTGATGCTCCGATCGGATATTCAGGCTGTTGTGAATGCATGCGATGCGGGGCGAGAGGGAGAGCTAATTTTCCGAAATGTATATGTATATAGTCGTTGTAGAAAACCTATTCAGCGACTTTGGATCAACAACATGACTCCGGAGGCTATTCGAGAAGGATTTCGGAAGTTACGAGATGGAAGGGAATACGATCGGTTATACGATGCCGCTCGCTGTCGTTCCTATGCGGATTGGCTGGTGGGTATTAATATCACCCGTTTGAAGACCCTTTTATATGATGTTCTGTTGACTGTAGGACGTGTTCAATCTCCTACACTATGTTTGATTGTAGAACGGCAACGAGAAATCAATCAATTTGTTCCGGAACTATATTTTGAGATTATTGCAGATTTTGGGGTGTATTCAGGGCAATGGTATCGAGGAAAGGAAACCTCGGTTTCTAAGCGGGAAGAGGCAGAACACATTAAGCAACAGGTGGATGGCAAAACCGGTGAGATAATAAAAGTTTTGCATGAGGATCAGCGGGAAATGCCTCCCCTTTTATATGATTTGACTGCATTACAAAGAGATGCCAACAGTCGATTTGGTTTTTCAGCCGAACGAACGTTGAAAATTGCCCAATTGCTCTACGAACAGAAGAAAGCCATCACCTATCCCCGTACCGATTCCCGTTATCTTCCCGAAGAAATGCGTTCCAAACTACCTTCATTAATCCAACAGTTTGAATCCATACCTCCTTTTGGAGATTGGGTTTCAGCACTTAATCAAATGGGGATTCATCCAACCAAACGGATGATCGATGATCGAAAAGTATCCGATCATCATGCGATTATTCCTACACATAAAATCCCGTCCTCCCTCCAACCTGATGAACATCGTATATATGATTTAATCGTCCGCCGTTTTTTTGCAGGATTCTTTCCCCCTGCTGAATATAAAAAAACAAAGGTTGCAACCCGGGTGGAGCAGGAATTGTTTGGCACTGCTTTCCGAATCTGTATCCAAGAAGGATGGAAGATCACTCAGTATCCTTCAAAAAAGGAAGAATCATCCGAGCGGATTCCATCTGTCTCGCTCGAAAAGGGACAACGGTATCCTGTTGAAAAGGTAGAGATCCTGGAAAAGCAGACTCAACCCCCCAAACCCTATACTGAAGCCACACTACTAAGTGCGATGGAACATGCGGGTAAGCGGGTGGATGATGAAACATTGCGTGAAGCGATGAAAAAGAGAGGTTTAGGAACTCCTGCTACCCGAGCGGAAATCATCGAGCGCTTGCTCCACGTGAATTACATATATCGAAATAAAAAGAATTTGCATCCTACAGAAAAGGGTATGCTTCTAATCAGCATTTTGGAAGAAGAATTAAAATCACCGGAATTAACAGGAGAGTGGGAATATAAGCTGCGGGAGATCGAGCGTGGAAAAGGGAATGCTCAACAGTTTATGGATGAAATCATTTCATTTGTAGAAACCCAAGTAGATACTCAGAAAAAGGCGGGTCCCCTTGCCCATGTTAATTTTGATCCTGAACCACATCGGGGGAAACGGAATTCTAAACAGAAGCATCACGGTACCCATTCCAAGCGTTCGGATACGGATAAGCAACCAAAGCCGATGGGATCCTGTCCCGTTTGTCATGAGGGAACGGTGATTCGTGGTGTTACCCATTATTATTGTTCCCAATCAAATGAACGATGCTCATTCACCCTTCCTCGAAAACTGTGTGGAAAGACCATGACGATAGAGATGGTTAAAAATCTAATTAGTCAAGGGGAGACGGGATATCTTGAAGGATTTATCTCCAAACAGAAGAAAAAATTTACAGCTAAACTACGGTTATCGAAAGAAGGGAACATTATTTTTGATTTCCCTACATAAGCTAAGTATTCGAAGCAGCACTTGAAATACTATACAGACCAGTTTGTACGTTTTTCATTCGGATATAAATATAAGGAGCAATCCATGACTCATCGAGAACGAATTCTTGCTGCAATCTCCCATCGTCCTTTGGATCGTATTCCAACGGATTATTGGGCAACGGGTGAATTTACTAAAAAGATCCAAACAGAACTGGGGGTGGAGGGCATGGAACTTTGGAAACGGTTAGATATTGATAAAATTATCGGTGTCGAACCCGTCTATAATGGACCTTCTCTTCCCCAATCTAATCAACCAGGTGTAACCATCGACTATTGGGGAATTGAATCCCGTCCGATTTCCTATGCGGATGGGATGGGGGTGTACGAGGAGATCTCCAGGCATCCTCTTTCAGAATATACGACCATAGACGAAATTGAGTCCCACTACACCTTTCCCGATGCTGCCTGGTTTGATTTTAGTACCATTCCCGATCAAATTGAACAGGGGGCGGGTTATGCCATTGAGGGGGGATACATGGCTCCGTTTTATTACCTTACCCGTATTCGTGGGTTACAACAAAGTCTCATGGATTTAGCCCTCAATCCAGAATTAAGCCATTATTTAATTGATAAACTTACTGATTTTTTTTATGATTATCATCAACGTCTATTTGAGGCAGGGAAGGGGAAGATTGATATCGCTCAGGTAACCGATGATTTTGGTACCCAGTCGGGTCTGATGATTAGTATTGAGATGTTTCAGACGTACTTTAAAAAACCCTACCAGCGTCTGATTAAGCTCGTAAAAGATCACGGGATTTATGTATTTCATCATGATGATGGAGCTATCATGGATATTCTACCGGAATTGAAAGCGTTGGGAATCGACATTCTAAACCCCATTCAATGGCATTTACCTGGAATGGATTTAAAAAAGATGAAGCAGGCGGTGGGGGATTCTATTTGTTTTCATGGGGGGATTAATAACCAACAGGTATTGCCATTTGGTTCGCCTGAAAAGGTGGAACGAGAAGTGCTGACATGTCTTTCCCATCTGGCGTCGGATAAAACCGGGTATATTGTTGCCCCATGCCATAATATCCAAGCGATTACTCCCGTAAAAAATGTGCTGCGGATGTATGCTATAGCTCATGCTTATTTTAACTAGAACGCATGTATTTAGTTGGTGAATTCCCTACTGAAGCTAAAACTATATAATGCATTCTTTTCGACTCCGCTCAATGTATACTGGAAGTAGTTCCCTGAGCGAAGTAGAAGGGAACCGATCATTATTTCATCAATTGGAAATTCCTCCTTTAGATATTTGGTGAAGAAAAGATTTTCCACTTGAGATCCTATAAAAATTGGTGTATATTATGGAGCAGTATGCTTAATACATAAGTAATCATACCATGAATGTTTTATACTAAATGTTCCAGTGTAATTACGTATGTATTTTGGAGTAAAGCCCCTAACCAAATTTACGATGCATATATGCAGAAAGCTGAGGTAGTTATGAGATTGGGTGTGATTGGAGTGGGACACATGGGTAAATATCATGTGAATGTACTTTCTCAAATTCAAGATATACAATTAATAGCCGTTTCTGATGTGAATGAGGATTTGGTACGCCCAATTGCGGAAGAATATCATATTGACTATTTCCACACCTATGAACAGATGCTTCCCCATGTGGATGCAGTTACGGTAGCGACACCGTCCCTAACTCATTATGATATTTGTCGGGAGCTATTAAAAGCGGGAAAGCATGTGTTGGTTGAAAAACCAATTACAAAGCGGTATGAAGAAGCAGAAGAGCTTTTCAAACTTGCAGATGAGAAGCATCTTACCCTTCAGGTAGGGCATGTAGAACGATTTAATAGCGCGGTTATTGAATTGAAGCGAATATTAAATAATCCTCTACTTATTGAGACCCGACGGCTTCAACCCATGGTTCCTCGAAATATAGAAACAGGGGTTGTCATAGATCTGATGATTCATGATATTGATTTAGTTCTGATGTTGGTGGATTCCAAAGTAAACCAAATTGCTGCCATTGGAAAGCGTATAAGTAACGAGAAAGAGGATATTGCCCATGCGCAAATGATGTTTGAAAATGGGTGTATGGCATCCTTAACCGTAAGTCGGGTAACAGAGGAAAAAGTTCGGAAGATGGAAATATCCCAAAGCGATAGCTACCTTACCATTGATTTTGCTACGCAGGATTTAATGATCCACCGACGATCATCCATTAACTATATTGTTGATCCCAAAAAAGTCGGGTATCGTCAAGAATCCATTGTAGAACGGGTATCCATCCACCGAGATAATCCATTACGATTGCAATTTATCAATTTTGTGAAAACAATACGGGCTGAAAATGGTACAAACGAAAACCGAGAATTGGATCTGTCCACAATTGAAACCACCCTCAGTATTATGAAACAGGTACAAACCTGTTGGTAACGTATTACACATATCCGGCTAACCAATAATAGATTACCGCAATATATTCCCGTATTAAACGGAACTGATAGTTCCATTGCCAGGATATCGGTTGGGTGTATATGTGGGTTATTTGTTCCTGATTACTAGAAATACATCGAACTTGAATCCCAATTTTTTTGAATAGATGATAGCAGCGCCAGGTATGATACGAATCGGTTACAACTAACACGGAAGCCACATCCAGTTGATGAAAGATGGATCTGGAGAATTGAATATTTTCATAGGTGGAGGTGGATGCGCATTCCATGTAAATCTGGGATGAAGGAATGCCATAATATAGAAGCGTGTTCCGCATGGTTTCACACTCAAAACATTTCGTACTGGAAAAACCGCCGGCTGCAAGCATTACAGGTGCATATTCGTGTTGGTATAAATAAATAGCTGTTCTCAAGCGGTTAAGCAGTGCAGGAGTTGGTGTGCATTGATTGGTGGTGCTAAATCCGGGGATAAAAATAAGATCAGCTGGTGTTGGATTTTGAGTATATGTTAATGGAGCACTTAGCCAACTATTAAGCACTCCGGTACATACCAATACACTATAGGAAATCAGAAATATTCCAATTGTACCTACGATCCAAATCTGTCGCCAGCGGAACCTCCTCTGTTTTTTCATCGTATGCGTACCATACTCGTATTCATCACCATCTGATTCCGTGAGTCTATCCATACTGAACTGATTTCAGTATGACGTTTTTAGTTTACACATGTAGGAGTTTGAATGCACTAGTATCGTGTTATTCCTAAAATTGGTAACCACTTCGACTACGCTCCGTGCACGTTCATTGAGCGAAACTGAAATTAAAGTGTCCATTAGTACTAGACTACCTAACGCTATTTAATATCTACCTTACGAAACCGAGTAGGGGAGCATCCATGACTCATCCGATTTGTTTGGGCAGGTTGCCCCTTTCCACAGTTGACCACACCCCATAAATCCCAGGATTCATGGTTGGAGATTGCATCGCAATTGTTCCAAAATTCGGGAGTAATGCCATGATACGTGGGGTTTTTATACATGGTTCCTCGTTTGCCGTTTTTGATTTCCCATGCCACTTCACAACCGAATTCAAAATTAAGTCGACGTTGATCAATACTCCAGGACTTATTAACATCAAAAAGCAAACCGTTATCCGTAGAAGCAACCAACTCATCAAAGGAAATATCCCCCGGCATTAAGGATAGATTGCATATCCGGGTAATAGGTGTATCATTAAATCCTTGTGACCGGTTGCAACCCATGCTTTCTGGTTGATCGATTAGGGGAGCGGTTTCACGAGTAGTCATATATCCTGACAGGATTCCATCCTTCACAATGTGCCATCGCTTTTGTCGAACTCCGTCATCATCGTATCCTTGAGTGGCAACACCGGTTGGAGCAGTTCCATCCGCTACCAGATTAACAATGGGGCTGGCATACTGAAATTTTCCCAGTTTTTCAGTCGTAGCAAAACTAGTACCAGCATAATTGGCTTCCCAACCAAACACGCGATCCAATTCCGTTGGATGTCCGACCGATTCGTGAATCTGAAGCAACAGTTGACTTCCCATCAGGATGAGATCCTTTTTACCAGAAGGGCATTCCGGTGCACTTAATAGCTGAATTGCCTCATCCCGAACCCGATCCGCATTTCCGACTAAATCCAACGCATGTACGAGTTCATACCCCATGCTTTTGTACTGTCCACCGAAATTTGCAGGATAAGAACGAATCTGGTTTTCTCCTTTGTCGATGGCACGGCAGGAAATGCCTGCTCCACTAATTAACAAGTCTTGTTCGATACGGGATCCTTCCAGCGAACCGAACCACTTGTGCTCCCGTAGAAAGACCATACCAGCGCGTCGATCCTTGATGCGTTTGTCTTTACCTAGAATTTCGTCCAGCTGAAACAACAATGAAAATTTATCTTCCATGGAAACGGTGAATGGATCGATGATAT
>CAYPZJ010000214.1:0-8786 GCA_964414635.1 uncultured Spirochaetia bacterium
AACAAAGTAAAGCATAGATATGTGTTGCAATGAGGATGGTATAAAACCAAATCAAAAAATCTAAGGAATGGATATGGCGGAACAAGAAAACAAACCCAAGAAAACCATTAAGACCATTGACCCTAAAAAAAATCCAATTGCGGAACAGCCACCTCACGAACGCGTTAAAAATTTCAATGAAGTTGCATTGGGCTATACCGATGAACAAGTGTTTAAAGAAGCAGAACGATGTTTGGATTGCAAAGTTCCAAAATGTGTGGATGGATGCCCGGTTCATATTGATATCCCCGGATTTATTCGAGAAATTGCCAATCGTGATTTAAAAAAAGCGTTTGAAATTCTGAAAGACGCGAACACCCTCCCTGCAGTTTGTGGTCGCGTATGCCCTCAAGAAGAGCAATGCGAGAAGTTTTGTATTGTAGGAAAAAAATTAGAACCGGTGGGAATTGGTCGTTTGGAACGGTATGTAGCAGATTGGGCATTGCAGAACATAAAACAAAAACCATCCCGAATCCCTTCTGATACAGGATGGAAGGCTGCTATTATTGGTTCCGGTCCTTCAGGTTTGGCTTGCGCCGCAGATTTGATAAAAGCGGGTATTGAAGTTACGATTTTCGAGGCGTTGCATGTGGCGGGTGGCGTATTAAAATATGGAATCCCCGAATTTAGACTTCCAAATAAGATTATTGATGTGGAGATTAACCAGCTAAAGGATATGGGAGTAAAGATTGAAACCAATATTATTGTGGGAAAACTGTACACCATCCCTCAACTCATGAAAGAAAGGGGATTTGATGTAGTATTCATTGGTACAGGTGCTGGATTTCCGAAATTTATTGGGATTCCGGGTGAAGCGCTTAATGGCGTGTTTAGTGCCAATGAATTTTTAACCCGAGTGAACCTAATGGGTGGTTATCTACATCCTAAGTATGATACACCCGTAGGAATGGGGGATCGGGTATGTGTAATCGGTGCTGGTAACACTGCAATGGATGCAGCCCGTGTATCATTACGTATGGGTGCAGAGAAAGTGTCCCTCGTATATCGTCGCAGTCAGGCGGAATCCCCAGCTCGGATAGAAGAACTTCACCATGCCATCGAAGAAGGTGTGGAATGTCAGTGGTTGACGAACCCGGTTAAGATTCACGGAAATGATAAAGGCTGGGTTACGGGAATGGAATGTGTCCGAATGGAACTCGGGGAACCCGATGATTCTGGACGTCGCCGTCCGATACCCGTTGAAGGGTCAAATTTTACGATCGATTGTGATACTGTGATTTCTGCATTAGGAACCGCTGCTAATCCTATTATTGCCCAAACTACACCCGGTTTAGAAACAAATCGCTGGGGGTATATCGAAGCGGATGAAACCATGATGACATCCATTCCAGGTGTCACAGCAGGAGGCGATATTGTTACAGGAGCGGCAACGGTAATTCTGGCAATGGGAGCGGGACGAACCGCTGCTACTGCAATGATTAATTTCTTAAAACGACGCAATCAAAAGGAAGCATGATGCTATACTTACCCAAATCCTGCTTGCTGGGTTTGATAAGCCTTAGTGTCATTTTCATTCTTTCGTCATGTGGGCTCATTACTGGAAATCCCGATGATATGACGGTTGCCACCGAATCGGTGAAACCTGGTTCGGCAATTACAAAAATGGGATTTCATCAAAAGCTAACGGGTAATCCTATCTCTATTGGTGAACCGTTCCCACCAATCACTTTGGTTGACACGAATACAAATAGCGAAACACAACTAAATCGATATCAAGGGTCGGTCGTATTACTGAGCATTGTTCCCAGTGTAAACACGGTTGTTTGTGAAGCGCAAACACATGTACTGGGTGAAGAAGGGGACAAACTTTCCAGGCAGATAAAACGGATTACAATCAGTCATGATCCGGTGGAAGATTTACAAGCATTCAGTAAAGAAGCAAAATTAACCGATTTGATTTACCTTTCCGACGAACCAAAAGGTGAGTTCGGTCCTGCAACGGGATTTGGAATGGAAGATTCGGAGATGCTTGCACGAGGGATTGTCCTTTTAGATTCCGAGGGAATCATTCGTTATATTCAGGTCGTACCCGAACTTACGCATTTACCGGATATGGAAACAGCATTTAAAAAAGCCGAGGAACTGTTGGCAATGCAGCAGTCGGATATTCATAAACCTCATGAATAAACAACCCCTCATTCCTTCTAATAAAGAAAAGCAACAGGTTTGGGATTCATATATATCCAGAACCCCCAAACGAGTTCCCGTCCGCTTAAATACCAATATGCGGATTATTTTATTGGATCCCCTTCTCAATACTTCGAACCTTAATTTCGAGCACGTGTTTCAAGATCCCCACATGATGATGAAAGCGGAACTACAGCATAAATATCATCGTGCGATGGTAATCAATCACTATACCGACGATCCTGTGGGGTTACCAGATAGGTGGGAGGTGGGTGTTTCTTGGATGAATGTGTTTGAAGCTGCGTTTTTTGGGGCACCTATTGAATTTCGACCGGGTCAGGTTCCGGATACCCATCCTGTTCTAACAGGTAACCAAAAAGAAGCGATTTTTAAGGTGGATATTACAAAACCATTAGAGCAGGGGATTTTTAAAAAGGGATTGGATTATTATGAAGCTATGTGTTCCCATGCGGAACAGGAAACATTTTATGATCGTCCTATTCAAGTTAATCGATATGCGCATATGGTATCCGATGGTCCGTTAACAGTTGCGCTTAATCTTCGAGGTGCTCAATTTCTTTCGGATTTAATTCTTGAACCGGATTATGCTGATCGGGTCATGAATACAATTATGGATGCATTTATTTTGCGTGTGGAAGCATTTAGAACATATTGGGGTGATCCCACCCTCATGCCCTTTTTCGCCGATGATTCTATCCAGTTGATTGGGGAGCAGATGTATATAGAACGGGTGTTACCTATCCATAAACGTTTCTACGATACGTTTTATCCAACTGGTCACCCCCAACAACGTAGCATTCATCTCTGTGGGGATGTATCCCGCCTGATGCCCGCGTTGGTAAAACATTTGGACATCCGCAGTTGGGATTCTGGGTTTCCCATGGCATTTGGGGACATTCGTCAGGTTTTAGGACCCGAGATGGAAATAGCAGGTGGTCCTCCGGTGGCTGTACTATTGAACCGAACACCAGAAGAGGTGTATGATCAGACTCGTGCCATTTTAGAAAGTGGAATCAAACAGGGCGGTAGATTTATCTTACAAGAAGCAAACAACCTTCCTCCACGTGTACCTGAAGCCAATTTGCAAGCCATGTATCACGCTGCACTCGATTTCGGAACCTATGAATGTTAAGGGATTTTATTAATGGCTGAGCGAGAAAGACGATTTTCAAAGTATTAGTTTATTAATAACCACCTGTAACCCTCCCACAAAGGAACCAATGATTCCACCCAACATATTAATATATTTAAAATGACGTTTGATTACGATTAAGATGAGTTCCTCCACTTGCTGGATGGAGAACGCTTCCATACGATCAATCAACAGTTGTTTTACATTCATTACTTGAAGTGCTGGAAAAATATAATCTTGTGCACGATCCAAGGCAAAATCGGCAAAGGATTTCACAAATCCTTCTTGCTGTTCTTCGGATAAATGAATCCGCTCTGATATTTTACCAATGGGATTTTCATAAATAAGCTTATGAAGCTGGTCATGAAGCATGTGATTCAATTTTTCAGTGAAATGATTGGAACGTAAGGTGGTTAGAATCTGCTCACTGAGATATTGAGCGAGTTGATCCTTAAACTCATCTGCTTGTGGACCAAGTATTTCTTGCAGTGGCGTTTCCTTATGGGTTTCATAAAACGAGCTTAGCCCTTCTTGTAAAGATTGTTTGATATTGGGGGATTGAAGCAAGCGAGTAAATTGTTCTCCGACTTGTTCGATAGAACGCTCTAGTACATCCGCACGCATATTTGACACCAGTTGACGTAACGGTTGATGGCTGATTTCATTGAGGTAATCCCGAACGATTCCAATGGTACGATCCCGATTATCCTCATCCTCCCAAAGGCTGGGGATATCATGAATAAATTGTTCGACAACGATAGGAGTTCGTTCATCTACTTTTTTTCGAACTTGCATGACATTATCCATCACAAAGCGTTTCACCGTACCCATATCATCCAGGAATTGATGAACCATGGTTTTAATTTTTTCAATGAGGATTGGTTTTAGTGGGGATGTATCAAGATAGTGACTAACCTTTACTAATAGAAAGGGGAATTCCTTTGATAAAGCTTGAATAAGAATTTCCCGATGTTCTTGTGTAATGTAATCGTTGAGCGTATGGTTGGAGCTGACAATGCGAATGAGTGCACGCTGCACTAGATTATCTACAATCGAGGACAAGCGGGGTGATAATAATATTCCCGAATAGACGGTATCAAAATAGCGATCCCGTTTTTCTGGATTGAGCAATCCTTGGAGTTCCTTCTGGGTCATATGATCCAATCCAGAACGAACCAGGTCTTGAATTAATGCTTCACTATCGGGTTTCAAAAGATAAGCGTGAACTGCTTCTTGGATGCGAGTTTCGGCGAATTGAACCACATTCGCCAATTGTATCTCATATCGATCGGGTATTAAATCCCGGATGGTTGGATGAGCATCATTATATAGCTTATCCCAAAAACGCTTCATAATGTCATACACTTCATCTCGAAATGCTTCATTTCCCAAACGCCGCTGCCAGGTATCCTGATCACTAAATAGACGGTCCCCTACCTGGGCGATTTTCTGCGTAATGTCTTCCCTCTTTTTAGGGATTAATCCTGGTGTTAAGGGGATTGGAATTTTCCACAAATACCATTTCCTATAGGGACGAAATAGCATCTGTATCGCAAGCATATTCGTAAAATAACCGATGATGGCGCCCATCACGGGGGGGAGGATATATTCAAGAATTTCCATAATCCTTTCTCACTCGTTGTTAAATCGCTTTTTGAAACGCATTCGTTCCAAAAGGGCAGAAAGAAAGCAGCGAACATGTGTTACATTCCGGTTTTTTAGCTCCACAAACTCGTCTTCCATGCCACGTAATCTGATGAGAAAACAGTGACCAACGATTTTCTGGAAGCTGCTGTTGGATATCGTATTCAATTTTATCAGGGTCGGTATGGCGAGTAAATCCCAAACGATAGGTCACTCGTTTGAAGTGTGTATCTACAATAATAGCGGGTTTCTTAAAACAATGACTTCGGATCACATTCGCTGTCTTACGTCCCACCCCTGGTAAAGCAGTCAATTCTTCCATGGATTCTGGCACTTGTCCATGGTGCTCGGATAGAATTGTTTGGCTGCATCCCACAAGGGATTTCACTTTGTTATTAAAAAATCCCGTGGATCGAATAATATCAATGAGGTCTTCGCGATTCGCTTTTACCATCTGCTTGGGTGTGGGGTACTTTCTAAATAAAAGGGGAGTCACCTGATTTACTCGTTGATCTGTGCATTGTGCAGCGAGAATCGTTGCGACTAAAAGTTGAAATGGGGTTTTATGAATTAGCTCACAACATGCTTCCGGGTAAAGGCGATTCAGCTCGTTTAAAATGTGCTCTTGTGTTGTGGTGTCCATATTTAGTTATCCTTTGCATCAAAAAGATAAGTGAAATAGATCGTTTAATCAAAGTCTGGGATTGAGATATATTCCATCGTTGATATGAATATCTACTCGATCACGATCACATTGATTATTGTTTCTGCACTGCTTTCAGTTTGTAAATCCAGTGTGATCCATCCAAGGGGAATTTTTGAGGTACCAAGCCTTTGGTTTTAAGTAGTTTTAGAACCTCTTCGTATGGGTGGATAATGTGTATGAAAAAAATATCCCGTCCCTGTTCATAGCGCAGCTTACAATGATGAGATAGCTGCTCAGAATTCATTCCCCAATTCTCAAATCCCCAGGAATTCATTAAAACAATCTCGATATCTGTGCGGCGTTTATAATAGCGTTGGAAGTATAATGCCAGTGGATAGTAGGTGCGGGAATCATCGTCTATTAAAATGGAGTAGGGTGGAAGCTGATCAAAGAGAAGCTGGGCAAATTCATCGATATCATTCCAATGATCTTTACGGGGATTCGCGATATATTCATGAACACGGTGGGTATTATTTGTATACGTATTATCAAAACGGCTCCATAACGTATATGTTTCACCTAACGAACTCAGGTATTGATATAACACAGCAGGAAAAAAAATACTAAACATAAGCAATCCCAAAATCAAACCTTTACTCCATTTTGAACGCAACCATAGTTTATAGATATAACTAACTCCATAGCTTCCTAAAATGGTTAGAATAACAAAGGATGGCAACAGAAAGGCAAAGATATCCCAGGTATGATAAAACATAAAAAAACCGGTATTCAGGATAAATGCGGTTGCTATTGCTATAAAGGTTTTAAAGTAGGGATGATCCCTTCGATAGCCTAAAAATATGCCATAGAAAATAAAGATTAGAAATGGGGATGGGAATTGAAGCAGGATTTCACTAAATAACCCTCGAATATCGTTTAGACCCTGAATATTAAACATAATACCTGTAAAGTCCCCACCTATTGACCAAAATAAAACATTCGATGGATTCGAACTCGTGCCAAGTTCATAAAAAATTACGCTTAGTTGGGGGAAACAACCAAGTATGAAAAACAATGTCGCCCATGCATAAACGATTAGAAGTGATTTTGGATAGGTTGTTCGTTGCATCCAGATAAACACGAGAACGGCAGGGATCCAAATACCGTTTTGCATGTGATTAAATAGCGACAATCCTGTGATTCCAGCTGCGATGTAAATCCAGAAACGTTGATTATCCCGCTCATAATTTACAAAGCACCAGCTTATAAGTAGAGCAAAGCATGCATTAAACGCATAGTTTTCAACAATCGTACTGTGCCACCACATGGATCGTGAGATCATGAATAAAAGCATACACAACACAGAAAGGAAGCGATGTCCACTGATGCGATAGATTAACCCTCCAAAAAGAATTACACTGACACTTCCAACAACCACCGAAACCAGATTTCCAACAAATGCTAACGACTCGCCTGGAAATAGCTGCATACACACATAACCGATAAATACAGTTAGATTGTGGGTGTTGATATGAGAACTTAAGGCTCCCTTTTTCATTAAATCGATTAGGAGTGCCGTGTCTCCCAAGCCAATGGAGGGTGCCATTGTTGCATAATAAAAACAGGGAGGGATAATAAATGCCAGCAACCAACCATACGTTCGTATGATTGGTAAAGGGTTTCTCTTATTGATCATATACTTACTTGAACGTGGTTTGACAGATTTTATTAAGATCGTTGATATCGTTGCCTATATTTTTTTTATAAAACGTTTCTTAGAATCTAAAACCGATACTAGCTGAAACACCGGGAGATATAGGATTAAAGGACAAAGCTACACTCATCCTTTCAAGGTGCTTCTTTTTTTTATGTTTCTGCCACACACCGTACCCAATGCCAATTACAGCACCACCCGATAAAAATGTTAGAAAACTGATTCCAAAAAATGCATTCAATCCACGGTGCAAAAACAATGCTCGTATTGCTAACGGTGCAGAAATCACGGTGCAAACAAGTCCTGACAGCATAAATCCCATTCCAATGCTACCTAGCATACGAAAATTCCGTGCTCGTTTCTCATCGGGAGGTAAATTGGTATTCAATTCTTCAGCAGGGGGGCTGCTTTTGGGGGATTTCGGGTCTGATGAAACACTTCGCATTTGATTCGGTTCTGAATCAGAAAACGTCTTGTTCATCAATTCCGATGAATGAGCGTATAGAGAAATGGGTGCTAAACAGAATACAATAAGCGCAAAACGCATATAATCCTCTCCAATAGAATAACAAAATACGTCTGTTTTTTCAATGATTGTTTAATGGCGGAGGAAATCGTTGACTTGCCAAGAAAAAATATGTAACTTAAGCTAGGTATAACATGCTTGTGAGACTAAAATAGGTGAAGGTTATTATTTCGTTTTCAGCGATAGAAAAACAATCTCAAAATTGATTATTTTTTAATGAAATACTTTGGGTATTATCGCAATAGCAGACGGTGATATTGGTCTAGTTCACCAAAGAGCCCATATCAATGAATGAGGGATCACATGAAACCTGTTTATCTAGTAATCAGCATTCTTATATCTTGCTTTCTACCCCTGAGTACAAGTTTCGCAGAACCCATAGAAGCGGAAGTTAGCACATCCCCCAAGGTTCAAACCGTGGATGAAACAAACAGTTTTATTCCATTAGTTAGTATTGGAATCCAACCTGGGTATACCTTTTTGCTAAATCCCTATTATCGATCCCGTTTTACCGATGGATGGATGATCCATATTAATGGAGAATGGCATCCTCCCTTCTTTAGGGAGAAACCTATTCTGGAAAATGTAACGTTTATTCAGATCAACGAGCTTAATTGGTTTCGATTCCGTGTGGATCAACAAAGCCGTTGGCTTGTGGCGGGATTTGGTGTGGGAGCACGCTATACATTACCAATTCGCCCGTTTTTAAATGTCTTATTTACTTTTGGAATGGGATATGGATTTTCCCGGTTAAATGCTCCTCCGATTGATCGTCAGGCGATCATCCACAGCACTTTTATTCGTGGAGAAGGGGGGATTGTTTTTTCGTTAGGAAAACATGTAGAATTAGGTGTTACAGCCAGCCTATCCAATTATTTTAATCAAGGGCAACAGAATCCGTTCGCAAGTCTTCAAC
>CAYPZJ010000215.1:0-8701 GCA_964414635.1 uncultured Spirochaetia bacterium
ATGGAAATACAAACATCATTGGATGCCAAACCGGTAGCTCAAACGGTAATCCAAAAAGATTCACCATTTCAATTGCGCTTGGAAGGCTAAGACAAATAAGGGGGCAGCCGATGGCAGATCGGGTTGCTATCACGGGGGCATTTAGCTATTCGGGAAAGTACATCACACAGCGCTTACTCGATCGAGGATATCAAATCACGACGCTTACCTCCCATCCGGATCCGGCCCACCTTTTTGCAAAACAGCTCACAATTGCTCCTCTTCAGTTTAATCAACCCGAACAATTGCAGCTCCATCTGCATGGCGTACGTACCTTAATCAATACCTATTGGATTCGTTTCGATTATCGTACCCTAACGTTTGATCAGGCGGTGGAGAATACAACCATTCTTTTTAAAGCAGCGTTGAATGCGGGTGTGGAGCGTATTATTCACATAAGTATTACCAATCCCACGCTTGATTCTCCATTACCTTATTTTAAAGGTAAAGCGGAATTGGAGCGTTTTATTCAAGAATCGGTCCCGCATTACAGTATTGTGCGTCCCACGGTTATTTTTGGATCGGAAGATATTCTCATTAATAATATTGCCTATCTGATTCGTCGCTTTCCGTTTTTTGTACTCCCTGGAGATGGATCGTATCGATTGCAGCCTATCTATGTGGAAGATATGGCAGATCTGGTGGTAGAAGAGGTGCAAGCACAACGGAATGGTACGATAGATGCCGTAGGACCCGATCAATTTACATTTGAACAATTAATTCGATTGATTGCATACGTATTAAATCGAAAAATTGGGATCTTACATGCCCCGCCAGGGCTGGCCCATTTCCTTTCTCGTATCATTGGGATGCTGGTACGAGATCAGCTGTTAACGGCGGATGAAGTATCTGGTTTGATGGGAAATTTACTCATATCAACCGCTCCAACAACGGGTTCCACTCGCTTGCAATCGTGGTTAGAGTCAAATCAAGATCAAATAGGGAAACAGTATCATAATGAATTGAAGCGGCATTTTCATCCCCCAGCCCAATCAACCACTCAATCGATCTCCTAGCGTTGCATCCTGCTTGATTACTTGACGCTCGATTAAAAAATACCTATATTACCATCAGCACCAGGCACGATGGCCGAGTGGCTAGGCAGCGGACTGCAAATCCGCGTACACGGGTTCGAATCTCGTTCGTGCCTCATTTGACTTGCGTTTTTACGGAAGCCAACCACCCACCATGCCCGGGTGGTGAAATTGGTAGACACACAGGACTTAAAATCCTGGGAGGTGATGAACCTCGTGTCGGTTCGAGTCCGACCCCGGGCAAAGATCATCCCCCCTACAATCTCATGATCCCCAAAATGTAGATGTCGGATTGTGCGAGTATGGTGAAAGAAAAACCAATCGAGATTCCAACGTACGATGGAACAACGCCGTGCCGATATGTCCCTATGAAATGGTATAAATGAGTATAAAATTCTAAGTTAAGGTTGACAAATAGAAGATAATATAAGTATATTTTAATCCTAGGTGACTGGGATTATTAGCTCTAATATAGGGATAAATCACGCTTATGAATATTAGAATACCAATCGTACTGGCACTTGCTTTCACCGGGATTTTCCTTCTAGGGATACTTTTTACGTTGTTGGTTCCACCTGCTTCCGTGAATGCGTATGAGCATTTTCAGCACCGTGAAGATGTTCTGCTGTATACCCAATATTCGTTGGATACAGTACCTCCACCACGAGATTCCAGTTCCTCAAGCAGTGTTTTAACCACTTTCAGTTCCTCATCCAGTAGTTCATCTTCGTCAAGCACATTCATCATTCCATCATCATATACTGGACCGTGTACCGATGAATGTAATTTGGAACCGATGGAGCAAGAGGATTATGAGATGCTTCGGGTTATAACCTATGGAAGCCCCACGCAAGTGATTTTCCTTCCCAATTATCTACGGGTGGCATTGATTGAAGACCAAATTGACCGGGATCTACCGGATATTGATTTTTACCAGATGCTACGGTATATCAAATATGAAGATTTTTGTAATCTGGTTTTATTTATCTATGAAGAGTCACTCCGTTCCCATGCAGTTTGGGGACGCCATTACTTTATTGAAGAATTAACCGGAGTTCAATACGATGATCAAGGATTTCCCCTACGAGAAGAAGATGGGGATTTAATTTATTTGGAATCGCTACCTCGATGGATGGCAGATGCCCATATTGTTGATCATATACAAATTCCGGCGTTGATAAATCATTTATCCATGGGTTTTTTAAATAAGGACCCTCGGATTCGTATTCTGTGTGTTCGGATCCTACGTGAAATGGGACCGTTACCGATTTTATACGACCGTGTACGGATAGCGGGTGGTTTAACGATGGAAGGTTTGGAAACAGTAGGGAATGCGGAATTTGGTTGGTATAGTACGGATCCCATGGTGTTGACCCGCCGTCATTGTTACTGTGATTTAGATGGGGTCCATAAGGAAGCCGTTCCGTTTGTCCAATTTGCACAATACGAGATGGATATTTTACGGTTCCAATTGGTTAAGGGGATCGAATACGATCAAACCATTACACCGGATGATTTTAGACAATTTAGTCCAGAAGAATATTTTACTCTTATTGATCCTGCAACGGTTCTTGGGTATTACGGGGTTGATCGAGTTACTGATTATTTATATAATGCCGAGCGGGATGTGAATTTTGGTTTTTATCCAATTCAGCCTCGAGAATATACGGTTCCACAGGGTCAGGAATTTATTCCTAAGCATCGTTGGGAAAGGAAAATGTCGAGTTTTAAGTACATTGCTCGCAAAATTCTATACAACCCCCAATTAAAACTTCGTCCCCAATTTTTATTTGATGCAGTCCTTCCCACTGAAGAACTAACCCGTATTATTCATCTTTTATTCGGTGCACTGGATAATCGAAATTACTCGGTTCGTTTATCCGCTGCGAATCTACTTTATGAGTTTTATCAAAGTGCTTTAACAACAGAAGATCAAAAAGCCCGTATATTAGGTGAAACCTTATACTCCAGAGTGTTACGGGAAATCATGAAAGAAGAGTACATCCAAGAGAAAGAAAAACATACCCAAAATTTTTTGGATAATCGAATTTTCGACAATGTCCGCGGGGATATTCTGGATTCGGATCAGCAACGTATGCAGCGATTATATCAACGGTATCAATACGAGGAATCCTCAGAATAAAATGAGGTGCACATAACCGGGTATTTTCATCCCGCATTCAGCGTTTTACAGATTTTATATATAATTATCCACAAATCAACCCATTTTGTTTTTAAACTTCTTTTCAATGTTAATGTGTTGCAAACCGATCCATACCGATATCGTTCCATAAGAATAAAATACACATACGAATAGAACCAGGATGGTTGTCAATGGAAGGGGATTTCTTTATGTTCGATAGGAGCATAACCGGTTGGTTATATATAATAAATTGATTCTGTTCTATCCCACGAGCGTATGATGTGGCATGGTATTCCAACTCGGAAGTGCATCAATCACAAATCGGAACCATTTTTACTATAATAAAAAAAGTAATTTCCTGGGGAAATCAACTATGTGTCGAACCATAAAAACCGTTTTCCTGTCTAGTATCATAGTGGCTGTTTTGGGCTTGGTGGGAATATTCGATTACGTTTATGCCACCGCACCTTCGGATGAGTCGGAATCGAGTGAAATAAATTATGGGGAAGTGCCCTTGTTTTCTGGTGGAATGCTTTTCCATTTTGTTCCGTTTCGTGTTACCCTCAATAACACATCCATCCATGATTTAGGAATGGGAGTCGGTGGCAGGCTTCATTTCTATTTGTTTGATTACCTCCGCATTGGAGGAATGGGTGGACTAACAAAGATGAGATATGGTATTTTCCATAGTAAATTCGAAGCGGGTCATGGAGGACTTACCATCGACGGATGTTATCGGTGGAATCGGGTTGAAGTGGCTTTAGGTGTGTTAATCGGAGGGATGGGAATTACCGTATATCATTTTGCTAGGCTGGTTGGGGAAGAAACCTATGAAGTCCAATATATCAAGGAACGGTTTTTTATTATTACACCCATGTTATCGGTAGATGTGAAATTAACACAGCGGATTAAAGTTACAGCAAGTACCCAGTTTCATTTTGGATATTTCTCTGATTTCTTTTTTCGAAATACAATGCAAACCTACGTAGGTATTTTATTTAATCACTAACGCGTGTATATTTAAAGATCAGAAACATAAACAATACTCCGATTCGATGATCGGTCATGGGAAGTATCTCATAAGGAAGATACCAACACAAAGTTATTGCGATGACACATTGGGTATGCTATCGGGTAGTCCATCAAATGAATGGAACCTTCAAATTTTATGTGGATATATCAATGGGAATAACTGGGAGCGGTTTTGAATCAAACGATGTATCAATATGATAATCGGGGACTGTTTTCAACATATTATTTACACCACCAGCTTCCCAAAAATTCATACCTTTGGATTCAACAGGAAGCACCCATCGCAGCTTCCTTCGCCTATTGTAAGAAATGTTTTCAGGCAATTAAAAACCAGTATATTCGTGTGGGAGATCGAACCGACCTTGAGACCAACCTCATTCGTCCTTTATTAAAGCAATTGGGATTTGAATGGATTGTACTATCCAACACGGAACGAAGTGCCCCCAAAACCCAACCAGATTATCTTCTTGTTGATAGCAATCGAATACGGAATCAAAACGCAGCTGCTCCTATCGACCACTATAACCACGCGTGTGCTATCTTGGAAGTTAAACAATGGGGCAGGAGGTTAAATGATAGGGATTTGCGATATTCCTATGATTCCCAGGATCCCACTGCCCAGCTGGTTCGGCTTCTAAACGATGCACACGCTCGGTCTAATCAAAACATTGAATGGGGTATCCTTACAAATGGAACGAAATGGCGTTTGTTTTATTATGGTACCCAATCGAAATGCCAACATTTTTACGAAATCGATTTAGAACGCATGATCATAGAAGGTGATCTGGAATCGTATAAATATTTCTATTTATTTTTCTGTAAACAAGCAGTTACTCGAGATCCCGTTCTTGGGAAATCATGGCTGGAAAAGCATCTAGAAAGTAGTAGGGATTATGCCGCCACCATCCAGGCTTATCTCAAACAAAGGATATTCGATGGCGTGATGGAGGAACTTGCCGGTGGGTTTTTATGGTACCGGAAAAAGGTGTGTAAAATCCAACAAGAAACAGATAAAACGGTAGAGGAAATATATAACGGGTGTCTGATCTTACTCTATCGCCTTCTGTTTCTTCTTTTCGTTGAATCCAGAGCTGTAATCCCGTTGAATAGAACAGCCTATCAACAATTTAGCCTAATGAAACTGAGTCTGGATATGCGGCGGGAACGGGACAGGATTGGAGAACAAGGTCTTTCGTTTGAATCATATAAATATTGGTCACAATTCAATAATCTGTGTAAAATCATAAAAAACGGGGATTCAACACGGCATGTATTTCGTTATCTAGGGGAATTATTTAATGAGCAGGCGCATCCATTTTTGGCACAAAATAAGCTTCCAGATCCCCAATTTGCTATGGTTATTCAAATCCTTACAGAATTCAGCATATCCGACAAGGGAGAGGTGGAGCGCATTGATTACAGTTCATTAAATGTACGACAACTTGGTGATATCTACGAAGGACTTTTGGAATTACAGTTACGAATCGCGCGAGAACCGATGGTTTGCATCAAAGAGAAAGGGAAATGGGTTTGGATTCCCACATCCATGCAAGGCGATCAGAAAGCCCAAAAACAACGAAACAAAGGAGAACTCTATTTAGAATACTCGAATCGAAAACGCAAACAAACAGGTACGTATTTCACTCCAGATTCTATAGTGAATCATATCGTACATTATACGGTAGGAACGGTAATAGAGAATCGCTTTAAAAAAACAGAGCAGTTAATGAAAATCTATGAAAGGGAAACGACCAGTCAGCATCATACGAGGGATCGCATACAAAAATTGGAAAGAGAACTGTTTGAAACCCTCTTTTCTATTTCTATTCTCGATCCAGCTATGGGTAGCGGAAACTTTTTGGTTCATGCAGCGGATTATCTGAGTGATCGTATCATTATGTTCCTATCCAAGTACCCCAACAATCCGGTGCTGAATCAAATGGACCGGACGCGTTCGGAAATCAAACACAACACCCAAAAGCAAGGTAGATCGATTGATACATCTCCGCTAACCGATATCAATTTAATTAAGCAGATGGTTTTGAAACGCTGTATCTATGGAGTGGATCGTAATCCCATGGCAGTAGAATTAGCCAAACTATCCCTATGGCTGGATTGTTTTCCATGGGGCGCCCCTTTATCCTTTTTGGGTCACCATTTAAAATGTGGAAACAGTCTGATTGGTGCAGATATTAAAACCGTTTGTTCCTGGTTCGCTTCGTCAGGAGCCGATAGTCCATTTCAAGGATTGAAATCTGCACTTACCCAGTATAATCAGTGGGTTGCTCGTACGAATTCCATTACTGAACAAGTGGATAATCCTCAGAAGTGGTTTGCCCGTGCAGAACAGGTACTAGCACCGTACAACTTACTATTGGATGTATATCTTAGTAAATATTTCATTAAGCGAAACGAACTTGTTGATTTTAAATCTGGTTGGTCAGTGTGCGATAGCGGGGAAGCATTCATCCAAAAAGTAGGAAGGTTAGATAAAAACGAGAACGAGTGTGTGGAACAAATAAAGCAAATTCGACAGGAACTACGCTTTTTCCATTGGGAATTGGAATTTCCAGAACGGTTTTTTGAAAACGATAATGAGCACCCTACACCGGGGTTTGATTGTATTATTGGAAATCCTCCCTGGAAACGAGTAAAATTGCAGGAGAACGAATTCTTCGCGAAACGAAATATAGAAATAGCGTTAGCTTCAACAGCTTCTAAACGAAAAGCATTAATCAAACGCTTACCAACATGGAATCCTACCTTATGGGATGAATATATCCAGGCTAAAAACAAGGCGGATAGCATTAGTCATTTCATTCGTGCCAGTAACCGTTTTCCACTGCTTGGTCAAGGCGATCTGAATTATTATACGCTGATGACCGAACAGGCTACTCACCTTGTCTCCCAGGTTGGCAGGGTGGGTTTCGTCATACCCAGTGGTATTGCGACAGATCAAACTTCGGGAACCTTTTTTCAAAAACTTGTAATTGACAACCGGTTGGTACAGCTTATTGATTTTGAAAACAAAAAGGGAAGCTTCCAGCACATACATAAGAGTTTCAAATATTCTATTGTAATTCTGGGGGGACATCGTGCTGCTATTCAAAATTTACTAACGGCATTTTATTTACATGATCTTTCTGAATTGGCGGATTCTGAAAAACAGATACAGTTATCAAATAAGGACTTTTCTTTAATTAACCCCAATACAAAAAATGTGGCTATGTTTCGCAATTATATTGATTTTCAGATCACGAAATCAATCTATGAAACAATCCCGATTTTAATAACCCGACAAACCAATCGTATTAAGTCTAATCCCTGGGAAATCAGGTTAAAAAGCATGTTTCATATGACGAATGATTCATCTTTCTTTAGCACATCAACTGAACTGGAAGCTATCGGCTATACTCGGAATGAATACAACCAGTATATCAAGGAACAGGAGTGCTATCTACCGTTATATGAAGGGAAGATGATTCAATTATGGGATTATCGAGCGGCTACGATTCGGGTGGATTCTACAAATCTTCATCGTTCTGCTTCTTCGGTACCAACCGATCTAACTGCCCATGCGAATCCACGATTTATGCCAGTGCCACGCTTTTGGGTGGATAAGCAAATCGTGATAAATCGACTATCTGAATTAGAAAATTCATGGGTTATTGGATATAAACAGGTATGTGCACCAAGTAATCGGCGTACGTTTATTACATCTGCGCTCCCCTATTGCGCTATGGGAAACTCGCTACCGATTATCGTTCCACGCACATTCCCAAATAAAATGTACCTTCTACTGGCGAATCTGAGTTCCTTTGTATTGGATTATATCGTTCGTACAAAAGTAGGAGGGCAAAATCTTAATTTTTTTATTGTGGAACAACTCCCTGTGCTTCCACCCCAATTCTATCTATCCAAATTTAAGGGGATGGATCTTTCTGATTTCATCAAACCCCGGGTACTCGAATTGGTATATACCGCTTATTCCATACAAGCGGTTGCTAAAGATTTAGACTATTTGGGAGAACCGTATCCATGGGATCCCGAACGACGGTTGCATCTTCAATGCCAATTGGATGCGTTGTTTTTTCTGTTGTATAAGATCGAAATAAAACAAGTTGGGTATATATTGGAATCTTTTCCGATTGTAAAAAAACAAGATCGAGCAATATATGGATGGTATCGTACACGTACATTGATTGAAGGGTATTATCAAGCCTATCAGATTGGTGATTGGGATGCCTGGGTGCATGAATAACGATTTGAAGCACGATGAAGATTGGTGGCACATATGTAGCACATATCAACATATTAAATTAACCTTCGTACACAAGGAAACCTTTCATAATTACCATTCCTTGATGCAAATCAAGGACAAATCTTTTTTTTCCACTATACTGTACTGACCCCCTATTGATTGGACTACTTTCAGGATAATTAAGGTGACAAC
>CAYPZJ010000216.1:0-8683 GCA_964414635.1 uncultured Spirochaetia bacterium
ATGTTCAAAAGCAAAACATTGATAAGTGCGATCAGGCGATGAATTCATTGAAACAAGCAATGAAGTGGGACGAAGAAGTTTATGGACGAGAATATGATTTAGACCTGTTTATGATTGTATCGGTGGATGATTTCAATATGGGAGCGATGGAAAACAAAGGGTTGAATATCTTTAATTCATCAATGGTTTTAGCAAAAGCTGAGACTGCTACGGATATGGATTATGAACGGATCCAAGGAGTAATTGCCCATGAGTATTTCCATAACTGGTCTGGGAATCGAGTAACCTGTCGGGATTGGTTTCAACTAAGTCTCAAGGAAGGATTTACTGTTTTTCGTGATCAATCGTTTACAGCCGATATGACTTCGGCTGCAGTAAAACGGATTCAAGATGTAAACATTCTTCGATCCCACCAGTTCCGGGAGGATGCTGGTCCGTTAGCCCATAATGTACGTCCCGAATCGTATGTGGAAATCAATAATTTTTACACGTTAACTATTTACAACAAGGGTGCAGAAGTGGTACGGATGGTATACAATCTGTTAGGTGCTGAAGGTTTTCGTAAAGGTTCGGATCTATACTTTGATCGTCATGATGGGCATGCCGTTACGACCGATGATTTTATTCAAGCCATGGGAGATGCGAATCAGTTTGATTTTTCTCAGTTTAAACGATGGTATTCTCAAGCGGGAACACCTGTATTGGACGTTTACGATACGTATAATTTGTCCAAACAAGAATATGTCCTTACAATCAAACAATCCTGTGCACCTACGCCAGGGCAAGATCATAAAGAACCTTTTCATATCCCTATCCGTATGGGATTATTGGATACACAAGGGAATCAGCTCCCCTTGATCCTTCCTGATGGTTTGGAAGTTGGAACGGATTACGTCATCGAGCTGAAAGAAGCGGAACAATCATTCACCTTCATTAATGTTCCAGAAAAACCGATTCCCTCATTGCTACGTCATTTTACGGCTCCAGTAAAGCTAAATTATGAATATACGGATGCAAATCTTTCATTTCTTATGAGTCATGACCCCGATGAATTTAATCGTTGGGATGCTGCTCAGAAAATATCCGTACGTATGATCATGCGCTTATTAGAGGATTACAAGCAACAAAAACCGCTCAAGTTGGATACGAAGTTGATTGAATCCTACAAATCGGTACTTACAAATCCGGATTTGGATAAACGATTGATTGTGGAAACACTGACGATCTCGGATGAAGTCTATCTTGGTGATTTTTGTGAGGTAGTGGATCCCAATGCCATTCATACGGTGCGTAGCTTCGTGCAGAAAGAAATTGCAGTAGCGCTTGAACCGGTATTAAAACAGATATACGATGAAAATCAGACTCCTGGCGCGTATTCAATCGACGGAACGAGTGTTGGGAAGCGTAAGCTCAAGAATTTCTGTCTCGCTTATTTAATGGAACTCGATACCCCAGCCTATCGGCAGCTTTGCTTAAACCAAATCCAACAAGCGAATAATATGACCGATGAAATCGCAGGCTTACTTGCTTTGTCTAACTCCGATACATCCGAACGAATTCATGCCTTAAACGATTTCTACTCTAAATGGGAGAATGAACCTTTGGTATTGGATAAATGGTTCTCCATTCAAGCCCTATCTACTTTACAAAATACACTGAATGAAATTAAGCGCTTGATGCAAGATCCCGCTTTTACCTTATCCAATCCAAACAAGGTACGAGCTTTGATTGGAGCGTTCTGTGGTCGGAATCCCGTTCGTTTTCATGATAAGTCAGGATCTGGATACGAATTCCTTGCAGATATTGTACTCAAACTGAACACAGCAAATCCTCAATTGGCTGCACGCCTTATAAGTGTATTTAGTACCTGGAAACGATTTGATCAGGGTCGTCAAACATTGATAGAGAAGCAGCTTAAGCGGATTTTGAATACAGACAATCTTTCAAAAGATGTATATGAAATGGGCTCACGTATTCTGGGATAATGGAAGCATCCGAGTTTAGAATGAAATATCCAGGGTGAATCGTTGTCCATATGATGGTATATGCGTCACCCAGCCATATTGCTGGGTGATATGTTCCTGAAGTGATGAGCTAGCCTCTGGTTCTCCATGGGTAATAAAAATCTGCTTGGGTTCCTTATTAAATCCCATCAACCATGCAAGGATTTCACGCCAATCGGCATGCCCACTAAATCCATGAAGGTTGGTTACTTGCGCTTTAATCGGAATGTGATGTCCATGTATTTTAACCGATTTGGCACCTTCCAGTATAGTACGTCCGCGTGTTCCATATGCTTGATACCCGGTGAATACGACCGTATTTTCTGGATGAGCAAGGCGTTGGGCAAGGTGGTGTAGAATTCGTCCTCCCGTTGCCATCCCACTAGCAGAAATAACAATCGCTTTCCCTCGAATCGGGTTGATTTGTTTGGATTCATCTCGTGTACGGCATAGTTTTAACTGTGTAGGAGTGAAAATTTTTGTCCCTTCCAATTTTTTTACGCGGGTTGCTAAATTCAGATCTGCACTATGTTTTCGAAATATTTCAGTAACATCTACAGCCATAGGGGAATCCACAAATACAGGTACAGAAGGGATCCTGCCTTGCTCTTCTAGTTCTCGAATCATATATAACAGGGTTTGTGTGCGTCCCACTGCAAAGGAAGGCATTAGCACCATTCCATTCCGTTTAAAACTTTCGTTCAACACGGTTTCCAATTCCTTTTTTAAATCATGTTCATCGTGAAGTCGATCACCATACGTTGATTCAACAATCAGATAATCTACATTAAATGCTTGGCTTGTATCTCGTAGGATTGGTTTATTGGGTCGTCCAAGATCACCGCTGAAAACAATTTTCCGTTTTCCGTGGGGGGTATCAAATTTAAAATCCAAGAACGAGGAACCCAAAATATGCCCCGCATCCCGGAATTTGACACGAACATCCGATATGGGGTGGATGTTTTCACCATAGGTTACTGGTTTTATGTATGTGAGAGCCTGTTTTGCATCTTCTGTTGTGTATAGGGGAAGTGCAGGCTTATGTTTGGAGAATCCTTTTTTATTTGCCCAATACGCATCCTCTTCCTGAATATGTGCGCTGTCTAACAACATAATTTCGAGCAAGTCAGCAGTTGAATCCGTGCAGTAAACGGGTCCTCTGAATCCTTGTTTTACCAAACGAGGTAGAAAACCTGCGTGATCCAAATGAGCATGGGTTAGAAATATTCGATGGATTTCGCTGGGGAGGATGGGAAAGGGATTCCAATTTTTCTGGCGGTCTTCTTTTTTGCCTTGAAAGAAGCCACAATCAATCAACCAATTCTCCTGTTTAACTTCTAATAAATACCGGGACCCGGTAACGGTACCGGTTGCACCAAAAAAACTCAGGGTTACCATGTGAAACCTCCCTGTGATCGAACTGGAATACGCTCCAAACGGATTTCATCCAGCACACACGTCTTTCATTTCCGAAAATGGAATGTAATAAGGTTATCAGTATTGGTAAACTGAGGCAATCTCTTTTCAAAGTAGAGATAGCTTCACTACGTTCGCATTGAGGACAGCCTAATTTTGGTATATTTATTCTTGTGAGAAGCCTTAGGGCAAGTTATAGACTCAATCAAACATAAGTATATATAATAAGATAACTTGCCTTTACGAATTCATCCAAAAAACTGTAGGGGTGGGTTGTTGTGTAATGCATGCTCCCACTTATTTTTACGCGATAACCCACCCAGTTTGAAGAATAATTAACCCGAAACTAAAATCCCACCCAACATTCCATATCAATTTGATAATTACCAAAAAGAGGTTATACTCTCTAGATGAGCATACGATCCCTGTTGCTTCAATTGGTTTCTTAATAGAAAAGATGGCGGTGCATTAATTGATAAATCAAGTGAACACTGCAGGATTAAGTGAAAATATGGAATCGTTTGGTACAGGCTTTTGGATTGACTATATAAAAGAGCAGGTTTTGATTTTGGAGGAGGGAATCATGAAAACCGGACAAGATATCGTTGGAAAAATTCGAGCACAATATAATGGGGAACGAAATAGAATCCTCAACGTGGAAAGAGAATCCATTACAACAAGGATTAAACTCTTTAGCGCGGATCAATACAGCTTCATCATAAATGAATTAAGTTTGGTGCACAAAAACATAGATGAAGATGAGCAACGAATCAAAAAGCAAATCGACTTTGTTCAACAGACAATCACCTATCTCCCCGAACGAATGCGACTGGTTGAATGGGATACGTCCACGAATCAAGCACAGCTACGAAGCGAGAAACCAGCTCAAATCGATGATAAGAAACACTACTTTGAGATTTTTTTGAATGGAGGTACTCGTCTAACGCTTAAGCGTTTTTCATTTGCATTTATGGATGAAAATCGTATCCAGGTAACGTATACCCTTTCGGATGAAATTTTAGCCCGGTTGCTTCAGGATTTAACAACCTGCCTTACCCTCCGTTCAGACAGTGCGAGCAACGAATGAATCAAGTACGATCGTTACGGGACCATCATTAATAAGAGATACCTCCATCATTGCACCGAATTTACCTTTTTGTACGGGAGGAAGCGAATACGTCTCTTCCAGTCGACTACAAAATAGTTCGTAATAGTGATTTCCTTTTTCAGGATCGGCAGCATGAATAAAACTCGGGCGATTCCCTTTCCGAGCATCCGCTACTAATGTAAATTGAGACACAACAAGGATTTCTCCATGGATATCCCCGACACTTAGGTTCATTTTACCTTCTGCATCATTAAAAATCCGTAGCTGAGCTACTTTCCGGCACATCCAGTCAATATCACGTTCGTTATCATCCGTGTGAACACCCAGTAACACTAAGAGTCCAGCATTTATCGCTCCGATGGTTTCTGATTCCACTTGGACGCTAGCCTGTTTCACACGTTGAATCACTGCAATCATGGGAGTCTCCTTTTACTTTCCATTGGATGAAATTCTGAATGCATACGTTTGTATTCTTTTTTAAGGAGTGTAAGGATCGTTTCTATGTTCCCTTTGCATACATCAAAGAGGATTGGGTTAACAAAAAACATACAAATCCCTAACGAAGGCTTGGAAGTCTTTACTGAATGTATTATAATATAAAAACGGAATTTGTAGAAGGTTTTTATTTAAGGATAGGCGAATGATGAATCAGACGAATCCCACACGTATATCTCGAATCCCCCTTTCATCCATGTTGATACTAATGATTGCACTTGTGTTTAGCACGTGGAGCTGTGAAGAATACATAGATTTCGCACAAATCGAGCTCGGACTAAACGGACAAGCGGTGATTTCCTCGAAAACTGAAGCGTATAATCAAAAGGAATCCATTTCCTTTACCGATATTACAGAAATTACATTCGAATGGACAACCAGCGATGCTGCGGATGGGTATCAAATTATTATCAATGAATTTATAGTTGAAACTAATCCAGAATTACTTACTACTTCCTCATGGAAACCCGATTCGACATTTGCAGGTATGTTACCCTGTTCTCCCTCCCCCTATTCGTGGAGAGTACGAGCGAAAAACGATTTTCAATACACATATGGAAGCGAAAGTTATTTTTTTATTAATGATGGGGATTCCCCGATAGCTACCGTGGATCTGCCGGGCGAAACGGATACCTGCGTTTGCGATTCCGATTCGGTTAATCCCAGCACCAATGGGAATTGTGAAACGTTAGATCCCCGCTGCCATATGTGGCATCCTTTGGATTTCACGATTGACACCACCGATACAACAGGAATCGTACAAGCAGAAGTTATTGTAACCAACAATACAACGGGAGAGGTTACGGATACGGTCTCTATTTTTAATAGTACCATGTCCAGTAGTCCAGAATTCTCCCTTCCGGTACATCTTCCTTCTAAAATGGCTTTAGGATGCGACCAAACGTTTGAATTTACATTTTATGATTGTGGGGATAACACTGAGACGTTGACGATGCCCGTTTATCTGCACCCGCAACAACCTGAGATCATTAGCCCCGATGGAACGCTAATCTGTACAGCATCACCTACGCTTCAATGGTATGGAGTCATTGGAGCCGAGTTTTATGAACTTGAATTGTATGAAGGTACGGATACAACAGGAACCTTGCTTTTTGCAGATACCCATATGAGTACGATGCCGGCTGATTTATCTCCAGAAGACAGTTTCACAGAAAGTTTAATACTACCTATAAAATTGGATCAACAAAAGGAATATCTCTGGCGGGTTCGTGCAGCAGACGACAGTTGTGGTGTAGGAACGTTGTATAGCCCTTGGGAAACCGCAGATCCATTTACGGTATTAGAGGATGTAATTCCTGCATTAGTAAATCCACCATGTGGATCGTGTGCATTGATTAAACCAGAATATTTTGAATGGACGGTTATTCCAAAAGCTACCGAATATACGTTGGAATTTTATCGGTATCCACCGTTGTTGGACCCGGATGCGGGAGATGAGGTTCAAAATTATGGGGAACCGATTTTTGAAACACCCATTGTACTACCCGCTTGTCCTGGTAGCGCATCAGATCCCGATCCATTGAATCCCTGCACCGGTGCAGAATATGATGAACCAGTAAATGATACATATCGGTATGAATTGACCACGAGTCAAACGAGTCAATTGCGTGGTAGTACCGTATATTGGGCGGTTTCTGCTACCGTTCCTGGTGCTGATACGTGTGATGGTAGAAAATCCCCTGCCTGTGAATTAACCCTTTACGATTGGATTTGTGATGATTACACCCAATCGAGTCCGATCTATAATAATCCCTGCGGATTAGCGGTATGGGAAGAGTATGTCTTTGTAACCGTCGAGGAAATTCAGAATTATCACATCCGTTTGTTTGAAACAGGCGATCTTACTGAGATTGGTAAATCAAAATCCAACTACTCATGGAGACAAGAAGCGGGAGAATTAAATGATATAGCCTACGATCCCAATTCAAATCAGCTGATGGTTAGTTGGAGTGCATGTAGTCGTGTGGAATGCGAACAAAGCGGAGAAGGAATCGAGGGAGGCGTGACAGTTTATGAGTTTGATGAAGCGTTGGAAGCATTTAACTTTCTTCAGACCTTTCATCTTAGTAACAGTCTGACCCCAGATTTGGGGACAGTACGTCCTAGTGGTTTGGTATTCGATGGGGATGATTTATTTTGGGCGGATCAACCCGGAACAGGAGCAGAACCCATCGTAGATAGCCATCGAATGGATTATCGCGTGAATCCTAATGATGTATTGGATTCTGATTGGGAATTTGAACAGTCTTATTTGGCTGAAGATTCCGGCGCATTTTGGTCCTCAAGTAGTTTTGATGTAGCGATTGATACGGAATTAGGGTTGTTGTTTATGCCAGTTATTGGGTTTGAACCCGATGGTGTTGATAGCGGCGCTTTAAATGAAGATGAGAATTCCATCAATGTATTTGATCTAGCGGATGGAACGTATTTAGGGAATTTTGCAAAGGGTAAATTCACCAATCCAACAGGAATGGTAACCGTAAAATTTTGTGAGAACCGCTATCTTCTTTGGTTTGATATAGGTAATGCAACAGGAATTGATTCAAAACTAAGTGTATGGCAATACTATGATCCCGATGACCCACCCATCGATCCTGAATCAGGTGATCCATACTTGGGGAAATATGTTGAGGAGATATTGGGTGAATGTTTCTTTTATATCCCATTTAATATGGCAATTGGTCCCTTAGAAAAGCAGCTGTTTTTTACAGAACTCCAAATTCAAGATTTCCAAGCTGGATACCTCAAATCTATACCATTAGAACCCTACTGGGAAGGTGGTTCCAACGATCATATTAACTATCCGTTGAATAACACACCTCATATATTTGTTACAGAACCAAATTATACGGATTAATTCCACAAGTAGGAATGGTAGTGTATTAGGGTTCTCCATCTGAGATGATTCCATCTACTAGTTATTATGAAATCCATCTTTTTACGTTTGAAGATGTAAAAAGGACATATTGAGTTAAACGATGAATAAATTACGTTTCTTGTTGCCTTTTCTAATTGGATTGATCAGCATAGTCCCTATGATAAGTACTGCTCAGGAAGCGGATACTTTGTGTGAGACCCTTTTAGAAAATGGATTGCATGCATATCGCAGCAACGATTTTGATATTGCATTTTCCACCCTTCAGCGATTTATATCACAATGTCAGCCAGATACTCCCAAGCTTAGTCGTGTTCAACTGATTATGGCAAGTTGTTTAGAAAAAATGGGTGATTTGGATGCCTCTATTGAGCGGTATCAAATAGCCATTGCTCTATCAGATAATGATCCTCAGTTTATCCTGGCATTTGCATATGTTTTACGGAGGCATAGCGAATTCAGTCGCGCTATTACGTTAATGCAACAACTTTCGAATGAGCATCCTGAAACAGTAACCTATCCGTTTGAATTGGGGAAAACCTATATTCAAATGGGAGATTGGGAAGCAGCCATTCGCTGGCTTACCCAGGCTATTGATCTTAAATCAGATAGTGCAGCGATGTATCTCGCACGAGGAAATGCCTACGAAGCACATGAGGATTTATCCCACGCAATGGCAGATTATGTGCGGGTGCTGGAATTGGGGGATGCGTCGGGAGTAATACTACTTAAAATGAGTCGTTTACAGCGTAAATTGGACTCAGA
>CAYPZJ010000217.1:0-8675 GCA_964414635.1 uncultured Spirochaetia bacterium
ACTTTTCTCTTCCATCCCAGGCTCTCCTATTATCTATGAAATATAATACGGTCGAAAATATTTTGCAACCAATCATTAAAAAGAAATATCCAGATTCCAATTTAGCTTGGCTAACTCAGTCTCATTATACGTTTTATACGAAATAATACCTGAAAACAAAGTACCTTAAACATTTCTAGAAATCCATATTCCCTAAGAGAATGCTCAGAAAATCTTCTCACGTTGCATATATAATAGCCGAGTGGGGAAAAAAAAAAGGAGTTGAAAATGTTTCTAGCGGTTGATATATTTACTACCATTATGAGTTATTTGGTAGTCTTTATATGAAACTCTCCACTCGAAGCAGATATGGTGTCCGAATGCTATTTGAACTCAGCCGACATTATGGAAATGGGACCTTATTACTTAAAGATATTGCACAAAAACAACGGATATCGGAAAAATACTTAAGTAAACTGGTTATCCCACTGAAGGGTACGGGTATTCTGGATGCCGTGCGCGGTGCAGCTGGAGGATATCGTTTGGCAAAGCATCCCAAGAATATTACCCTTCTAGAAGTTGTGCAACTCCTCGAAGGTGATATCGCTCCGGTTGATTGTCTCTATCCTAACAGGAATTGTCCCCAAGAGCCATCCTGCCCTTCCCGCTTTATTTGGGAAGCATTGGATTCAAGTATGCGTAACACATTAAAGGATATTACATTACAGGATATGTTGGATCGATATCAACAACAGGTGGAAGAACAAATAATGTACTATATTTAACAAAGATTCTGCATACCAAGGGAAGCCTAAAAAAAGGAGATCTAAATGAATATTGCTGCTGATATTACCCAGCTAATTGGGAAAACACCACTCGTTCAACTAAATCGTATTTCACAGCATCTACCCGTGAAAATCTATGCTAAACTCGAAAGTCGAAATCCCCTTGCTTCAATAAAAGATCGAATTAGCTTGGCAATGATTGAAGATGCGGAAAAACAAGGACAGATTCGAGCGGATTCTATTATCATTGAGCCCACAAGCGGGAATACAGGGATCGGCTTGGCATACATCTGTGCTGTAAAAGGATACCGACTCATTCTTACCATGCCGGAAACCATGAGTATTGAACGACGAAAACTATTACATATTTTGGGGGCTGAGTTGGTATTAACCGAAGGAACAAACGGGATGCGAGGTGCTGTTGAACGTGCAGAACAACTCGTGAACGAATATCCCAATGGCTTCATGCTGCAACAGTTTAGAAATGAAGCAAATCCTGAAATCCACCGAAAAACTACGGCATTAGAAATATGGAATGACACCGATGGGACCATTGACATATTTATTGCGGGGGTCGGTACAGGCGGAACCATATCAGGTGTTGGAGAGATGTTAAAACAAAAGAAACCTAAAGTCCAAATAATTGCAGTGGAACCTACTGACTCACCTGTTCTTTCGGGAGGGAGACCAGGACCTCATAAAATTCAGGGAATTGGTGCTGGATTCATCCCTGATATCCTGAATCGCAAAATCATCGACGAAATTATGCAGGTTGAGGAGGTACATGCAGCAAAAACGACTCGACAACTTGCACGTATGGATGGAATATTGGCTGGGATTTCTTCAGGTGCTGCTGTATGGGCTGCGCTAGAAATTGGGAAGCGTCCCGAAAACCAGGGTAAATCCATTGTTGTAATATTACCTGATTCGGGAGAACGCTATTTAAGCACTTGGTTATTTGATGAGGATTAAAGTGCATCTATTATCCCGAAATAAGAACCGTATTGCATTTGAAAACAACGTACAGAAAGGAAATAAAGGGGATGACAGCAAATCAAATAGATTGGAATACTAACCGTGTTTGATTACTATTCAACTGTTTGATTGTATGGTTGACTACATGGTATCTAGGAGAAACCGATGAATGAATATAAACTCGAAACACTAGCTTTACATGCAGGGCATGAGATAGATGCAAGCATGGCACGCGGTGTACCTGTGCATCGAACCAGTTCGTATGTATTTAAAGATACAGAGCATGCTGCCAATCTTTTTGCACTAAAAGAATTGGGGAACATTTACACCCGCTTGATGAATCCCACCCAGGATGTTCTGGAAAAAAGAGTAGCGGCATTAGAAAAAGGTGCTGCGGCGCTCGCATTAGCTTCGGGAACGTCCGCCATTTTCTATGCTATTATTAATATCCTTTCTCAGGGTGATGAATTAGTCGCAGGTAAAAACCTATATGGCGGAACTTACACCATGCTCCATGATATCCTCCCCCAATTTGGTATAACAACTCGCTTAGTCGATCCAACCGAACCAACCCAGTTCGAAACAGCAATTAACACAAAAACACGAGCATTATTTATTGAAACCATCGGAAATCCAGCCCTCAATGTAGCCGATATACAAGCAATTAGTGTAATTGCAAAAAAACATCACCTTCCATTGATTGTGGATTCTACCTTCACAACTCCATATTTACTCAATCCAATTGATTATGGAGCAGACATTGTGGTCCATTCGTTAACAAAATGGCTAGGTGGACATGGATCGGGTCTTGGAGGAATTGTAGTCGATTCGGGTAAATTCGACTGGACGGATCCTAAATTCAACCTCTTTAATCAACCCGATCCTTCCTATCATGGATTGCGTTATGCTCATGATTTGGGGGAGTTAAACCCACTTGCCTTTATTCTTCGAATGCGACTGGTTCCATTAAGAAACTTGGGAGCGTGTATTTCACCCGATAATTCGTGGATTATTCTTCAGGGTATTGAAACGCTACCATTACGGATGGAACGTCATTGTTCTAATGCCCTAGCAACCGCGAAATTTTTACAGACGCATCCGAAAGTTGCATGGGTGAAATATCCTGGATTAGAAAACCATCATACATATAAAACCGCGAAAACATATCTCAAAAAGGGATTTGGTGGGATGATTTCGTTTGGAATCAAAGGAGGATTGGAACAAGGAAAGCGATTCATTGAAAACTTACAATTGTTTTCTCATTTAGCCAATGTGGGAGATGCTAAAAGTTTAGCTTTACATCCAGCTACAACAAGCCATTCCCAGATTGCTCCAGAAGAACAGCTGGAAGGGGGGATTACACCGGATCTTATTCGGTTGTCCATTGGGATTGAACATATTGACGATATCATCTATGATATAAATCAAGCGTTGGATAAAAGTTAGCCATGCGGATTATGGTAGGAATGAGCGGTGGTGTCGATTCCTCCGTTGTAGCAGCGTTACTAAAACAAAATGGACACGAAGTGATCGGTGTCAGTATGGCGATCTGGGATGGGCCAGAGGACTTTGTCCCCCTTCGCCATGCTTGTTATGGACCCGATGAAGCCGAGGATATCAACACTGCCCGAGCAATTTGTAAGCAACTCCATATCCCGTTTTCTGTGGTTCAGTGTGCTGAGCAATACCGCTTGACCATTATCAAACACTTTAAAGAGGAATACTTGGCAGGCAGAACTCCCAATCCGTGTATTCGATGCAATCAACTGTTTAAATTTGGGATCCTACTCGATGAAATACAGCATCAAGGTTTTTCTTTTGACAAGTTTGCTACAGGTCACTATGTACGTGTTGAGTACAACCAAGCAATGCAACGATACATACTACGTAAGGGAGTGGATCTCCCAAAAGATCAATCCTACTTTCTTTTTCGATTATCCCAAGCACAGCTGAACCGCGTGGTATTTCCGCTGGGTGATAAAACAAAAGCAGAAGTCCGTACGCTTGCACGTGAATTCGGGCTCCCAGTAAGTGAGAAACCCGAATCCCAGGATTTTTATGGGGGTGATTATCAGACCCTATTGGGAGTGGAGCCTAAAACTGGTGCTATCGTAGATCAGCAAGGAAAAGTATTGGGAGAACACCAAGGATATTGGAATTATACTCGTGGTCAGCGACGCGGATTAGGTATTGCATATGCCGAACCCCTTTATGTTATCGATGTGAAACCCAAAACAAATCAAGTAGTAGTCGGTACTCGATCGCAAACCTTCGGGACTCAATTCCTTGTGGAAGATCTTAACTGGATTAGTATTCCGGGGTGTTCTCAACCCATGGAGGTGGATATAAAAATCCGCTCTGCACAATCTCCGCTCCCAGCAATAATTAGACCAATTCATAAAAAAGAAATCGTAGTGGAATCCATCCAACCATTATCTGCTATTACACCCGGACAGGCTGCCGTGTTTTATGACGACGACCTATTACTCGGAGGAGGGACGATCTCCGACCATTCACCCTAATTTGTTTTTGAAAACCCTAAGATATTTTTTCAATGCGACATGCCGATTGTTTAAAGCGTGCTATTTTTGAAATGGGATCCATTTTATCATCCGTAAGAATATTGGCAGGTGACTCATTGAAATGAAAAGGGAGAAACAATTCCCCAGGTGAAACGAACTCTGTTTCCTTTAACCATACTTCGATTTCTCCGCGCCGAGAAATGAGCTTTACTTTCTCACCATCAATTACGGTAAGCATCCGTGCATCTGTTGGATTAATTTCCAAATAGGCTTTCGGGATGTATTGATTTAAGGTACTCGTTTTTCGAGTCATGGTAGCCGTATGATAATGATACAACGTCCGCCCAGTATTTAACATAAACGGATAGATCCCATCCGGTTGTTCATCCAATGGCTCGAATTCAACGGGAAAAATAACCGCTTTACCAATAGGAAAGGAGTCTTTAAACATAATAGCCGTACCGGGATGTTCCGGAGTAGGACAGGGCCATTGAATTCCTCCTGCTTCCAACCGTTGGTGACTAATTCCTCCATAACTGGGGGAAACCGAAGCAATTTCTTCCATCACTTCACTTGTATCGTGATAATTCATGAAAAACCCCATTCGTTGTGCAATTTCTTGGATATACCACCAATCCAACTGTGCATCCTCAGGAGGATCAACCGCTTTGCGCACCCGAAGAACCCGACGCTCCGTATTGGTAAATGTACCTTCCTTTTCAGCAAAGCAAGACGCTGGTAGCACCACATCCGCCAGCGCTGCGGTTTCCGTCAGAAAAATATCTTGTACTACTAAAAAATCAACATTCTTTAAACTTTGTAGCGTATGATTCAAATTGGGATCGGATAGCATCGGATTCTCTCCCATCACATAAATCGCGTGGATAGCACCCTCATATGCATGATTCATGATTTCAATAGCCGATAATCCTTTTTTTGAATCCATACTTGTAGGATCAATACCCCAAGCTTCAGCAAAGGTTGTTAGCACGGCGGGATCGTCCGATGCTTGATATCCTGGAAACGCATAGGATACACAGCCAACATCGGAAGCGCCTTGCACATTATTTTGTCCTCGCAATGGAACAATACCTGCGGCATACTTCCCCAAATTCCCCGTTATTAAAGCCAGGTTAATCAAACTCGTCACATTCTGTGTACCATGTGTACTCTGACTCATACCCATTCCAGTTACAAAGAAGACAGAAGGAGCAGTAGCAATAACCCGCCCCAATTCCCAAATATCTGCCGCATCAATGCCTGTTATCGTACTTACATATTCTGGTGTGTATTTTTCCAACGCCGATTCCAACTCGGCATACGCATTCATACCATCGTTGCAACGTTGCTCAATAAATGAATAATCGACCTTTCCTTCCTTTATTACCACATGGGCTAACCCATTGAGCCATGCAACATCCGTTCCTGGATTCTGTTTCAGCCATTTGGTAGCGTATTTCACAAGTGGAGTTTTTCGGGGATCTACCACATAAACTGGGATCCCCTTTCTGGCGGCTGCTTTAATATAGGTTGCAGTAACGGGATGGGTTTCGATCGGATCGGAACCCGTAACAAGAATACAGCTTGTATTTTCAAATTCCTGTATTGCACCGCCCGCTGCACCGCTCCCAATGGAACGCATCAAAGCCGATACAGTCGAAGCATGACAGAATCGAGTGCAATGCTCAATATTATTTGTGCCTAGATATGCTCGAAAAAACTTCTGAAAAAGATAATTTTCTTCCGACGTACATTTGGCAGATGCAAATCCAGCAAATGCTTTTCCTCCATACTGTTGCTTTATTTCCGAAAAACGTTGTGCAACGACATCTAATGCCTCATCGATTGTTGCTTCTACAAATTTTCCTTTCTTTCGGATCAATGAAGTTGTCAATCGCTCGGGATGGTGAATAAACTCATAACCAAACCGACCTTTCACACACAATCTCCCCTGATTTGGAAAGGCATCAACCCCGGTTACACGAACCACTTTACCATCCTGTACCCACAAATCCATCTGACATCCTACTCCACAATAGGTACAAGTTGTCTGCACCCGTTTTTCCACTTCATCCAGATTTACTTTATCGATTAATGGTTTTTCTACAAGTGCACCGGTTGGACAAAGTTGGACACATTCACCACAGCCATCGCATTCCGAATCCCCCCACACACCAACACCTCCAACAATATAGGCTTTAATTCCCTTATTCGCAAAGGATAGTACGTTTTTCCCTTGAATCTCATCGCATGCTTTGATACATCGAAAACATTTCACACATTTTGAAGCATCATAATCCAGAACCGGTGAGGAGGTATCCTTTTCATATCCTACTTCTTGCCAAATCGATACAAATTTCCGCTGCCCAACATCCTCTAAATGATAACGTTGAACCAAAGCTCGAAACTCATCCTCATAGCTGCCATCAAATGCTTCATTATGTTCGGAAAGCAACAAATCCAGCAGATCCCGTCGGGTAGATTCCAATTCCTCATCAAACGCAATCAATTCCAAACCATCAGAAACGGTCATTGTACATGAAGTGAATAACCCTGGACGATCAGTCATTTTTACCAAACAAAGTCGACATGCTCCCGTGGGGTTTAGTTTTTTATGGAAACACAAACTGGGAATATCAATTCCATTTTCATGTGCAACCAGTAGAAGATTTGCTCCCTCAGCCGCCTGTATGGTTTTTCCATCTATTGTTATTGTGCATTGTTTTAAAGGTGACATACTTACATTCCTTAAAAAGAGTAGCAGCTCCAATTCACTAGTCTAGCGAATAATGTCCATCTCAAAATGTTCTGCTGCACTTTTCATTGCAAGAATAGGTGATTGCCCCAAAGGACATAGAGAAGTCTTTGCCATCTGCTGACTTAAATCGACCATCGTATTAACAAGTTCTGGACGCTTGGAATAGGGTTGACTTGCGAGCCGATCAAGAAGTACTGTTAATTGCCGAGTACCTGTTCGACAGGGAATGCATTTCCCACATGATTCATGTTGAAAAAAACGTAAGATGGACGCCAACATCATAAATATGGACCGATCCTCGTGGAGAACAATGATGGCGCCAGAACCCAAGACCCCTCCAACCTCTTTCAAGGAATCAAAATCTAACGGCGTATCAAATAATTCAGGAGGAAGAAACGATCCAGCTGCACCACCGATCAGGACAGCTTTTGCCTGCTTGTTTTCACTAATTCCACCTGCATAATTATGAATTAACTCAAGTAATGGCGTCCCCATTTCCACCTCGTAACACCCCGGAACAACCACATCACCACTGATGGGGAATAGTTTGGTACCTGAAGATTTCTCCGTTCCAAACCCTCTATACCATGCTGCACCATTCTGAATAATTGCAGGGACATGAGCAAGGCTCTCGACATTATTAACAACCGTAGGGTTTCCCAGAAACCCATACTGCGCAGGAAACGGAGGTTTAAAGCGGGGATTACCACGCTTTCCTTCCAGCGATTCTATCAACGCTGTTTCATCCCCACATAAATAGGATCCCCCACCTAATACCAAATGCACATCCAAAGAAAAGTCCGAACCTAAAATCCGCTCCCCCAACAATCCATTTGCCTTCGCTTGTTCAATCGCTCGTTCCAATCGTTCGATGGATAAGAAATATTCCCCTCGAAGATAGATATAAGCACGATGCGCAGTTACTGCATACGCTGAAATCATCAGTCCTTCCAAACAAGTATGGGGATCGGCTTCCATAATGATTCGATCTTTATAAGTCCCAGGTTCACCCTCATCAGCGTTGCAGATAACACAAGTATCTTTAGAATCATTATCCAAAGAAAATTGCCATTTTTGACCTGTTGGAAAACCCGCACCACCACGACCACGAAGTCCAGATTCCTTTATTACGTCGACCACCTCCTGGGGTGATGAAGTCAGCACTTTTTTGAACGCTTCATATCCTCCCCGTGCCTGATAATCTTCAATTCTCATGGGATCAATATAACCAGCGTTTCGAAGCGCGATTCGGCTTTCTTGTTTCACAACCAACTCCTTAGGTTCTTTGTAGTCTGATTAGCAAGTATTCCGATAGGAATCAAATATCGGTTGGATTTGGTCGGGAGCCAAATTCCCATACACATCTTGATCCACCAGAAATACAGGTGCTTGGGAGCATTGACCTAAGCATTCGGAGATTTCTAAGGTAAAAAATCCGTCGGGTGTTGTTTCCCCCACTTCTATTTGTAAAATATCTTTGATGTGGGAAATCAAACCTCCACTTAGTTTCATTGAACAAATTGGTGAAGCACACACCCGTACAATATGCTTCCCTCGAGGCGTCAGGCTGAACATGGAGTAGTATTTCACCATTCCATAAACCTGGGCATGGGTCAAATTCAAATAGGATGCAATTTCTTTTATGGATTCTTCAGG
>CAYPZJ010000218.1:0-8623 GCA_964414635.1 uncultured Spirochaetia bacterium
ATCCAATGCTGCTTGTGCGGATTCTTTAATGCTATCAAAATCAGCATTGTCGTACGCGTTTTGATACGCCGTTCGGGCTGCATCGGTGTTACCGGATTCTTCTTGAGCATATCCCAGATATAAATATGCTTCTGCAAGGGTACGACTATCGGGATAGCTATCGATAAATGCTTGCAAGCCTGAAATTGCAGCTTCATTGTTGCCTAAATTAAATTGACACAGCGCAATGAAGTAATCTACGTTTTCCGCATTCGCATCCGTACGGGTTACAGCCTGAAAATTGGATAGTGCTACATCGTGTAATCCAAAACCATAGTTGGCTAACGCATAAATAAATGCTAATTCGGATGTTTTTTCATTATTCTGAAAGTAGACATCCAACGTTTGCATAATGACAGCATAGTCTTTATTATTCAATAGCTGATTTAGGAAGGCAAGGAATTGATCCATACTCCCCGTACTATTGGAGCTGGTAATCCAGGAAAGCACACCCAAATCAACGCCTTCGATTTCAGATGCACGTACTCCTGCCACAGCAGTAATTTGCCCCTGATTGCCACTAGGCATCCGCACTTGCTGGTGTCGAATAGCAGTGCCCGAGCGGGCTACAGTGTGTACAGGTAATACATTTCCAGCAGTCAATTCAATTCGTTGTCCCTGGATAATAACACGAACGCGGGAATTGGGTCCGACGACAATAACATCACGGGGACCAATTTCCATACCCGCCTGAACCCATTCAAATGTGTTACGATCCATATTGCGATGGATTTTTGCTTTTCCTTCGATGGAATGAACCGTTCCAACTGCATCCGCGTAGGCATAAAAACCAATCGCGAATACCATAATCAATGTAACGAGACTTACTTGAAATATGTTTTTCATCGGTTGCCTCCTTAATGATGAAACGCATGTTTAAAATGCTTGTTTTTGATACAGCACACCAAATACCAGATACACATTGATATCATCCGGACGGAGTGCTTTACATTTATATAATATCTCTTCGGCTTCAGGATACTTTTCCACTTCCAAATATGCCCGTGCAAGATTTAGATAAGCGGGGAAATAATCATCCTTTTGTACGATTGCTTGTTTGAAAATCGCAATAGCTTGTTCCCATTGCTCGATACGGGCATAACGCGTACCAATTTGATTCATGAGTTCCACATTTTCCGGATCGTCATGTAATTGTGCTTCTAATGATTCGATTGTTTCAATGGATGCTTGCGCCTCAATTTTTTCAAAATCCTCACTCACCTGAGCACGAATGTAATCGATCCGAGGTAGAATGACCTGTGTGTCGCTTGGTAACAACGCCACCGGTGGAAACACTTTTTGTGCTGCGGTCATGGGAATAATTTCGAGTCCATCGGTACCAGACCATCGACCAATTTGTTTCGACGCGGTCTCCCATGCTTCAAGGAATGTCTTCCCTACATTGGTTACTTCCACAGGAACCCATACCGTATTCCCCATGGTATGAATCATATTGATATTTTTTGAGATTTCCTCATAATCGGAAGCAGGGACACCTGTATCAAACATCATAAAAATATGCCCCGGCACGGTTACAAACGCAGTAGGGATCCCTACACTTTCTAAAAGCGCACTGTATAAAATAACCAGATCATCACAATCACCACTTTTATAGCGTAACGTTTCCCTTGGATAATTAATAGAATCAACGGCTTCTTCATCCTGACTGAAACGACTAAACGGGGTTTGGGGATCCGCAACATATTGAATCCCATATTGCCCCAATCCAATAAAAATTTCGACCGCTTCCATAAGTCGTTCATTCAACAAAGCATCCGCATCTTTAAATAGGGTTACAACCCCTCTTGAAAATGTTTTAACCGCTTCGTCGTTTTGAGTAACAAACGAGCCTAATTTACGGGTATCCGTCCAGGTTAAAGCATTGCGATTATGGAGAACAAAATCCTTCGATACACTCTGTTCCCGTTCTTCACCCCGATCTTCATACCGTATGGTTAAATTCCCCAGTAGAATTGTATCTTCGGTAATCCCCAGCACTTGTTGATTAAAAACGGCATTAATCTCCAATTCAACTCGTTCTCCAGGATCTAATTCTTTAATTGTCTTTCCCTCTTTCGGATTATCCATGTATTTCGCTACAAAAAAATCAGGTCGGAGATTATATAACGTTCGATTGGACACATTTACGATGGTTATGGTACCAATCGGTAGCTCGTTATATTTGGCATACAACGCTCCAAATAGATTGTCAATCTGCACGGATTCTACTTGCAATCGCTTCCGTCGTAATGCTTGTACTGCTGGATCTAAAAATTGATAACTAACACCAACACCCGCTTCTATAGTAGTGATCGGGCGATCTGGATCATACATAACTGAAATCGACGCTTCCCCAAAAATCGCCAGGGGAACTTCCTCAAACGCATATTCCACTCCCACCACACCTTTTGCAAATGGGACAGGTTCACTTTCCTGAATACGAAGCGCTTCTGATTTCACCGTGGCAAAGCGATACCCCCCTCCCGCATTCACATACAAACCAAAATCTCCTGTAAAATTCCAATGAAACGAAGGATATAATCCCAAACTCAAATAGGAAAGGAAGGCAGTTCGATCATGCTTCATTCCAATCCGCGTAATACCGGCGTCGGCTCTCCAAAAAAAGAATTTTACCCATTTCGGATTCCAATTGAAGATCAAATGCGTCCCAGGTGAAATCATCATCCGATCCGCATTGTTTTGAATTGGGAATAACGCTTGCCCACTAATCCCCATGGTAAAATTATAGAGCGGATCCATCTCCGATAAGTCGAATTGAACTGCTTCGTTCGCTGTAGCAGAAGATTGCTGTACCGAATCATGCTGCGAGGAAGTATCCGTACCATGCAGATAGGGCACTCCGTAGAATACAGCAATCAGAAGCACCATGAAACGGCAAGTAAAAATCGTATATCGTGTTTGGTGACTCATTAAGTCGGTATCCTCAATATGCAATCGGTTCGGTGTTGAGAAGTATCTACTCATTAATCGGGTTGCTGTAAAAAATAAAAAACAGCGCATCCCATCAAATGATGAAACCTGCTGATATCTCCTTAATAATATACTAGGTTTTCATCAAAAATCACATACTTTTTATATTTATCATTTTTTTTATTTTGTATGGTCGCTTCCAAAAAGAATTCTACGCGGAACAAAACCTCAATTCATTTCTATTCGCCTTTGAATTCGAATGGTGTGTGATTCGTTTGCAATGAATTGGTCATGATTCGGGAACCTTCCACCAGAAATCGAATACCGATGCATGAGTGGACGAATCTTTTCTTTTTCGGTACCTTATGGGCAAATATGGAACGAAACGGTATGCCCCTGAAGCATTTACCGTCTGGGTCATTAGAAACGAGGTGTTGTCATGAATGTACTGGTTGTTGGTGGAGCGGGTTATATCGGAAGTCATGTGGTTGCTGCATTATTGGATGCTGATCATACGCCAATTATTTTAGACAATTTATCGCGGGGGCACAAAGATTTAGTTTTACAGGATGTTCCTTTTGTAGAAGGGGATATGAGCAATAGCTCCCTTGTTGAGAATATTTTAGTAGACAAGCATATCGATGCGGTCATGCACTTTGCTGCTTATGCCTATGTTGGTGAGTCGGTACATCAGCCCGAGGAATACTATCAGAATAATGTAATTCATACAAAACAGTTGCTGGATTGCATGCAGCGTGCTCACGTTAAAAAGCTCGTTTTCTCATCTTCCTGTGCGACTTATGGAACTCCTGTTTCGATCCCCATGAATGAAAGCCATCCCCAAAAGCCCATCAATCCATATGGTCGAACCAAACTTATTGTAGAATGGATGCTTCAGGATTATTTTCGGGCGTATACTATCAGTAGTGTTTCCCTTCGGTATTTTAATGCTTCTGGTGCCCATACCCGGTATAATATAGGTGAAGATCATACTCCTGAAACCCATTTGATCCCACGCTGTTTAATGACCTTGCTTCATCATTTCCCCCAGATAGAGATTTTTGGAAATGACTACGATACACCGGATGGGACTTGTATCCGTGATTATATCCATGTGGAGGATCTTGCTTCGGCTCATGTACTCGCATTGGAACACCTCACAAACCATATTGGCGCCGATGCGTATAATTTGGGGATTGGAACCGGGTTTTCTGTAATGGAAGTTGTTCAAACTATAAAAAAAATAACCCAACGGGATCTCCCCTTTGTGATAAAACCCCGACGGGAAGGCGATCCATCCCAGTTGATAGCAGATGCATCTCTGATTCAGAAAGCTATGAGTTGGAAACCTCGATTTACAAGTCTGGAACCTATTATTGAAAGTGCCTGGCAATGGCATCGGGTTCGTCATAAAAAGTAGGGGGCTGTATGTTTCGCACTGCTACTACTCCACGAACCGATCCCTCTCCGTATACCGATATTACTATTTTTGATGAACAGGTACAATCAACCCATCGAAATTTTTTCGATTCAGCGAAGGATGTGATTCAAACCCGGGTACCCGGTAGGCTTGATTTAATGGGTGGGATTTCCGATTATTCTGGGTCGCTTGTCTGCGAGATGCCTATTCAGCAGGCAGTTGTGCTCGCACTCCAGGAGCGAGATGATGATTTTATCCTTATTGAGACTCTTCAACAAGAAGATCACATCGCTTCTACCCAATTCCGTTGTCGGATTCCTGATGTTATACCTTCTGACCATCCTGTAGACTATACTCGCGTAAGAACCAATTTTAAAAAAGATCCCCACACCGCTTGGGCTGCATATATTGCAGGGGCGCTTCCCGTATTGGTGCATCATAGAATCATTCCACCCCCTAAACAAGGGTTTTCTATACTATGTTCCAGCCAGATCCCCATGGGTGGGGGAGTAAGTTCATCTGCCGCGATCGAAGTGGCTGCCATGCTGGCGCTGCTAGCGCATTTTAAAATTGAAATGGATGGTGTGCAACTAGCTGTATTGGCTCAAGAAGTGGAAAATTCTATCGTTGGAGCTCCGTGTGGGCTTATGGATCAATTGACTGTAACGCTGGGGAAAAAAAACGCAGCCTTGTTGATCCGATGTCAGCCAGCCGATATCGAGGGATACTTAACCATTCCTCCAAATCTATACGTGGCGGGAATTCACAGTGGTGTTAAACATTCGATAGGGGGGAGCCGCTATACTGAAACACGTATCGCAACATTCATGGGAAAGCAAATCATCTTTGATCGGCTAATGCCTACCGCCATGAAGAATAGATGGTCGCATCTAGCCTCAATCCCTCCCGAGTTCTATTGCCGCTATTTCAAATCTCACCTTCCTGCTACTATTAAAGGGAGTACTTTCTTAACCCAGTACGATACATTTTGCGATTCCGCTACCGAAGTCGATTCCCAAAAAATATATCCCGTACGAAGCCGTACAGAACATCCCATCTACGAAAATCATCGTGTAGAACAATTTGTGAGAGCTTTAAATGGTGATCCCCCCAATTTTACAATCGCTGCCCATGCTATGTATGGTTCCAACTGGAGTTATAATCGGTGTGGGATGGGTTCCACCGAGACGAATTATCTAGTACGAAATCTTCGCGATTTCCGTGGTATCTGGGGAGCCCGTATTACAGGCGGGGGTGCAGGGGGTACGGTTGCGGTCTTATTTGATAAGCATGGTGAAAAAAACATTCATACCGTATTAAAAAAATATACACAGCGATTTAACCTACACCCTGAACTTATCCTGGGTTCATCGGACGGAGGGTTAATCCATGGTTTTATTCGTAGGCGATATCCGTAAGCGGGGTGAGGATGAATCTCAAACTGATGAAATCAGCACAAAGTCCTCCTATGTTATTTGTCAAGTCCCTAACTGATTTTTATATTCGAAGTTAGGGAGCTGAGTTCGATATTTGCTGCATCCTCATCCTATTCGTAATCATGGTGCTTTTCAGTAGGTATCCATGTTACACTTAGATGTACGAAGGCCGGTTTTGGTTAGACATTGCAACCGATCTTGAGCCTCTTGGTCTTAGATCACTGACGTTTTGAACCTTCCACGGGCTCCTTATCTTCATCAAAATAAAGAAAGCATATTTCAACACAGTCTTTGCGATTGCCCCAGATTGCTTCATCAATATGATATTCATCCCCAAACTCGGGGTGGGACTTTAGAAGCTAGGTTGAGTTAAAGTTTGGTCACCGGGCCGGCTCCGTATGTAATTCCAAATAGTAAGGGAAGTTCAAACAAATAGGGATATTTACTTGTATATAACATGATTTTATTAAACCGAAAGCCGATGCTTCCATTCAGCCATAATCGTTCCCGTATGCGATATCCAAATTGGAGTAAAACCAGTTCCGCTGAGAACACCAATAACCAGCGTCGATTTACAGGTGCTGAATCAACGGTGGTATACCGGGTAGTTTGATGATATATACCCACTCCTGCTGCCAGTTGAAATTGTAAGAACATTTGGTTTGAGAAAAAATGCCGATACGCCACCAAAAATTCAAACGCCGAATGATGAATCAACGTACGCGTAACGACCGGAGTGCCCAACCACGTAGTATCCGATTGGGTTCGTTGTTTATACATATTCCAGTGAAGTTGAAAGCCAGCGTACGACTGCCAATGGGGGCTTAGTCGGATGTAATAGGATACCTGAAGGGTAGGAACAATGGATATAATTCGATAGGGACCATTCAATGGGAGCCGATATCCTACCTGTCCCGTCCAATTATGAAAGGCAAGCAGAACGGGAGATGCATCTGAAAAAGGGGGGAGCTCGTTTAATTCTTTTTCCGAAAGGTAAGGCTTATCCAATGGACGAATCGGTGGTTCTGTATCGGCATACACAATCGTAACACACCCCAATCCTACGATGAAAAAAAATCCTATCCAAAACCATGAATGCACAAATATTGCCTTTCCAATTATTCAATATGATAGCTAACAGCAAATTGAGGAATATAAGCGCCACTTTCTTTAATCCACCGCTGCACAATATAAGGGGAATCACTATAATACTCATCGGTAGGTATCATACCTAACCGCTCTAGTGCCTGTCGATACGAATTTGCTTCTTTACACACCTCAAACGCTCGAATACAATAATAGCCCGGGGCTATTTTTCCAGAGACGTCATCGGGATCCGGTCGTCCCCAATCCCCATCCAAGGAAAAGGGACAATCTTCAAATGATTTTATTAGAATCAGGCTCGCTTGGATCGTGGTCCCTTCGTTTAACTTTGGAGCAAGGGGATAATAAATTTGGATTGGATTCGATGGATCCGAAAGAGACACAACCTGGCGGAGATGTAAGATACCCGATTTGTCAGCATTCATCGCTGGAATATAGGATGATAAACCATGATTACTAATAGAAAGTAGTACCACGGCATAATACGGAGATCCATCTTCCTGAAAATACTGATGCCGATGGAAATCCAACGGGAGTGTGAGTACACCGTCAGGATTCTCGGTCATGTGTTCTTCCTGGGCTAGTAAGGGTAATGCGATCTCATCATACACCGTTTTTTCAATCCGTGTGAATGTAACCCATCCCTCTTCATCTCCCGACTCCAAATAAATTCCTTCCTGGTTACAATCCCGTGCGGGTATATGATATGGACCGGTCGGAAGTTCCAGCTCTCCGGATTGACTGACAAACATCCCATAGCTATTCCACCAGCTGCTCTCTTCAATTAATAAATCAGGTAAAGCTGGATTTTCTTTATGGATGGAATCAACCATGATAGACAGGGTGGTACATAAAGTATCAATGGAATATCGTCCCGAAAACTGATGTCCCCCATTAAACCCATAAATATATTCAAAAGATAGATTCCCTTCTGTGGCAGAACCTTCCATAAAAACAGCGAGGTTATTATTAAAGTAATTGGTCTCCACCAAAAAATAATTGGTTTGTAAATAGGAATGGGGCGTATTGGTATCGATGGAGCGGATGCAGGATAAGAAAAAGGGTAATAGCAGAACCAAACTTAGACTAATAAAACACAACGTACGGTTACTAAACAGATTCATGCGGCACCTCAAAATGGAAAAGAACGAGTGTGGACTTTCCAATAGCCTGTACTAAAAGTATAAAACGTACCCTTGAAAAAAGCAACTTCAAAAATCACTTTAATTTTTTACAAGGGTTCCGATGAGTAGCCCAGGTAACAACCCTCCTGTTAGATGGGAGATGCTATGGATTCGACCTTACAATATGCTGAATCGAATGGATTCAATCTAATACCACTGGATTCTTTTCTTCCGGACTGCTCCTTTGAACGAATGCGCTCCTGGGCGATGGATAATCCCGATTCCCTTGGAATGTACAACTTTACTCGCCAATATTACATTCATCAGCATCTCATTCCGAAAGATCACGCATTAGACTGCAAATGGCAGCTGTTTAATCAGGAATTTGCGGTTCAACTTCTAGAGGATATCGAAGCCAATATCCCTTTACTAAAACAATTCAGCGCTATTCCTGGAGAAATTGCCATCATCAAAGTGTTGGAACTCCTTACCCAATCACCGCGTTTTCCAATTCGATTGCGCAATTTCAATCTATCAACTGATCTCAACGCAATTATTCCTCATTTATT
>CAYPZJ010000219.1:0-8555 GCA_964414635.1 uncultured Spirochaetia bacterium
ATATAATTTCCAACGGGTATTGCATAACGGAAGTATATCCGGATGTACATCCTGAACACTCACAAAAACCTGATCTTCATACCGGGTTAATATCCCCGACCCATAGCACCATAGCGGACCGGAACCATTGTTAGCATTCCTAACGGTGGTGATATCATTTTCTACGATTGTTTCTACAACAGGTAATGAATCCACAACTTCCTCCGAGTAGCAGATTTGGGCATTAAGTAAAAGCGCAACACCAATACAAAGCAAAACTGGGGCATATTGAACTAGTTTTTGATGAGATAGCATACTGTTTCCTTCCCTCGTATTAATTTACTTTTCCCTATGATACACGTTTCGTATCATGGGTATGTGTGTCGTGCTTTTTGCGAGAACTATAAATCCAATACATCCGCTTTCGCAAGGTGTGTATGATACGTACCATCTTCGTAAATTTCCAGGATCAATTCATCCCAGTTGGTATTTCTATTATCGCATACTTTTCCTGTATTACAGTAGGTCATCTGTGGATCGTTGCAGTGTTGAATTATTGGACGATGGGTATGTCCATAGACGACAATCTGAAATCGCTCCCGAAGCGCTTGTTCTTTTGCATGTTCAAAGAAAAGGGATGGATTCGCATGGCGCCCGGGTAAAAACCGTTGAAGTCCTCGGATTTCGTGATCAATATTTTGATACACGTTTCGTTGCAACCATCCCATCGCTTTAGAAAACAGATGTCCTACTTCATTAAAGGTAGAATTGAAAATATCAGCTTGATGCCCATGCGCAAAAAGGATTTTCACTCCATGTTCCATAACAGTATAGCGTTCTAACGCCCCAGGGAGCAAATTTTTTAATAACACAATGGCATCGTGATTTCCTGTAACATAGATTATTTGCTGGGATTGAATTTTGTTGATTAGAAAATACGAAAGTGAGGGGCGAAGTTCCAGGATCTTAAGGAAGCTGGTCCGTTGAATTTCCCATTCAGTGGACTGCCAACATTCAAATACATCGCCACATAATACAAGTTTGTCAAACTGCTCACAGTTTTTTTCTAAATACTCAACAAATAATAACTCATCGATTTCGAAATCGTCAGCAGCAGTCATATCTCCAATATGTAAATCACTAATTGCTTTAATTCGCACCGTTATTCCCTACTTTAAGGGCGGATCCCATTCCTGAATTTCATCGAGGCTATCTTCCACAGCACACTGAAACAAGGCTTTCCCATGAGTGGCATTTGCTAATGAAACATTGGATCCAATGTTTCCCTGGGGATAACGTGCTCGAAATTGCTTCGCGCTAATCACCATTCCCGTATACGGTGTATCGGTGTAGGGGACGTCAGAAGATTTAATCTGTTCGGGGAATAAAAAATGGGTTACCGAAATTTCCGCTACCGTAGCGTGATCCCCATCTTGGATTCCAAAATGGTTCTCAACATATTCCTCTACTCGTGGGTATTCCCACCACATGCGGACTTTCACACGCAAATCCAAATACCGATTTAGTATCGGTGGTAAAGCAGCAAGAATGCTTGCCTGGTTTCCGCTATGTCCATTAATAATCAAAATTTTCCGGAAGCCATGGTAGTACAATGATGTCAGTATATCTTCTATTATGGCTATAACAGTTTTGGGCTGAAGGGAGCAGGTTCCAGGGAATTCCATATGATGCAATGCCATTCCAAAAGGGATTCCTGGCAATGACAAAATATTTGATTGTTCAGCTGTAGCGGCACCCAATGCATCTGCGATTAGAAAATCCGTTCCTAAGATTCCTGCGGGGCTATGTTGTTCCGTACTGCCAATAGGTAGAATGACTCGATCATCCCGCTCCAGATATGCTTGTACATCTGTCCAGGTTAGGTAACGTATATCCATGGTTAGTCATCCTGTTTTCAGCAGTATCAACTGGTTTATTTCTTTGGAAGTATAGTTATTTTTAGGTGGATGGGCAAACGCAGACAGGATTGATTTGAGCTCTATCCTAGTTGATTTTTTGGGAGTTCTTCATTATTCTACCTATGAATAGCTACGTGGGAATTTAAGATAAACACGGATCACAAATTCCCAATCCTACGGAGAATTGATATGAAAAAACTGATGGTTGGATTCCTTGTTAGTATATTTCTATTTGTTAGCACCTGGATTTATGCAGATCACCCCATTGTTTTTATTCCGGAAGATACCTTTTTATCTTTTTCCAATCAGGAAGTTATTCCGGTACCTATTTATACGGTGGAACCAGGGAAGGAAGCATATAATATATTCCAACCGATTGCAATGGCATCAGGAAAAGCTAAGGTTTTATTTAAGACCGCTCGACCTGCTGAAATAGTAGCCCTTACGGATCCGATTATCATGGATCAGATCTCCATCCGCCTTATGGATTTCATTCGCGGAGCAGGGGGTGGTACCGAACTACTCATGTTTGCACCCCACCCCACTATCGCTGGTATTCAATTTACGGAAGGTCCGGTCTTCCTTTATGGTGGGGATAACCCTACCGAATTTACTCAAAAAATCAGTTTCTCCAACAATGTTCAAGAATCAACCGAACCCACCCCAACGGTATTAGAAATCCAAAGCAGACGATACCAGGAACCATTAAACTATAATTCACTCTCACAATATAAATCGGGATTGTTAAAAAATCGAAAAGTAAATAGGCAGTTGTATTTAGGGTTGACTAGTAACGGAAAAACATTACAACCCGACCTATCGGATGCAGTTCACGTTGAGGTATTAAGTTTACCTACAACAGGAATAAGCACACTGGTTCAACTCGAGAATGAAGATATTGTGCTGATTGATTGTGGTACTGAAGGGGATGGGGAGCGTATCCTCGAACGAATTCATGCTATCGAATATAACGCACGAAAATCGATTAACGAGATTCAAATCCATGTTGTTCTGACCAATATGGATTCGGATCAAATGGGTGGATTTCTAACCATCCTACAGGAATTAGCCCCACGCATTGGTACCATCGTTGTGAATACCTATACCGAACCCGTTGAAAAGGAAGAAGCTGATAGTGAAGATAATACGGATACCGAGGCATCCTCCCCCACTGATGTTCAGGGGAATGAAACCGAAGTGCTGGAACCATCCGATGCGGAACCCCAAATCTTACCCTCCCCTGCAGATCCTATTATTGAACACATTCATAGCGCAGGGATTCCAGAACAAACGGAGGAAGGAACGAATCTTACAATACGGATTTTCAGTAATCCTGGTTCCCGATTAAATATAGAGCAGCACGAAAAGCCCGATTCAATAATGCTTTCAAAACCCGACCAGCTGAATTTTGTTACCCTGCTTACGCACACCCCGACACAATTGGTTGTATCACAAATTAACAATAACGAGATCGAACACCGTTCGGATAATAGTTTGATAGTCCAAATTAAATCGAATGAGTTGGCTACATTGATACCCAGTAGTATTCAATTTTCAGCGATTGAGTTGTTGGATTTGTATCAGCGGGAACTTCATGTTTCCCAGAAGGATTTGCTACAGCAATATGCAACCACGTTTTTCCTTTGGACAGAAAATCTAAGTCTATTGTACGAAGTGTTGCAACAATCGGATGAGGAAAAATCGCCAACGGAAACGGTTGCTTGGGTTGAAGAGATCGTCAAAGAAGCGGGGGAGCTAGGCGAACAGGTTCTTCAGATGGATGAATTAAGCTCCCTTTCTGATTTGCTTTATCAAATATTTCTCCAACAAGACTACTTAACCCAGCTCAAATCGGAATTATGGTATACAAATCATTATTCCTATCAATCCGAATACTATTTCTGGAACCATCATGTAGGGCTAAACCGATTTCTTGAAAATGTTATGGAATCATTTCTTCAGGTGGTTCAACCCAAATATCTGGTTTTTTCGGTGCGGAAATACTCGTTGAGTAATATCGAATACCCAGCAATTTATGATTATATCAATCGGTTGAATTCTAAACTAATATATAATCCTTACTTCCAATCTATCACTCCCCTTTGTACGGTAGGATATGAATCCACGGTGATTAGTGTCAGTTATGAATTGACAACATATGAAGCCCCCCCCGCTCCTGCACGAGAATTTGCAGAAGACCCTCTCCAGGCAGTTTTTCGAGAGCTCACCGAGAAGGATGAAGCGCTGGCTCAGCAGGAACGAAACGAAGTTACTACCACCGTGAAAAAAATCTTATTCGGTACCTATTTAGATGATGTAACATTCATCTATTAATCGTACCGAGCTTCCGAAAATTCGCATTCCTTAGGTAAATTATGCGTTTTATTGATGAAACCGTAATATCGGTGACCTCCGGTGATGGAGGAGATGGATGTGTTTCTTTTCGTCGAGAGAAATATATTCCAAAGGGTGGACCGGACGGTGGAGATGGAGGGTCCGGCGGGGATGTGGTTTTGATTGCCCGTCGTCGGATAAAAACGTTAGCCCATCTTCGGGGAAATCGGCATCATCGTGCAGAACATGGACATCATGGTCAAGGTAAAAACAAACACGGTGCCAATGGGGAGGATTGCATTATTGAGCTTCCCGTAGGAACCGCGGTATATAACAAAGAAACAGGTGAGTTGATTGGGGACTTGACAGAACCAGAGCAAGCGATCACCATCGCATGGGGTGGAAAAGGGGGAAAAGGCAACACACATTTTAAAAGCTCTACCAATCGAGCTCCACGAAAAGCAACACAAGGCAAGCCAGGAGAATCGTATTCATTACTGTTGGAGCTAAAGCTACTTGCAGAAATTGGATTAGTTGGGTTACCAAATGCGGGGAAATCTACACTACTTACATCAATCACCAATGCTCATCCGGAAGTAGGCGCTTACCCATTTACAACACTTACCCCCCAACTAGGGATTTTATATTTAGATTATCATTTACCAGTAACCATCGCCGATATTCCTGGATTGATAGAAGGTGCCCATGAAGGTGCAGGCTTAGGACTCCGTTTTCTGAAGCATATTGAGCGGACTCAAATCTTGCTGTTTCTTATTGATATTACCAATGAGCATCCATTCGAGGTGTTTCAAACGTTGCGGAATGAATTATTCAGCTATTCTGAAACATTGGAAGAACGAGATTATCTGGTTGTTTTTAATAAAATAGATGTTTTAGATGAGCAAACATTGAAGGAAAAGCAACAAAAAATTTCAGAACAGTTTCATACATCTGTGCATTATATTTCGGCGTTAGAAAAATCCAATCTCGATTTGCTGATTCTGGCAATAACGAAGAAAATGGCTCCGTATTTGAACCAAATGGAATAACGAACCATACTCGGATTTTTTTCCGCATCTTGACTTATTATATACGCTATATTATACTTAGTTCATTGTATAGCTGATTGATTCAGCCTGTGAACCAATCATTTCGGACTGGCACCCGAAAGCTTATCCCAAAAAATGGAGCCTCCCATGATCAAATTGAAGTGGCTAATCCTGTTTGTTTTCCTCAGTCTTTCCGGAACGATATTATGCCTGTTTCTTTTTCCAACATGTAAAGAAGGAGTCGATCCAGTAGATGGGACTACCAGTTATACTTCAGGCTATAATTCGTCTTTAGAACCGACAACGACTAAGAAAACAACTACTACGTCGAACAATTCTTCTTCAACAGAGACAACTACAACGCCCGACACGTTGGAGAATCCACTGCATTTTTACGCCGATGCAGGAGACGAAATGGTTGGGCTTACTTGGGAACATCCTTCCAAACGGGAATACACAGGTATACTCTTGCTTCGTTCGACAACAGCATACCCAACAGATCCTGAATCCACTACCGATACGGTTTTGAAAAAAGATGATGTGGATTTATACAACGATTATGGACTGACTAACGGTACTATATACTATTACACCCTTTTTTCTTATGATGAAAATGGAAATTATTCCGACGGGGTGAGTGCTCTGGCGATTCCCGATGCAACCAACCCCAATATGGTAGAGATTGGCACCACGGCTGGATTTAAAATGGGGAGTGATGCTACGCTGGGATATCCTAATGAACACACCAATGGAGATATGAACGTTGCGGGTCCCACCATTGTACTTACGGAGCATTTCTGGATTGATGCTACCGAAGTTACAAATGAGCAATTCCACCAAGCCATGCTTGGCGAAAGCGGTGACTATTCTGATGGGATCTATAGTGCTGTTTCAGAAAATTGGGGAAGTGATGGGGTCGAATGGTTAACTACCGAAGAAGATCCGATAAACGAATGGGATCCCGATAAAACCTATCCCCGATACTGGTACTCGAAATCGGATTATCTAACCGAAAATATTTATTCAAACAAACCCAATAGTCCAGTCATCGGTGTTTCCTGGTATGAGGCACATGCATATTGTACGTATATCGGGAAGCGTTTACCTACGGAAGCCGAATGGGAATATGCTGCGAAGCAGAATGGAACACTCGATTATGGCAATCCCTATCCTTGGGGTATCACTGATCCAGATACAGTGGATGAAGCGCCCTGGCTACTTAATTACGATTCCCTATCGGATGGTATCCTCAATGATCCAATTCAGGATCAATACACCTATCCTGCTCCAGTTGCCATGTTTCCCGATGGGGCGGTAAGTAGCTCACCTAATTTATTGGATATGGCGGGAAATGTAGCGGAATGGGTAGATGATTATTATTTACACCAGTACTATCAGGATCGTACTGATCCCATGGGACCAGGGTGGCAAATCGAGCCGGCGGGATCGGGTTTCGCTGCTGGTACTGAAGACAACGAATTTAAAATCGTCGGAATTGACCTTACCTATTTGTTTAAGCCGACAACCCCCTTGCTCATCGATCCATCCGCCGCATCGGGGGACAGTTTTATATCCTATCCCATCACAGTTAGTTTGGATGGGTCGGATACTTTAATTGAGTTTCGGGCTTCCGATGGCACGTTGAGTGGTCCCCCTACACAATTACGGTTTGTTTCGAATTATATGATGGAAACCAATGCTGTGGAAGTGATGGGAGCAAGCGGCAATCAATTACGGATTAACTCCGGGCAGGATTTATCTGAGACCTACGAAATTGGTTATGAATTGCTGATTGATGAAACGACGAGTTCAAATGATCAGTTCTATGCCCAAATTACCGCTGTAAATTATGCTGCTCCGAACATGGAAATCACCTTCGATACCTCCAAAGGTTCGTTAGACGGAGCAGATACCGATCCTATAGAACGCCTACAAGTAGAATTACCCCTTTCACAAAAAGTGATTCGGGGAGGAAGTTGGGGTGACAATTCGGATCATGTTAAAACCACCGTCCGCAGTTCTCAAGCAAAAACCTATCGCAACAATAATGTAGGTTTTCGATGTGCACTCAGTACTAATTAGCCCACTTTTTTATTCCAGATAGCGCTCATCGTAGGTTACCACTTGAAAGGTATAATATTCCAATTGGTCACGGGATTGAATCCCCGCTTGTTGCATCATTGTCCGAATACCCCAGCTGGTTGTGCGTGCTTCACCGGGTAGTAAAACAGAAGCATGCTCCTGATACCGTATTAATAACCCTTCCCGCATTAAATCAACCCCATAAGGATCTTGTGTGATATACCTTTCTCCGGTAATAGTGATAATGATCTGTAAGGAATTCAATTCACTACGTTCAATAGGTGGACTACGATCATCCTGGTATAAGGCTCGTATAGCAGTTTGAATAATGGTTTGTTCTAAAGTGGCGTATAAGGGGGTAAAGGAACCGATACACCCTCGAACCCGTCCGTTTTTCATTAACGTGATAAAAACACCGGTATACCCGCCAGGCCACGCATCCGGTAAACGATTGTCTGAAAGGATCACCTGACCCTGGTTCATATATTCATTAATGGCTCGATGCGCTAGCTCAATTAAATAATGATCATATTGTGCTTCTTTGAGCTGCTCACAGGCTGTTAAATTTATGCTATATACACCGGTGATCCCAACAGCGATAAGCCATAATACAACGACACTAATTCGTACTGATGTGGGAATCCTAAAATATGCATTCTGATGAGGACTATTGAGGGGTTTCACGGTACGACTTAGTACTCCGTATGAGAATAATATTGGGGTGGAAAATAGTCCCGGTATAAAAACTGCCGTTCCATAATCCTTCCATCTTGGATTTTCAATCGGTAAACCAACGCTTCCAACGCACCACGCAATCCTGTAGGATCGGCAACTCCCTCTGCTGGAAGTTCTCGCCATTCCGATTCAATTTCATATTGGAAATCCAATTTGGAAGTTCCCCACAAAGCGATCACCAACCGGCTTCCTTGAATGTATGCTTCGAATCGAACCGGTTGCCCGCTAGTATTCCGAAATACCAAATCCTTTACTCCATAAGAAACGGTCGCATCCAATCCCAGTGGGACATAGGAGACCGGTGAAAAATGCTTATGTCGCTCAATAATTTCCAGATTGGCTCTCAAAACAACATTATATAGCGTTGAAGATACCTGACACACGCCTCCTCCCGGTATTTGTCTCCGCTCCCCATTGATTATCGCCGGAGATGTAGTGTATCCGGTTTCCATGGTAC
>CAYPZJ010000220.1:0-8548 GCA_964414635.1 uncultured Spirochaetia bacterium
GTCACTACCCCAAGTATCTTAAAAAACATAAAAATTGCCCAAAATTCGCACCCTGTTGTGCTACGCAACCTGAATCATATCCCGGAGTTGTTCTACTGTAAGCCATTCGGTATTTGTATCCGATGCATACGTGTATTCATCGGGCACAGGTTTTCCACCCGTTTTTATTAACTTTTCTCGTAAATCAGGAATCCCTGCTGGAACAATCGTAAAGTGTTGCTCAAATTCTAAGGCATTTCGCGCTTCATCTAAGGGGATCATCACCTCATGTAGTTTTTCACCCGGACGAATACCAATAATCTTAAGTTGGACTCCTGGCGCCACCGCTTCCGCTAAATCGGTAATACGCATGCTAGGAATCTTTGGAATAAACAATTCGTATCCTTGCATGCGCTCCAGCGAATTTAAGACAAACTGAACGCCTTGTTCCAACGTAATCCAAAATCGTGTCATTCGTTCATCGGTGATGGGAAGGTGACCATTACGTTTATAATTTTTAAAAAAAGGAACTACACTCCCCCGACTTCCAACCACATTTCCATATCGTACCACACTAAACCGAGTACTTCCCGAACCAACATAGCTATTCGCCGCAATAAATAACTTATCCGAACATAACTTGGTTGCCCCATACAGATTAATAGGACAAGCGGCTTTATCTGTTGACAATGCGATGACCCGTTCCACATTATGATCGATTGCTGCATTGATTACATTTTGCGCACCTAAAATATTCGTCTTGATCGCCTCAAACGGATTATATTCACATGCAGGAACTTGTTTTAATGCTGCTGCATGTACAACAATGTCCACCTCATTAAATGCGCGGTACAACCGTTGTTCATCTCTCACATCTCCAATGAAATAACGGATACAAGGATTATTATACACCTGACCCATTTCAAATTGCTTGAGTTCATCTCGGCTGTAGATAATTAATTTTTTGGGTTTAAATCGCTCCAACACAATTTCTGTAAATTTTTTTCCAAACGAACCGGTTCCTCCGGTTAATAAAATGGTTTTACCATTAAGATCAATCATGTTTCCTCCATGAACGTAGTGCTTCATAAGGAACAGTCCCAGATTGTTTTACAATTCAGGGGACATAGGGTTCTCAAGCGAGGTATACGTCACCTGGATTTTCGGATTATCATGAAGAAAACTTAGTGGTTTTAAGCAACATTCGCCGCTTTATAATCAGGATCGGTATATTAACGATAAGGACCATTAATGAATTTTCAGTTATTTCTTTACATTTTCCTGCCAATCCATACGCACACCAGATGTATCAACGCCTTTGCAAATAGCGTGTTTTTTTTTATATTATATCAAACGGAATGCAACAGACCGTCCAAATAGGAAAGGAGAAATCGAATGAGCAAACAGTACAACCGGCGAGAAAAGCGAGCGCGAGCCAAACGTCGCCTAAAACGACTGAAAAAACGAGCAAACGAATTAAAAACAAAAAAGAGCTAATCGTCTATGGCAAAACAATGTAACAATAAACAAGCGAACCTGGCAACCTGTAATTGTACTTATGAACCATGCCCTCGTAAAGGTATTTGCTGTGAATGTATTGCTTATCACCGGCGTGCTGGTGAATTACCTGCCTGCTATTTTCCTGATCACATCGAGCGAACGTACGACCGATCCATTCGCAATTTTAAAAAACATGTCTCATAAACCCTAATCTATCTATTTTTATGGAGAGGAATGATGCAGCAGGCAATCAAACCACGTCTTGTTGGATTGGGAGTGGGGTGGATGCTGTTTTTTTCCTTCACCCTCTACCTTAGCAATAGCATCGTTCCAATCTTTGATGGGATTGGTCGAAGTGATCTTGTGGTTTATTCAATCCTTATATCTACTGCACTTGCCAGCGTATTGGGGGGATGTGTTGCCCTATTATTCCCAAAAACATTACGTCATCCGCTGAAAATACTGGGTTTACTATTAATCGGTTCCGCCTTATTTGGATGTACATCTTTGATAGCCATTCCTGAATTGGCAGATTGGTTAATAGCGAAGGCAGAGCCATCTTCAATTTTTTCACACGTCGATCAGCTCTCCCTATTTTTTCAGCTGATAGTATATTATCTGCTCTTGCTGGGACCTCCTATTATTCTGTTTATTTCAGGAATGGGTTTGTGGCTTGCCATTTCTTTTTCTAAACAAACATCAACAGAAAAACGATATGGGATAATTCTGGGCTCTTGTATTCTAGGTATGGTAATGGGAATTTCATATTCCTTATTCGTTGATAAGGATGCTTTTTATACGCTTTATGGAACCCATCCCTGGGTACACTGGATCGTGATGCTCTTGATAGGAATCGGAATAATATGTGCAAGTACCCGATCCACATTCAAAAAAAACACTCATAAAGAGAATGATACGGTAAAAAACGGTAAGCCCCACTCACATCTCATAAAACGAATTACCCAATCTCCATTATCAGATGGGTCTCAACGGTATCTTCGAGGAGTAATTGCCGTTTTAACCATGGTTATTGGATGCAGTTTCGTCTGTTTTTTACTCACCCATATGCCATCCATACTCATTTCACTTCCCAATTCTCTTCATTATTCTGCAATACAATTGGTCAGTCTCCCCATTTTAGGTAGCATCATACTTGGTTTACTCATACTACAAATATTTCCGTTACGATTTTATCTACTACCCATCCTAACGGTTGGAACGATCGCATTAAGCATCATCTTTTTACTAGACTATTTGATGCTTTCTCATATTTCAAATGGAATTCCTTTAGGAGTCAATCCAATTGATGGAAATCTTAAGCTAGGCGGGTTGAGCCAGCTGCTTCCCTGGAGTATCCCACAAGGGGTTTTACTTGGTATTCTACTTCCTATATTACTTGTCACATTCCTTGCTCTAGGACCACGTACGCTCCGTAGTATCGCACAGTGGATCATCTGCCTAGGAATTGGTATGGCAACTGGTATTACGCTTTTCGTATTCATGGACGGGAATCAAAATCTTTTCCTTTCGAGTATTCTGTTTCTCATCCCGTTAACAATTGTTTTAGGGATTATGCTAATCATCAGCGCCACCATACCATTGCGAAACCTTATTCAACAACCATCCATCATTTTTTGCATCCTTTTTTTAGTGTTTACTTCAGGTCTGCTCATTCTATTCCCTCGACCATCCGTTATGTTTGCTGACAAAAGATCACATCCCGTTGAACCCTTCCCCTCTTTTTCAACCCATGTGATTAACAATCCTTATCAGCAACGCCGTCCAGCTGATCCAAAACGAGAACCGGTTTATACTAAAACTTCCATTTATGGAGAATATGCGATCTATACCCATCCCCAACTGCATTATCTGCTCTATCACAATGGGATCCCTCGTTCTGCTCGTTCTAAAAGCGAACAGTTGGCACGTTTGTTGAGCATTCAAATACCCATATTATTGCACCCCTCCATCCACCGGGTATTAATTACTGCACCAACCGACGGTATTGAATTGATGGCTGCTACGTGCAATACTCTTTCCCATATCCAGGTGCTGCAAGCAGATCCAACACTCATTCAGACTGCATATGTATATCTGAATGGAGTTTATAATCAAGCGTTTAATCATCCATCAGTACGGTGGAGTACGGTGGATTTTTCAACATATACTCAGCTTGGACAATCCAATTTCGATATGATTTGGGTTCCTTTGATAGGAACTGCTAATCCAAAATTTTATGAGCAGGAAGCTGATCCTTCCGTTTGGATTACATCGTTAAAACAGAAACTCAATAATTCAGGTATAATTACATGTTTGGTAGATCTTCGATTTGTATCGCTTGCTTCATTCAATGAATTGGTCACGCAATTTGCCCATCTGTTTGCTCATCTTACCATTTGGGAGGCAGAACGTGGGTTTCAATATCTCATCCTTGCTTCGGATACTCCTTTGCATTGTTCGTTATTTGAATTGGATCGACGGTATAATCAACCTGGGAATTTTCGCCTTTTTCGTTCCTATGGATTTGAAGAAAGCGAGGAAATTATTTGTAGGTATCTTACCAACACGTCCGGCTATTACAATGCACTCCAGCATGCAACCAATAAAAATGGAGTATTGGATATAGAAGCGTTTTATACATTCCAGGGTTTATTTGCTGAACCCTATTTCCTTACGGCTGAACCACCACTTCTCATTCCAAACCGTCATGCCACCCCAGTAGAGACCCAGGCATGGCTCTGGCGTACCACAGCTCGACAAAAAGTTCAACAACGCTTATTGGAAATGGTTACACCCCATGATTGGAATCTGGATCCTGGAGTTATGGATGAATTATACTTATCCGGTGCGGCTCATATGGAAATCCGTTTATATCTGTACTATATGTATGGGAATGGAATACGCTCATGGTTACAGCAATTAAAACGTGATCCAGAAAATGATACCGCCATTTATTATGGCGAAGATTTGTTTAATTTCCAACAATGGCTCCACGTCCATGAACAGCAGCATCTTTCTCTTGAAGCAGAACTTGCACAGCAGCTGGGGAACAAACCATGGGCACGGGATATTTGGCTACGGATCTATCATCAATACTGGATGGGAATGGGATTAAATCCAGTGGAAATAGCTTCAGAACATCCGATTCTATCATACGCACGACGGCTTGAATCGTTAGGATTTGACCAGGAAGCAAATGCCTATTATTTATGGAATATGCAAGGGAAAATGAACAACAATAAATAGAACTGTAGCACATCTCCATATTTCTTTGTGCTCATTGATTCTTAGGAGATAGTAATGTCAGAAACTACGATTTTACAGCCAGGTGATTCCATGCCTTCCTTTGAGCTGAAGAACCAACGTAACGAACCGATTCGTTCTGCTGAATTAAAAGGGAAATGGGTGGTTCTCTATTTCTATCCTCGTGATAATACCCCGGGATGCACTACCGAAGCAAAAGACTTTACCGATCTTAAACCGGAATTTGAAAAGCATAACGTGATCATTTATGGGGTAAGTAAGGATTCCGTGGCTAGTCATGAAAAATTTTCGACCAAACAATGCTTGGAAATCGACTTGTTGAGTGATCCAGATCATAAGGTTATTGATGCGTTTGGAGCCTGGCAGCTAAAAAAGAATTACGGGAAGGAATCCATGGGTACGGTGCGAAGTACGTTTTTAATTAATCCGGAAGGGATAGTTCAACGGTCTTGGGACAAGGTTAAAGTAAAAGGGCATGTGGATGAAGTTCTAACAGAGTTAAAGAAGTCTTTATCATAGGAACAGTACACCTTCAATAGAATCAGTTTGTTCCCGTGCTAAAATAACGCTCATAATGGCGCCGTGAGGGGGTATTGCTTGCATATGTTTTTGTACAGGCTTTGCATAAATCAAAATAACCATCTTCAGATGTACGGCATTCATAATATTCAAAAATTGGTTTTATTTCTCCACATTTAGCACAGATTTTCAGCTTTTTTCGTCCTTTTCTATATATCTTCTGACAGGATTTGCAGTAATACTGTAACCCATCTTTCGTATTTTGACATTTCCCGAATGAAGAAAGTGGAAGTTTTCGTTTGCACATGGAGCATACTTTCATCAAAACATCCTTGTTATGTTAATTTCTTACCACCCGCATCCTGGTGGGGTGACTATAACCTTAATAGTTGTATCGGAATAGGGGGGTATGTTTGTTGAATACCTATGAAAAAAACAGATCAATCCCTTCCCAGATGCTGTTCCTGAGTCTAAAAATTGAAACCTACTCCTCGTCCGATTTACGAGTTCGGGTAGAACTTGATTGGCTTTTTCTTGCAGTCGTTTTCTTCTTGGTAGAAGAGGAAGCATCTTTTTGTTTGGTTGCTGGACGCGCCTGCGACGTTTTTGCTTGCTTTGGTTTTGGATCATCCGATGCTTCGGATCGGTCCATTGCTTCAGATTTAGTTTCACTATCTGCACGCTTCCGTTTCGGGCGTTCGTATTCTGAATCCCCGGTGGATTTTGTGCTGGATTTCTGACCTGGCGTAAACATGGTTACCAATCCCTTCAATTTAGGAAGCAGCAACAACAGTAAGGCAATTAAAACAATAATACTCAGAACTAGAGCAAATGTTGCTGTATTATTCGCAGCAGCTATATCATCTTCTAAATCTGTAATGGCTTCCTGAAGTTTTTCCAGCTTTACGTCCATATCTCCTACGGGAGCAGGTGGCGGGGTTTTCGCACATGATCCAATAAGAAAAACACTAAGCAGTATGATCATTCCAATTAGAAATCGGGTTTTAACTGTCATATATTTCTCCCTTCGAACCTTTCTTCTAAAAGATAGGTATACTTATACAGAAAATCAAGATGAGTTTCCAAATTAATGAATGGTACACAACGTATGGATGCAGGCTCTTATCCTGTTATTTTATGGGGAGGAACCACATAGTATCCCTCATATATGATTGGTGCATTCTTGGCTACATGCTTATAAAAAGGAGTTGCAGACTGCTTGGTTATTACAGTTTGTAAGGGATCAAAATGAATAGCAGGCACTTGTTGATTAAATGAATCAGAGGATAACGAAGAATCCAATCTATTCAACTGATCTATCATCATTGTTATTGTGTGCAGATCCTTTTCCACTGTTTCGCCATCTTGAGAGGATGCGAATCCTGCAAGCGAATACAACGTTTTCACCGTAGATAATGTAATATATTCCTTCACCAATCCCTCACCGTTTCATATGGGATGCCTGAACTGCAAACGTTGAATAGGAATACGCTTTCGCAGTAATTTGGTTATTTGATAAGGTGGAATCAGCCCCTAACACATTAAAATCGGTTGGTCGAGCCTGAGGTTGAACTGCTTCCTTAGTTGGGGATTCGTTTTTTTTACTATAAAGGGAAGGATCAAACGACGTTCCTGAAAATAAATCATGCTGGTCTTGAATCGGTTTATTCCCTGGCTTTTCGTCTTGTTTGTTCGTTTCGTTTCCACCCGCTGGCTTGATTTCCTCCACCTTTTCATGTTTGTGTTCGCCAGCATGCTTTTCTACATTCAATTCTTGTAGCGGAGGTGAGGAACTACTTTTTTTTTCTGAAGCTGAGTGGGATTTCGATGATACAGGGTCAGTCGGTGCATTTTTTATGTCTGCTTCCATCTGAGTCATTAGTTGCTCTATACGCTGGGCGGCTTCCTTTCGCAGCCTTATCTGCTGTTGTATTTCACCTTCCTTTTGTTCGAGAGCATCTGTTAAATTTTGGATAGCCTGCTGGGCTTCTTTGATTTCATCTTTTAGATACCGATTCTCCTTGTCCAATTCAATATTGCGTTGGACAAGCCTCCCAACTTTTTCATCTAACTTACTAAAAGCCTGTTCAATCTCAGGAAGCATCGTATGGAACCTACTTCACCAATTTTAAATCCATAAACGAGTATCCTGCCTTAATCATCACTCCAAACCCAAGTTGGCTCAATCGTTCATCCGCACCAAAAGGAAGATGCAACTCCAACCGGATCGGTATTTTATACTTGCTGGTGTGAACTACTCCAAACTGTAGATATGCAACTGCCCTTCCAGAAAAACCAATAAAAGCCTGGCTTGATTCTACCGTATCTAAGGATCCCACCACCTCGTCGTCGGGTTCCATCTTAAATCGAAACATCGCAATATTAAAACCAGCCAGCAATCGTATCCCGATTTCAAATGGCAGTTTATCCTTTGCAAGTACACTATATGCGATTCCTCCACCAAACAATGCTGAAAATGTAGTTCCCAAACGAATTGTGGAATAATCCGTTTGCATATCCCAACGATCCAAATAATAGATCATCCGTTTTGGAGACGGAAAATCCAATCCAAACTCTCCCGTTAAGTAAACAGGAACCAACCCATTATTTAGACGAACCATACGGATATCTGCTCCTGCTGCAAATCCAAATAATGGTGTAAATTTGTTATCCTCTAAATAGTGCTTATCCTCAAATTCCAAATTCTCTACATCAAGCGTTTTACCAGTTCGGAAGCGAAGCCCACCAAGTAATGTCATAAAAAAATCAGGAGGTGGGGTCTTCGGTTCTTTTACTTCTCCCGGCTGTTGCTGCGGGGGGTACTGCTGATATTGCCCACCGGGTGGCGGGGGATAGGGATAATATTGTGGGGGGTACCCCTGGGGTGGATAACCTGAAGGGGGATAACCCGAAGGGGGGTAACCCGAAGGGGGGTAACCCTGGGGAGGATACCCCTGATTCCCTCCCTCGTAGTAATCTTCTTGGGGTGGTCGACGATCATCGTAACCATCGCGATCCCGGTCACGGTCCTCATAGCGATCCCTATCTCGGTCACGGTCACGATCCGCATCACGATCCCTATCTCGATCACGGTCGCCATCCGCATCACGATCCCTATCTCGGTCGCGGTCGCGATCCGCATCACGATCCCTATCTCGATCACGGTCGCGATCCGCATCACGATCCCTATCTCGATCGCGGTCGCGATCCGCATCACGATCCCTATCTCGATCGCGGTCGCGATCCGCATCACGATCCCTATCTCGATCACGGTCGCGATCCGCAT
>CAYPZJ010000221.1:0-8527 GCA_964414635.1 uncultured Spirochaetia bacterium
ATGTAAGGGTGGGTTGTCTATTTTTGAGGGCTTACACTTGCTCATATGCCTTAACCCGCCCTGAAGCATAGATTGGGCTGAACAATCAACACATCTTTGCGTGTAATTTCCATTCTACACTTTTTCAGTGGTACTACGTTTGTTATTTATTTGGATATACAATATTAAAGATCGGGATTCAAGCAGCGAAGTCGGTAATGCAGAACACTACAATTGGGATGGTTTTTTCTAAATGAATTGTCTAATTAGTGGGGTAACCATGATGACCACCCCACAATCTTCTGCTAATGGAAGGTATGATTATCTATTCTTCTTCTAATACGGCAGTATCATCTTCTGAAAGGGGATCCTTCGCACAACGGAACCCAAATGTGTAGCTGAAATCATTGGGGCGTGCTACGTGTCTATAATACACGGTGAGAAGGTCTTCATTTACATCTCGCCAAGATCCACCTCGCAACACTTTTAATTCCCCTCTATCAGCCCCACCTGGATTCTGTACCGGTGAGTGTTTATAATAATCTGGGTCATACCAATCAGTACACCATTGTGCGACATTACCACCCATATCATACAACCCAAAATCATTGGGAGGATAACTAGCTACCGGTTCGGTTTCATACTTATTAAATGCGTACAGATCACTATCAAAAATATCACCATGCGCCCACATCGTGTGCTGGGGCCCACCTGCTGCATATTCCCATTCTGCCTCTGTAGGGAGCCGTTTGAATTGCGATTCGGCATATGCTTTCGCTCCATACCAGGACACATTTACAACGGGATGGTTTTCATATCCTTCTTGTACAAGGTAAGTGCCATCTTCACCCAAAGTAATCTTGCTTGTAGGTAAATCGATATTCACATAAACCTTACCTTCTACCTCATGCGTACCTAACTCATTTAGAAACGCAACGAATTCGGCATTGGTGACCAGATTCTTATCCATATAAAACGTGTCAACTTCCACCCGATGTGCAGGGCTTTCAGCACGACCCAAATACGGATATCCCATCATAAAATCCCCACCGTCTACCTGCACCATGTTCTTAACAATATCATCAAATGCTTCCCGCGCTCGACGTGCGGCTTCTTGTTGGGCTCGTAATTCTGCCAACCGCTGCTCTTCTGCTTCTCGTTCTGCACGGAGTCGATCCTCAGAAGCATTGGCTCGATCATCTTCTTCCTGGCGCAATTGTTCCCGAAAAAGGTTAAATTGAGCTATCAATTCAGGAAGCCGGGTAATAAGATCATCTTGGGATTCGAAGGACATAATCTTACTAAATCCGCCTCGATTGATGATAAAATTAAAAAATTTCAGTCGAATGTGATACCCATCCACATTTTCCGTGACTCTGCCTTCAATACTAAACAAAGCGCTTTCTCGTTCTACTTTATATTCTTCCGTCCGATCGAGCAACGCACGCAGGTTTTCGGAAATAAGGCGTCCAAAATCTGGATTGTCGCAATATTCGCAAATAAAATCGGGGATGATTACGGTCATAGGACCATCCAAATCGATGGGTCGACCGGATGCGGTTGTCAATTCAACCGAAGCGTCTGCCGTTTCTTCTATTGCATCTACATCCTCAGCGGGAGTTGGCTGAGCCCAAAGCGGAAGGACTCCAACCAGTCCTATTAGGACGATCGCTATCAGGATGATCGGTTTATTTATTTTCATATGGGTCCCCCAACGAAAATCAGGTTTTTCTTCTCTGTGGGTTAAAATACTAGATATCTAACAAAATTTCAAGTTCTCCCATTCAAAAAAGCCGGATGAATCATGCATTTTTGGTTATAACTGTAGGATCTGCCCATTGTTGAAAAAAAATTTGAAATCAAGCTGCTTTTTATCCCCCGCTAATCCTGGTCCATCACGACAAAAACATGATCTACCCAAACCTTTCTGTTTCTAGAACAGGTGCATCCACCCTTATTCTATATCAAATACAACAAGGGAGATATCATCGCTTTGAGGGGCAGTCCCTGTAAAACGTTGTACATCAGCAATCAAACCATGGGTAAATTCTTCCGTATCCAGGTGATGATTTTTATCAATATAATCTTCCAACCGTTCATAATCGTAAATTTCATCTTCAGGATTCATCGCTTCAATAATTCCATCCGAAAAAATCAATAACCGATCCCCACTTTCCAATTTGCTTTCTAAACATTGATACCGGGCAATATCCGCTGAGCCAATCACAAACCCTCGCGTTTTTATCGTCTCCATCTCATTTTTTGAACCCCGCCAGATAACCGCTTTCGGATGACCTGCACACGTAAACTGCATATCATACGTTTTCAAATCGATAATCGCATAGAACGCTGTACAATAGTAGTCCGAATCCCCAATCGCCGAACATAAATCGATGTTTACATCCGAACAAATGTCCGCTGTATTTCGCCCCGGCATTGATTTAGCATTAAATGATACCTTCGCCATGGTCGTTACCAGTGCAGATGGAATTCCATGCCCAGAAACATCAACCACCAACAATCCTAAATGATCCTCATCTATCTGAATTAAATCTAGGTAATCTCCCGATACCGCTTCCAATGGAATATAGACCTGGCCAATCTTAACATTTGGGATTTGAATATCATCTTTTTTAGGAATAATCGCTTTCTGCAATTCTTCTGCAATAGCCAACTCCTCTTCCATTTCCTTATACCGTCGTTCTAATAAGTCATTTTGGCTTTGTAGCGCATCGTTGGCTTTTTTCATCGGTTTTACAAGTATTACATACGAAATCAGAGCAAACATCAAATGAAAAACTAGCATAATCGCACCAGCAATCACCACTATCATAAAGAAAAAGCGCAAATACTGTGACGCTTTGGGGACAGGAATCGTAGGCTTAATTATCAAATAGCTATCGGTCCCATATGGAACAGGAATATAGAGATTAATGGAGGTAAAATTCACATCCACTTCATCATTTTTATACAGCTTATTACTTAATTCCTTTCCAAGAATAGATTCACGTATTTTCTTGAACTCCTGGGGGGTACTACGGGCGATTGCCATAGACGCATCTAGCGGATGATACACAATGCGAACAGGACGATTCATATACCGTGGGTATAATTCGCGTATGGTATCTTCTGTCAAACCTGTATAGATAAGCAGTTCCGCAAATTCCTGCCCTTCATCTTCAATCAAGTGAACATCAAAATCCAAAAGGAGTAATCCGGTTTCATCAAACAACCGAAACCGATGCACCCCCAATCCCTCCGGATTGGGAAACGTCAATTTCTCCAACACAACCTTGAGAATAAGATCCTTCGGACTTTCAATTCCTGAATGGAGGTTAATTAAATCCTCAATCTGTTTTTTAATATTTAACCCATTGGCTTGACACGTCTGGATCGCCACCTCAACAATCAAATCCGCTTGATTTTCAAATGCCATAACCGAAAAAATCAGTACGTTGAGCGCAGTGAGCACTACAAAGAAAACAAGGAGACGAAGCAAAATCCCACGTATATTAATTTGAGGGGCTTCGGCTGTCTTTTTTACGGCATCAAGATTGACTGTCTCACTCATGCGTTTTTATAACCATCCAAAAAATAAAAAACAGGCTAGACCTGATTTCTATGTCGGTGTGTATACCGTGAATCTTTATTTTTCTTTGTCTCCTATAAAATCCTGCCAGATGCGACTCGGTACCGGCTTTTTCTGGTGATGATAGCGCCCTTTATATAACTCAATTTCTCCAGAAGGCTTAAAAAAGTAAACCTGACCAATTTTCATCCCCGGATAAATTTTAACCGGATGAACCACAACCATCTCCAACGTCCAAGTCGGATACGTACAGCGTAATGCTTGGGTATCTTCATCCTGGACAAATCCCCATCCCACATCCCCAAACCCAGCAGTGACATGACTAAACAGCCCCAACCGGCCAATCGAAGATTTGCCTTCATACATAGGAACATAACCTGTAGATGTAGCCGTTTCCACCGTGGAACCCAAGTATAAGTGATGGGGTTCTAAAACCAATCCATCTTCTGGGATGGATACCTGACACGTTGCATTTTCAGACCGTACGTCTAAATACCCTCGCTGGGATAAATCATATCGTATCAAATAATTTGCAAGAGTCACATCATAGGAATTGGTTGAAAGATGTGCTGGAATAAAGGGATCAATAACAATCGTACCAATTTCCAGTTGTTTCTGAATTTCCAAACCTGTAAGCAGCATGGGCACCTCATCCTTTCAGCCAGATATAAATCAAGTGAATTCCACTCACAAGCGGTACCTAGCTTCTGATATCTCACTATGGATAATTATACACGGGAACAAATCATCAAAACAGAACCGTATGAACTAGTATCAATAGACACCTAAATTTTGAGCGTAATTAGTTCAGGATTCATTTCGACTCCGTTCAATGAACGCACACTGAGCGGAGCCGAAGTGTAGAACAATTTTAGTTGTCCCACAGATACTAGACAAAGTAAGGAGGCTTCAATACCAGAGTATTCAACCCATAATCCCATCACGAATAAATGAATGCATCAGTGCTGGGAAATCCGTTCTAAATAAGACCGTGCTTGCTCATGATGAGAAAAAGATTCCAACCGCTGTTCTATTTCCAATAAAATTCGCTTGCGAACCGTTTTCGCCTTACTAAATGCATGAATTAATACCATCCCCTGATCCAAATACATCGGTCCCAGATTCTTAAAATCATCATCCGATTTGCGACTAAAAACCTGGTGGCATTTTACCAATACAGGAATTACTTGAGGAGTATCGCATGATCTCAATTCAAGATATATTTTATAAAACTCTTCCAGTACCAAACGATCATGCATATATGTATATAGCTCCTCCCAAAGCGGTTCGTAAGAGAATTCGATCAATAAACGCAGTACCTCCGTATTCACTTGTTCTCGCAGTAACGAATCATGAAAGAAATGTAACACCAATTCTTCCACTTGCTGAACACCCATCCTGTAAAGCCCTACTGCACAACGATACATCAGTGCAGGTTTGGCGAGATGCTGCTCCAAAAACTCCCGACTGGCAGGAGTATGGAAATGGCTCATTACATGACAAATATCTTCCTGAAATAGAGCGGATTGTGGAAGGGTGAATAGCGACCGAAGGGTTGGAATTAGTAAAGGGGAATGTAAACGTTCGATCAATCGGATCAGAAATAAAATCTTGGGGTCATGGTATCCTTTAAATGAAAGCTGCTTTAGGATTTTATCAAACAACGCTTGCCACTGTTCTGGTGATGTTTCATAAATCAGGGTGAATATTTCTTCTTTGTACGCAATAATATCATCGGTTATCTTAGGGGAACTGATTTGTGAAAAACGCTCAAGAACTCCCTCAAGCGTCGAATCCAATGTTTTCATAGTAGAACGTTCGTTCGCGTAGCGCTGGCATATCCTTAATTTGATTCTTCTGTACTTGTGGAGGGGGTGTCATTCAAGGTTCCATCGAATAAATATTGATTTACATAATATGGGACCGGTTGGGGCATGCCCTCGAAATAATGAGACGTCACGCTTCCTTCCTCATCCAATTCAATAATACTTCCCCGTAAAATGGAATCCCCATCCGGATCCGCTGCTTTATCGGCGAGTGTGCAACCCTTTAGATTTCCACTTTCATAAAACATAACATATCCTTCACTACACCGATAATATTCCCAAAATTCCAAGGGTTCATCCATGTAACATGCTTTCAGTTTGCCCGATGGATAAAAATAAACCATCCCCGCACGGCATTCCACCTCCTGTAAAACCGTATCCTTCTTTAGATTTACGGCTTCCAATTTTCCCTCTGGCGAAAGATGGATCAGGGTTCCAGCAGGAAACGGATGATCTTGTAAAACAAAATCAACCTCCAGCGTGGCTTGCATTACGTTCCCCGTATCATAAAAGGTAATCGCTCCTTCTGCACAGGGAATTGTCTGGATTTCGGATGGCTGGGCTAGATTCCCCTGCTTTAGTTTACCATTATCATAGAAATGAACTTCCCCTGCTTCAATTGGATACCCATCAATGGTCGTATTGGTAGTGAGGAGTCCACGCTTCAAATTACCACTGGGATGCAATTCCACGGCTTCTCGTTCAGACAACGAATACCCATCAACGGAACTCGGACCAGCCAATGTAAATTGATCCAGTTCCCCATTTTCAAAAAATGTTATCCGTCCTGCGGCTAATTCCAAATTTCCTACTTTCACAGGATTCTCGGGTGTAAATTCTTTTATATTGCCACTGGGATAGAGTATGAGATCAATTCCTTCTTTGATTTCAATTCCTCGATACACCGTTGGTTCACTGAATCGTAATTTAAAAAGCACACCATTCTTGAAAATCAGCTTACTCCCCAGTGGAATTTGCGTATCATGGATCATCATATTCACCGTTATTTCCGCTGTAATTAGTTTTCCTTCTGGATTAAAAAAGACCGTGGTCCCTTTCTCCAATTGGTAATCCCCAACCTCAAATGGTTCAGCAAGAACACACCGTTCTAATCTATCATTGGGATGTTTTTTAACCGTAACAGCAGAACAACTGCATTCTCCTGCTGCCACCTTCATCACCTTTGGAAAACACGCAAGCCCCATCATTAGAAATAAGATACCTATCAGTATTAGGACACGAGATGCGTTCATAATATCTATCCTCATTATTTTTTTGATTTCGGAAAAACCTCAGGATTCCGTCTGGTTATGATTGAACCTAAGTTATCCTACTCGCCAATCATCCCCAAGAAGATACTAAAAGATAATGAATTCCTCATCCGAGTCAACGAAGTGGAGTAGCAGGATACGAGGTGGATTTTAAAAGCACTAAACGAGAAGTTATTGAAGCACTTAACGTCCATGTCCCGTCATACACACTTCAAATTCGGGTGTGTGTCCCCATTGACAGGTGCCATCAATTCTTCCGCAGGTAGAAAAACTGTAACATTCATAATAGGGTAAATATACACATGGCGAAGAAAATAACTCATCCGCACAAAACTCTCCACTACATCCACCAACAAAGCAAATATTGTCCGGATTGAGGATAATATTAGGATTTCCTGTTATAATATCTACATTGCATGGACAGTTTTTTTAACCATCGTTATAATTAGGATGGAACAGCATTTAATCATCAACAGGAATCTACCATTTTTAAATTCGCACCCTAGAGGATTTGTTTTTCAAACGGAAACATATTATTTTGCTTCCACAAAACAGAAAATTTTATGCTTTTTTGATACCATCCGATAATCAAACTGTCAAGGATGACACTTCAGCGCAGATATCTGCGTTTCGAAACAAGCAACCTCGGTGGACTAATGGATTAGGTGAGCATATGAAATCAAACGTGTTTTCTTTTTTCGACCCAAACATTTCGTTACGGATGGCAAAGCGTGCATATGATGAGTTGGAGTATGACAAAGCCCAAACGCAGTTTGAACGAGTATTGGTGGAAGATCCCCATAATTTTGAAGCCCATTTCTATCTTGCAGCAATTTATGAAATTAAAGGGGAAATCAATCTCGCAATCGAAGAATTTGAGCTACTTACCCGGCTTAAACCCGATGATACCGAACTGAAAGATTTTCTTCTGGATATGTATTTTAAAACCGAGCGGTATTTGGATGCATTCCCTTTATTGAAGCGATTAACCCGCATCTATCCTAAAGAATCACGGTACTGGGTTCGCTTATCGGATATTGTATTCATTCATCGCAAATATCGTATGGCATTACGTATTTTGCTTTCGTTACCCAAAGACGAACAGCAAAAACAACACATTCGATTTAAAGTGATGCTGGTCTATCGAGAATTAAAACAATTTGAGCAGGCGTTGGAAATCGGTTTGGAGTTAATTGATGAAAATGGGACCAACCCGGTGTATCATTATTTCATGGGTACCATCTATCAAGCCCTACATGATGCTTCAGCCAGTCATACCAGTTTCCGTACTGCGTTCCGGCTTATCGAAAAAGCAGGGAACGAACGAAATGAACTTCATTATGATATCCGCCAGCGTCTTTTAGAAATCAACGCTGAAACCCAGTTCCTAGCAGCTCCATCTTCTGAAGTACAAATTTGAAACCAGCCCCATACTCAAATAATCAAGCTTATACCGCTTTCTTTGTTTTTAAAATCCATGATTGTTCGTTGTACGCTTGTGTTTTTCCTTTGATCCAGGATATGTCCGCAGGTGTTTTTTCGATGGGTTGAGCATGAAAAACTTCATTCAACCCCTCTTCCCAATTTTTTGCGAACGATGTTATCCGTCGTCGATCAAGCGCAGGAGGATCATAGGGCATTGGTTCAAACATGGTTAGAAAGCACTGCAATAATTCATAACTTCGATCCAACGGAATAGACCCCTGTATGTAGAGTGTGTTTCCTCGCACCATACTTGCACTTCCGACTTTCTTTTCTCCCTGCTTGTTTGTTAATTCATACCCCGAGATACTATGATGACAATGGGCATTAATATCCGTGAATTGATCCGGACGTGCCATCGCCAGATGCCATCCGGTTGG
>CAYPZJ010000222.1:0-8524 GCA_964414635.1 uncultured Spirochaetia bacterium
GTAGTGTTTGTCGCAATTTGGATGGTTTTTTCTTATCACCTGCATAAAGCGTATATTGTAAATGGGCGGGTAATATAAAGTACACTTCGATCAAGCTGATAAACAATGCAGCAATCACAACCGATGCAATTTCAAACGCAACAATGCCTACCGAGCCTCCCAGAAAAAACAAAATAGAAAAACTGAGAATGGTGGTTAAAGCTGAGGCAAAAATAGCTCCCGAAACCTGTCTGATTCCTTTGATGGTTGGTTGCTTTTCCTTTTTTAGATAGTTTACATACACATTTTCACTCGCAACGATCGCCTCATCCACAATTATCCCACTTACAATCACTAAACCAAATAGTGAGAGCACATTTACAGTGACACCTAATGCATTCATCAGGATAAAAGTACCCGTATAAGCAACTACCATCCCTGCTACAACCCAAATGGATAACTTCACACTCATAAAGAAAAGTACAACCAACAAGACTAATAACAATCCTTGTAATCCATTTTTAAACAAAACTGAAATACGCTCATTTAGTACAGTGGAGCTATCTTTCCAGACATTTAGGGAAACAGCTGCGGGTAAGTCATGTCGCTTATCTTGAATATACGATTTGGTTGCATTGACAATATCTACGGTGTCCTGGCTTTCGGTTTTGCGGATTGTGATAACAATGGCAGGATTACCTTCGTAGTAATTGATAAGTGTTACATCCTCAGGTAGTTCTTCCACCTTTCCTACATCTCTTATTTTAACCTGGTTACCGAACTCATCAGTGAATAAAATAATGTTACTGATGGCGTCTGCTGTATACTCCCGTCCAAAGAAACGTAGAACATAGTCTTCACTAAATGTTCGTAATTTTCCAGCAGAAATATCAACGTTAGACGATTGAATAGCACCTATCACTTGATTTGGTGTTAAATGATAAGATTGAAGAGCTACTTCATCGAGCTGGACAACAATCTCTGGGCTACGGTCGTTGGTTAAGTCAACAAATGATAGTTCCGGCAAATTTCGTAAATCATCTTGTACTTCCTGCGCGATATCCCGGAGTATTTGACGATCTGCCTGCCCTGAGACGACCAGGCTAATCACAGGTATCAATGTTTTAACCGGAACAATTTGTGGTTCTTCTGCATCCTTGGAAATACCTGCTGTACTGACTGCGGTTTTCACATCCTCCAATACGGATGTAAGTGCTGGTGCATCAGTCCGTAGCTCTACCAGAATCTGACCGAAGCTCTCACGAGCAATCGCTTTAACTGTATCTACACCTTCAACAGAAAGCAACTCTTGTTCAATCGGCTTGATTACGCCTTCTTCAATTTCTTGGGGAGATGCCCGGGGTACGGTCACTGAAATACTTATACTATCCAATTCTAGAGTTGGAAATGATTCTCGCGGTATATTCGCAGCAGAAATCAATCCACCTAAAACCAATACCAAGACTAAAATATCTACAAGTCGTTGATTTTTTGCTGACCACTCAATAATCCGATGTAACATGAACTACTCCTATTCGTTGATGGGAATGGTTCCCGCTAAATTATATATAACTATCTAGTTTTTATAATCTGATTGGTGGAGTTATTCGTACAGCATGAGTTAGGATCGCCTCCAACCAAACTGTTGTGCCATGACCCCACACACCACAACAGTAATATCCATGTTGGTTGATGTTATGCTAGTTGTCAGAAGGCTTCAGATCCATCCCCTCCACAGGCTTGGTTAATTTTGAAACCACCAGGTATTCACCTGCTTGTAATCCTTGTTTAATTATGGCGACATCTTGCTCTCCAGCAATTTGATCAATTACTTCTACCGTGCGAATTGCCAAGGTATTATCTCGAGTTAAAATATAGACAAATTGTTCTTCCTGTAAGGCAGAAAGAGGGATTACAAACACATCTTCCAAGGTTTTTCCTTCGAATTCTAATTCTGTAAATGTTCCTGGAAGCAACCGTATCCCACTTTGACTCCAAATGTCTTCCACTTTAGCAATCAGTGGTACAGAACGTGTACGGTCCTGAACCTGCGCTTCATCGATGATCATGCGCGCTTCCCAATAATCTCCACTCGTATCAGATGGAATATGAACCCGAACAGGCTTTCCCAACAGCTCATCACGGGAGCTGAATGCACGACGATAATCGCTTAAGGGTAACGCAAAATGAATCTCCACAGATCCTATTTTTTCAAGGGTAATAATGGGAGTTCGTGCATTTACATAACTTCCGACGGATAAATCCCCTTGTCGTATGATCGCGTCAAACGGCGCATAGATGGTGGCTTGTTGTAAATCAAGATTTATGAGTTCTAAATCAGCTCGTTTACCTTTTAGGTCTGCTTCCAATTGTTCTTTACGATGAGGGAGGTTAGCAACTTGACTTCGAAGCATGACGACTTGATCTCGATACTGTAGCTCTTGCAATTGAAGGTCATCCAATTGGGTTTTGGGAATGGCACCTTCACTTAAACCGGTATAGCGATCCATTTTTTGTTGAACCAATTGTTGTTGTTCATTTAAGATCTGCATTCGGTGAAGTAAATTCTGTCGTTCAGTTTCCAAATTACTTAATTGACTGATGATTCGTTGGATTGCCGCTTCCTGTTGCACTTTCCGCTGTTCCAAAACTTCAGTATCAATTTTTAACAAAAGCGTTCCTTTATGGATGATGGTTCCTGGTTTCAGATCCTCGAAGCTATATTCTACTTCTCCCTCTACGGTTGCAGTTAATGTTAGTTCCAATGAGGCTTCTGCAGATCCATAGCTTTTAATTGGAATTACATAATCCTGTGGTTGCAATTCAAGGATGTCCACGCTGGGAATATTTACAACCTTTTGCACAGCCATTAAGGGAGGCTTTTGACTAAGCTGGGCATATGCAAACGAAACTATAAGTAAGATGGCAATCATAAGAAGGGAACGGAGAATCCATGTTTTTACTCGTCTATTTCGTTCGATTCGATCTTCGCATGGAGAGTTGGAATCGTTCTTACGTTCTACTGTCTTAGCCAATTCAGCTGGATGTTGGTTATTCATTTTTTCCTCCTAAACAGAACAGATTTTTAATAGAATAATGCTCGCGCTCCCTAGCTGGGTTGTTGTGGTTGATTGGCCTCTAGGTTAACTACTACTTGCTCTAGTACTTCGCATGTAGTATGCAAAGCAGTTTCTTCTATACCCAAACAAGCAGTATTTATAATAGAAGCCATGACTTGATCTGCCTTTTTCCACAACGTTTTCGCTGTATCTGTTAGATATATTAATTTATGGCGGCGATCATGTGGATCGTGTTTTCGACTTATCAAAGCACGACGCTCCAGCTGATCAACAACTTTTGTGATGGCTGCTTTGTTTTTATTCAAGCGTACCGCCAATTCTTGTTGAGGTTGCCCATCCTTCTGTCGAAGATACATTAATACAATCATCTGTTCCATGGTTATCTTAAACCCTTGATGAACCAGCTCTTGATTAACAGCGGATCTCATAGATCGTCCCACTCGATTCAGGAGTTGGGTAAGGGTATGTTCAATAGAACCTCGATTAGTAATGGGCATTAGTCTACCTCGTTAACTGTTTACCAGTTAACTATCTACTAACCTTTAACAAAATATATGCCAACTGTAACGATAATAATTTATTTTTTAGCAGCATTATTATACTTACCAAGCTGAAAAACAAACTAGTACAAAAAAAGTAATCGTAACGATTGCATATGATTAGATAATCAGGTGTTTTGTTACATCTATAACAGTAACTGTATGAGACATCTGAGACACGTGAAACGTTTTTTATTGATTTCGGTATCTTAAAATGAATCCGATATCCTGCTTTAACCTATCAAATCTGGTTCCATTGTTTTCTTTTTATAGTTATATTTTAGTTCAGTTTGTCTGAAGAGGTACGTTGATGATTCGTTTTTTTGGGATTGTGATAATTAGTATGATTAGTTCCAGCATGGTTGTGTTTGCACAAGATGTGGCGCCTGCACCCTCTATTCTACAAGCAATTTTGACGCTCGTGTTGGATAATGCGCTGACTATTACCTTGGTGGTGATCTTAATCTCCGCGGTAATCAGTGCTTTTATTAAACAACGCAGTCTCGATCGTTGTTTACGAGATTTCGAACGGTATGAGACAACAGTCAAACTAAAGGACGGGAAAGTAATATGGGGTACGCTTCGTTTGTTTGCTAATGGCTTAGAATTATTATACCGTCAACCCCATTATAATCCCGTGAATCAGGTTGCAAAATATTCCTATTTTATAACACAGAACGAGTTAGACACAAATTTGCAGGTCATTCATCGTTATCATTGGGAACTAACAAAAAAAAATAAAAAGAAACGAGAACGAAGTATTCGACGTACCTATAAACCATCTATTTTTCAGCGTTCCAAGCGAGGTGTTATCAATGCGATAAATACATTGAAAGATTCCTTTAACCGAGCAATTAGCGTATTTCTGGGTCAACTTGGTAAAAAGGTCGGTGGAACGATTGCAACCGATGAATTATCCAAGTTTGGTACCGATTTGCTTGGTAGTATGGCTCGAGCGTACAACCCATTTTTAGAAAAATATATTGGTGGAAAGGTGGTTGTGGAATTGGTTGAAGATGATGTCAAGCAAGAATATGAAGGGATACTAAAAGAATATTCTACAAAATATCTGGAAATTCTAAACATTCAAGATGATTTTTTCTTTGAAATTGCCTGGGAACAAATGGGGGAGATCGATGCGTTTTCAAAGATTATTTTAATAAAAAAGGATGGGAAACGAATTGAGATTGACAATGCAACCCCCATTGATGTGGAGCTCGTTTGTGTGAAAGGTAAGAAGCACGATGAGAATCCAATGGAACATTCTATCCATCACGTAATTGATCCATCAGAAAATTATGAATTGGATTGTTCACCATTTTTAGATTGGAAAGGACTTCGTTTTGTATTTAAAACGGTGCGCGTGCTTGATTTAATTGGCCCACATGAGTTGATCACCGTGCGCCACGCAGGTGCGAAAGAAAAGCTTACAATTTCAGAAGTGCTGGGGTTGGATGAAATTACGATGTTATTCATCCATGATAAGACACATATCCCAAAGCGGCGTTGAGTTAGAGGGTTGGTTATTCCTCTTCGGCTTTTTTCTTTTTAGGAGGTTCTCCTTTAAAATAGATGCTTTCCATCTTAGCCTGAGGCAATTTCCAATGGCGCCCCATTTCCAGAGCGTCGAACCGGCATGCTGTTACACATTCTCCGCAGATTATACATTGCCAGGGATTTAACTCGAAGATGCCCTCATTGCGATCTACAGCTATACAATGGGTAGGGCATACTCGCTGACATGCCATGCAAAACGTACAGTTTTGTTCGATGAATTTCACTTCGCCACGGTAATTATCATTATCTTCCCGGACATCTTTAAACGGATACCGCCGAGTGGCATATCCCTTAAAGAATTGGCGGTTGATGTTTTTAAACATTCCAAAAACCATAACAATACCTACCTTATCGTTCCGTACAACTTATACAGGGATCTATGGAAAGCACAATCACAGGAACATCTGCCATTTCACATCCAGGCAACATTTTTAACAGGGGTGGTATATTAGCAAAGGTAGGAGTGCGAATCCGGCATCGTTCCAGATTTTTTGTTCCGTTTGCCTTAATGTAATACACCAATTCCCCCCTTGGTTGTTCAATTTCAGGAAACGATTCGCCTTCTGGGAATCCTTTCGCTTTTACAGCAATATCACCTTCGGGGATCTTATCAATGCAGCGATCAATAAGATCAAAGGCTTGAATGACCTCGCGCAACCGTACCATCATACGGGCGTAACAATCACAATCGTATTCTACAATTGGTTCAAACCCAATATCTCCGTATGCTCCATATCCGCGTACACGAATGTCTTCTGCAATTCCACTACCCCGCAAAGTAGGTCCCGCTCCCCCAAGATCATACATATCTTCTTTTTTACAAATTCCAATACCACTGGTTCGCTTTTTGATCGCGACATCATCTGCATAGGAACCAAACAGTTTTTCTATTAATTCCCGGGCTTTTCCCAATTCCTGTTTCACCCAAGTAAGCTGCGTTGCGTCCATATTATATCGTGTTCCGCCTACACAATTTACTGAAATGATGACCCGAGAACCAGCAGTCTTTTCCATAACGTCCATACACGTTTCTCGTGCTAACCAGGTATGCTGAAAAAGGGACTCGTATCCCAATGCATCAGCAAACAACCCAAGCCAAAGAAGATGGCTGTGAAGCCGATGAATTTCAGCCCATATGGTACGTAGATATTTTGCTCGTGGTGGTATCTCAACCCCCATAATCTCTTCAATCCCCATGAGATAACACATGGAATGCTGATGACTACAAATACCACACACACGTTCCGACACATACATCATCTGCTTGTAATCTATTTTATCTACCAGTTTTTCCAGCCCTCGGTGTACATAACCGATATTGGGTAATGCTTCAACCACTGTTTCATCCTCTAAAACAAGCTGAAGATGAATGGGTTCTGGTAAAACGGGATGTTGCGGTCCGAAAGGTACAACTGTTCTAGCCACGTTTACACGCCTCCAAAAAGAATTTCTTATTTATTCACTTTGAAATCATTTGATAAATAGGGTGTCTCAGGGGCATCTTCTGCCATGATGAACCGTCCACCAAAATCAATCGCTTTATTGTGAAACACAATCCCAAAATGCTCTTGAATCTCATTTTCTACTAAGCATGCAGCAAAATAGATGCTGGAAATACTTTCAAGTGAATCACTTTTATCCATCACTAGCTTGAGATGTTCTTTGTTACAAGCTTTATCAAAATGATAAAACATCTCAATCTTTTCTGTTTTGGGATTATACGAACAACTCATTGTTACAAATCGATAACCGGAACCTCGGTACCGGGCTACTTCCTGGTGTACGGTGTCTTTGGTTACCTCTTTTAGTTTATCCATTTCAAACATATAGCATTCACCTTAATCAAATTTTTTCAGGGCTTCTACCACAGCATCAATAATTGCTTCTGGTTTCGCCGCACAACCGTGCACGTATACATCCACGGGTATGACTTTATCCACGCCCTGTAACACATTGTATGCGCTATTAAAAATCCCACCAGTTGTTGCACATGCACCAATAGCAATCACACCCTTAGGATCCGGCATTTGATCATATAATTGCTTCAGGACACGTTTATTTCGATGGTTTACCGTACCGGTAACCAATAAAACGTCCGCATGTTTTGGATTCCCTGTATTGACGATACCAAACCGTTCAACATCATATAAGGGGGTTAAACAAGCCAATACTTCGATATCGCATCCGTTGCAGCTTCCACAGTCGAAATGCAATATCCAGGGTGATTTTTTTCGTGACCGTTTGATAAAACCCATGAGTTGGTCCTCTTTCTATCAATAATTTTTTCTATCCAAAATAGGGAAGTAGATATATCCATAGTAAATTTACAACACAGACCGTGATGCCCGTAATCCAAGTCGCCTTGAGCATCCACGAATAGGTGAGTCGAGGTGTTACATTATCTAATAAAATCTCTAAGATATATAGCACAGCGGCGGCTAAAATGCCCCAATACCACCATGGTCCAAAGAAAATTACAATCAACCCAAGGATAAACATTGTTTCAAACCAGTGGGCAAGCTCGGCAATCGCTAAATATCGACCTGAAAGCTCAATTGTAATACCTTTTACTATTTCCTGATGCCCATGATGGGATGTAGAAAAGTCAAAAGGGGATTTTCGTAATTTTATTGTTAGGATAATGGTTAAAGCAAAAAATAAAAGGGGCAAATAAACGATCATAGGAAGCTTAATACCCTCTGCATAGAGCGCACTAATCATGAACGTGCCCCCAGAGAACGCACCATCTCCGCCAGCTATCAGCGCAGTGTAACCGAAAATACCGAAGGCTGCTAGGATAAGAACAGGTTCATAACTAATCAATTGTATCAGCTCACGATGGCTACCTATTTGTGAATAAGGTGATTTAAAACTCATACCCGTTAATACAAACATGGCAGCAGTTAAGGTTGCCGTAAATAAAATTAGTAAATAGTCTTGTCCGAAAACAAGTAAACCCAAAGTAACAATAGAAAACACAAGATACGCAGCTAGATAAAGAATAGATATAGCATTCGCATATTTCGGTGCTTTCGCAAATAGCTTAAACACATCATAAAAAGGCTGAAGCAAAGGCGGACCCTTTCGTCCTTGGAGACGAGCGGTGATAATGCGATCCAGCCCGTTTAAAATACCAATCGCAATGGGTGTTACGATGAAAATGAAAATAAGTTTTATCCACCAATAGTTCCAAAATTCCATTGAGATATCGCTCCTCTCTTATTATGTCGTACTTAGATTAAATTAAGAAGGCTAAGAAACATAACCCCAAAGAGCAGACCCAGCAAGCAGATTGAGAGTACTTCTCCAAACCTTCCCAATCGCGCTTGACCAAAAAATCGTTTGAGGTAGTAATTTCCGTAAGTAACT
>CAYPZJ010000223.1:0-8520 GCA_964414635.1 uncultured Spirochaetia bacterium
TCTTAATTTCTGAAGAATATTTTCAAGATGCATCGCAAGAATGGGCTTTTGAGTTAAAAACACGACTAAGCTTTGTACGGTTCCGTGATCTTCATATCTATCCGTATTATGAAGATCAGGAGCGTGTATATTTATCCTTTCGAGAATCATACGTACGAGAAGTTTTTCGATATTATATGGACGATTTACAGAAACTCTATTTCCAATTCATAGAAGATGAGTTTTATACACCTGAAGGCACAAATGCAAAAAATCAAACGAAATGAACACAGGATTTCACCTTTAGTACCAATTTTATTATTCTATACAGCGTCTATGCATACCGACCGATCAGCATACGCTGCAACGCTAGACAGAGAACGTAACCAAGCACAACCTGACAGAACGGGCTGTTCCCCTCTGTGAACTATACATACGTAAACGTTTAAGGTAAGGAGAATATCTATGAGGACCTTATACCAACGACTCTGGATCATTTTGCTGAGCTTATCCCTCGTATTCCTTTGCACCACTGGAATAGTAGCTCAAGACGACGACGCACCCGATGAGGGTGATCAACCAGAGGAGACTGTCGACGGTGATGAAGATGACACAGGGGATGACAGCACCGAAGAAGGTGGATCGGAAGATGCTGATGATGAGGGTGACGAAACAGACCAAGAGGAAGGAGATTCTTCGGATGCGGATGACGATGAGAATTCTGATACCAACCAAGATGAACCTGGGGAATCTGATTCGGATGAAGAAGGGAAAGAGGAAGCAGAAAGCACAGAAGAAGAAGCACCGGCTACGTTAGCAGATCAGGAAGTTCCCGAACAAAAGCAGAATCGGCAGCTCAGTCCAGATCGGTGGGGAATTGGTGGACAATACGCTTTTGGTTTGACCTCGAACTTAAAAAATTCCAATGGGGATTTCCCCATGTCAGATATGCGTGCGTTTTTCACTAACCGTCAGTATGGGGTAGCAGAAAATATCACCGCTGATCGCGGTGCTGACCGTTTGAATCGCCCTGAAGGAGATGATCTTGGGTTAGATTTTTATTTTCATATCAAGCCCAAAGATCCTCAGAATCCAGATTCGGTAGAAGTGAAGGCATTTACATCCATTAATTTTGAAACGGCCCGGCTAGGAACCATGTTTTCTTCTGGAACCCATGCGAATCGGTTTTATATTCGAGATGCTTTCATTACGATTGCGGATTTTATTACGCCTGGTTTAACCTTATGGCTTGGAGACCGCAAACGAGCGGGATTGGGTATGCCCACAACGTTTTATCGCCCTAGTCAGGATGACACACGTATTCGAGGCTTTGGTGCTGATTATTTCTTATTAAAGAAGTTTATGATCTCTTTAGACTTTGGTGTACATTTGTTGGTAAAAACAACGGAGACCATCAACGCGGATCTCGCAACCGATCCTAACGCACCAGTAAATATCATAAAAGAAGAATACGTAGGCTATGTCCCATTAGGTGTGGGAGGGAATCCACTGACGTCGGATTATTACTTGTTTATAGATAATGCCAATTCCCAACGGATGCGAAAAATTCAAACGATTCGTGGGCGTTTTGAGATGCCGGTAGGAAGCGAGGGTTATGAGGATGCGAAAATGGTCTGGGCTGTAGCAGGCGCTTATGAATGGGTATATGCATCCGATGGAAATCGATTAATCTCGAACCGGGGGGATCGCAATTATGGACAGTGGTTGTTCCCTAAAAATATGACTGAAGAAGAACAACTTGGCTTCCCATTTGACTGGGGATTTAAAGCAGGTGGTGAACTAAACATTCTACTCAATAAAGATATGGAACTTCGAATTGGGCTAGGGTACTCCGCGGGAATTTCAACCCTACCAGTTGGGCCTAGCCGAGAATTCCTTTCATTGGTAACGCAAGATCTCCAATCGGGTTTACCTAGAGAAGAGCGAATATTTGATACGGTAAATGCCAAACGATTGAATCAGCAGCGTGCCACGACATTTGGTATTGGTTTTGAAATCCAAAAACCTATGTTTAACCTACAGCTAGAGGGAGATGCCAAAATAGGAAGTATATTTGGGCTTGGAGAAGAGGTTCTTCGGAATTTCAGTGCGGATCGATTAGGTCAGGCAGAAAGTACCTTGATTTTTATTAATGGACGGTATACACATTTTTTTAACGATTTGTTTAAATTGGCAGTGGATGCGAGTGTTGAAATGAAGCTACTTTCCCAAACCGAGATTGATGAAGTAGTTAAATACTTTAATCCAGGGTTTGATCCCTTATTGGGGGACAAAGTTGGATATATGCTTCGATTGTTCCTCCTACCAGGAATAAATATTGGTGAAAAGAATGTGGATGGGAACAGTATTTACGCACAAGTGGGACTTTCTATGTTTAATCGTACCATTCAGATGCTGCAACAGTACGGAACCGAGAAATCTGCTCGGGTTCAATTTTATCTGGGTTTACAATCTCGCTTTATATTCTAATAAAATGGGTATGATCGAGTATGACAAAGAAGGATAGTTATATGAATGGAATACAGCGTCTCGTACTACTACTAAGCATCACCCTCTTTTGTGGAGGGATTGTTACTCAAGGATTTGCCCAGGAGCAACCTCCTGGACTACCACCTGACGGAGGAAAACGTCCCCCTGCTGGAGGTGATCAAGGAACTGCAACAGATAAAGCGGGTTTAGCCCAACTCCAGATGGCTGCTCCGAAGAACCGGGATTATCTGACTGCAGATAAATTCGGGTTTAGTGGAGCGATCTCCTTTGGATTGGGAACGAATCTTAATTTCCCGAATCGGACGAAAGTTGCAGATACCGGTAGCCTGGGGTTAGGGTTTAATTTTGCCATCATTCTAAAACAACCGGATCCCGCAAATCCCAATGATATGAAAATTACGTTTAATACTGGTTTGGGTTACCAGGTAGGTATGGGGACTTTGTTTGTAAATGGATTTACGGGGAATCGCTTAAATATTACGGGTTTGAATGTCATTTTTGAGAACTTCTTTTTGAAGGGGCTTCATCTATGGGTTGGGGATATGGTGCGATCATCTGATGCTCTATTTGTTTCGGGTTCTCAATACAATGGCGATATTGCGTTCATGCGGGGATTTGGGATTATTTATACCCATAAAAACAAATTTAACATCAATCTTGATTTTGGGGGGAGTTGGCAAGCCCGTACCAGTTATCGCAACCCCGCGGAAGGATATGAAGCGGTGAATGAACCGGTTTATAACAGCCAGGGATACCCCGAAGTACAAGATTATTATGCCTTCATTGATGATTCACTCCGTGAGCGGGTGCGAAAGATTTATACCCTTCGAGGTAGGATAGAGTTCCCCTTCGGTGGAAATGGGTATAATAATGCTTCCCATTTCCTTTCTTTAAACGGGAAATTAATGCTGCTTAATGAGAGTCGTGGAGATCGTTTGATTGATACAATTGGTGATAATTACGGTGAAATCCGAAAGGAAAAGGAAATCCTGGGGTATCAAGTGGGATATCCTCATGAAACGGGGTATACCGCTGGATTTGCATTTACCAGTACGGTGATGATCCGAGAAGGGGTGTTATTCATCAATAAGCTTATGGGTAGTTACAATCGGAGTCTGGCTGTGACTGGGATGGGACCCGGTGGATATAGTGCCTATTTTGATCTGATTATTGAAAACCGTACGCAGGATGATCCTCATCCCTACAGACAAAGCGATCGAACGGTGAATAATATGATGAATATTATTGCCGGTGATTCGTTTCAAATTCGAGTTAAGGAAGACTTCCAGATTACTGGGGAGTTTCATGGCTTAATTTACAGCAATGGACTATCCTCTGCTTCTTCTGGTGGTAATGGATTCTTTATGGGAACCAATGCGGGATATGCATTCACTGATCTCTTTGGACTAAGTGGAAGTATCCATTATTCCATTTTTTTCCCCACGTCAGGCGTTCGTGCTGCTATGTTAGTCAAGCATCTGCAAACCCTAACGTTTGGTATTTCCCCAACGTTTTCCCTTTCTGGACGGCAGGTCGGTGGGAATCATATTGCATTAGGATTTTCAGCAACCTGGTATTCCACAGGAAACATCCCTCGGGATCCCCAAACGGGATTGCGTATTACGAATAAACTTGGAGTTTGGGCACACTGGCAATTTGCTGTAAATATTGGAACGCAATTTCGTTGGTAATGCCTGTCTTTATTCCGAATTATGCTGCAAAAACGCTTCTCCAATTTTCTGTTCTGTTTGATACAAACCCGAACGATGCCAATACAATAACCCATCCACCCACCCTTTTTCTTGAGCCATATGTAGGGCATCTAGTTGTTCTATGACTATTTTTTCATCGTATGGATAATTAGCACACCCAAATGCCTGTAGATAGGGCAGAATGATATGATTCGGTGCCTGGGCTCGCATTCTGTTGAAGACTTCTAAAAGTAAATCTGTAGCAGGAATAGTGGGATCAAGGGGGGAAGGAAGCTCACAAAGATAAAACATGGGTGACAGGATATCTAGATAAGGTGCGAGTAGTTCGATATCCTGTCCAAATGGGTTTGACTTTGTGACAATACCATGGGTTGCTTTGATTGCCAAGGAAACGGGAAGATCTAATTCGTTTTGAAGACGTTTCAACAGTGTTGAAAGAACCTCCGCTTTCATTGGGAAGGTCGTCGCCTTATACGATGGGTAGCTATCCCAGGAAGGGGGGTAACGGAAGTAATCTAACTGTATAGCATCAAACTCAAGCAGCTCGATATGGTGCGCTAGCGCGACGATATACTCTTGTACTAAATCTTGATTAGGATCGATCCAACGATAATTACGTGGTTCCTCCATTGGTGCACCATGCGCATTCCTTAGGGCATATTTATGTTGATCAACGCGTGCAACCCGATTATCCCAGAATGCAATAAGTCGGGCGATTACAACAAAACCTTCGGAATGTAATTCCGATATGAGGCGGTTAAATTGATCCAAATCAATGGTATTGTTTTCGTTTTCTACAAATGGAGGGAAGGTGAATCCGGGTAGCATAATTGAACCATCGCCCGCTTTAACCGTAAATACAAGTGTGTTGAATCCGCTGTTTTTCCATTCATGGAGTTTCTCAGGTGTTTGCAACACAGTTTTCCATGGGAGATACCCCCCCACAAGATTCTTATTGTTTCCTATTGATGGTAGACTACGGTTTGGCTCAATGGGAGGGGGTTTAAGAATGGAAGGATGGCCTTCACTAATATAATATGCAGAATTTAAACGCTTGAATTCATGATTAACCAACCAAGACACATCTACTCCAGTTGTGGATCGATTCAGAGGGAGGGACGCCGTTGGATATGCGTACGAGGCACCATCATTGCGGCAAATAAAAAGTGTATTGTCCCGATGACTAAGGTGATGAATAATACCAATTTGAGTATCACATCCAGAAAAAGGTGGTTTGCAGTATGCTATTCGTTGGATATGTTCCGGATCAGTATATTGGAAGAGGGCGTCACCCAGCGCGAAATAAAACACAGTTGGGAGATCCTCATGGAAACATAATGCTGTTACCGAATGGGGATAACTACTGGGTAGAAGGGTCTGAAGCATGTCTTGTGATAGCACAGAAATATCTTCTTTCAGTGAATGGTCTAGATCATACGCAATGATTCCATTTTCCGCAGTTCCAATATATAGCTGGTTGGTTCTTGAAAAAGGGATGGCTAAGCTTGTTAGCTCCCTAGGGTAGGTTTCAGCAGTCTGAAGCATTATACGCGAAAAAGTATTCCCATCATCTTGTGTGAAAATCACACGGGTCCGATATCCCATAAACCATTCTTTGTTGTTAAACCGACTGGTTACTGCGATCACTGATGGATTAAGGGTATCATCACCATTCGTAAATGGTTTTTCAAATCCAGTTAGAAGGGGTTCCCATGTACGTCCAAAATCTTCGGTGATAACCATTCCGTTGGACTGCGAAATCATTAAAATGGCTTTCCCTTTTTGGATACCTATGTGTACGATTTGAATGGTGGAAGGATTCTGCCACATTTCTGGAAAAGGAAGATGATATCGGCTGTCATCAGGTTCAGGTTTACTACCATCAAACATAATATAGGTTATCTTGGTAGGGACCATCCGTTCAAAAAAAATATGATTGCGGAGAAACAGATCGGCTGGTGCTTTTTGAGCCCGATAATATTGCTCAATATTATTAAGAGAACGGGAGCCTTCGTTGAATATTTTCTGGTTGGGTTGACACGCCGCCAGGATTAGGCAGACACACCACCAGAGTATTAGGATACCAGATCGACAATACAAAGGCAACACCCTATAATATGGGGGATGATACTAGTACGGAAGAACATAGACGAACGCAAAGTATGTTAGTCGGTATTCTGAAATGGATTCTGAATCCATACACATTAGCGAATGCATCTGAATCGAGTTTAGTGCGACTTCTCTACAATTTTATTAATCTTGCAGTACCAGATTATCTTGTTAGAGAGATTTGCTATGAATATCATGTTATGCATTCACACAATATCAAAAAAATGCCAAACCATCTACTTCTGAATAAATACGAGGTTGGAAATAAAGGTTATCGTTTTGAGAATTGGAATTTACGTCGAGCACCAGGTTGTCCATATTTTTTACGTTCAACCATACGTGAATCACGAGTAAGAAACCCATTTCGTTTTAATACCCCATGATTAGATTCATCTGCTTTAGAAAGTGCGCGAGAAATACCATGTAGAATAGCATCCGTCTGTCCTGACAACCCACCCCCCTTCACACGAATTTTAATATCATATTTTGTCATCGAATCGGTAACCACAAGAGGTTGGCGCACGATCATATGCTGTGTTTTCCGTGGGAAATAATCTTCCAACTCTCGCTTGTTGATTTCAACTTTGCCGGATCCCGGTCGTAAGTAGACCCGAGCTATTGATGTTTTACGTCTTCCAGTTGCATAAAATTCTTTATCCAAGACAATCCTCCACTCCCTATTTATTCTCTATTAGGATAGGTTTTTGAGCTTTATGGGGATGGGTATCCCCAGTATAAATTTTCACTTTCTTCAGCATCTTTCTACCTAATCGGTTTTTAGGTAACATACCGCGAATAGCATGCCACACAGGAAACTCTGGAGACTTCTCCATTTTCTTTTCCAGGCTTTTAGAGCGCAACCCCCCGATATAACCTGTGTGATGATAATATAGTTTTTCGGATCGCTTATTTCCGCTTACCTTGAATTTATCTGCATTGATAATAACGACAAAATCCCCCATATCTACATCCTGTTGGTAATAGGGTTTGTTTTTACCTCGTAGGATACCTGCTACTTCCACTGCCAGTTTCCCTAACACTTGGTTTTTCGCATCGATCAGATACCATTTCGGTTCAATATCTAGGGATCTCGCTTCAATTGTCTTTGTACTCATTATTCTGCCTTCTCTCTTTATGAAATATTCTCCCTCAGGTGGAGGGGTCAACAACACCTTCTAGCCCAATTAATGTAATAAGATTTCCTGTGAAGTCAAGCTGGCAACCCGTACTTATCTCGCTTTCAGTGGGTAAATCCAAGAAGTCGCATTTTTTTGTTGGTTTTTCATTCAAACGATATGAAAGTTGCACAAATCGGTTCATTTCTTGCTATAAATCAACAAGTTGGTGTGAAGTGTCGATGGCAACAATCCTTTTAAAAAATGATGATGGGGTCATCTGTTTGGTTACTATATAAATTCTGGTTTAACCTTCCATTCCTCCTGATTGATTTTGATATGCAGGATTTGATCTTTATCCCATCCGATTTTAATTTCCGGAAGTTCTTCTCCCAAATAGGGGACCAGCAATACTCCCATTAACTCTGGAAGTTCACATTGGCTTTGTATAACTACTGCGGGAGCGGGTTCAATATGATTTACTTTTGAGGAATACCAGCCAGCTCGAGGCTTTTCCTCTCCTTCTTGAATCAACACCTGATAGTGTTTGTGAAATCCTGCGTAGGTTAATGCCAGATTGCTTTCGGGGAAATTGGTATGAATTAACTGTTTTTCTAATTTCAAGCGGCTAGGACCAAATTGAAACCGGGATTCTATCGTATGATGTCCCTTACCTTCAATACGATCAAATAGAACCCAGAAAGAATTATGGAGGAATAGGACCTCCCGATGATGTAGCACTTGAATCTGACTTTCGGAACCATAGCCTAACTCATAGGTCGCAGCAGCGCGTACTTCTCCCACAGTTTTTTTCCAATGGATAGGAAGGGGTTTGGATGCAATGTACTGCTCATGAAATTGTTTGTTGTTTTGTCCTTCCCCATCAATCAATATCGTGGAATGCGCTTTGGTGCTCTTTAAATAGTCATAGTAAGAGCGTTCCGACCAATCGTATAAATGGCGTCCAGGATCGACAATGAAATCCCTGCCATATGCATGCAACCAAAATCCTAATCGATCCTCATGTTGATGCCCCCTTCCATAAAGCCCCCCATCAAACGCTAAATATAAATCCCCTTGACTCTCATGGTGAC
>CAYPZJ010000224.1:0-8510 GCA_964414635.1 uncultured Spirochaetia bacterium
TTTTGCTTTGCATTCCATTTATAATCATATCCAATTTCAGGCTCCCACCAATGCTCGCCTAATCCACCAATGCTCGAATCTGTAAAAGCGATAGCGGGTGGTAAAATTCCCGCAGGTTTCCCGCGATCGGTTTTAAATGCGGCTTCAACCCACGAATCCATCCATTCTCGTAATAATGTTATTGCTTGCTCATCCCTCGTATACCAAATATACCATAAAAGATGTTTGGCAGCATATCCATTATATAAGACATCCACAGCATGTTCCGGTGATAAATCCAATTCGGTAGCAGAAAATCGCATGGAACGAAACAATCGATTTCCATGCTCATTTTTCGCAGTCCAGAGATTCTGGAATAATCCAACTGGCAGCATATTCCGCTCTAGAAACACTGGATTCCCATAATCATATAGCACCATAATGGTCTGTGTATCAGCAGTTGGTTCAGCAGCATGCTCTACATCAAGTACATGTTTGAAATATCCCTGTTCTATTTCTCCACTGTATTCATAGATGCCATTGGCAAGAGCTCGGCTACCTTCTATGGTTAACGAATCATCCACTCCAAGATGCGCCACACCCCACCATCGGAGCATTTCACAATCATCGCCCCATCCCGCACCAAATTCTCCCGTTCCCATCTGACGCTCTTCAACCCAATAATGGATAATATGCAACATCCGAGCCATCCCCTCCCATGCTAATTTAGCCCAACCGGGCGGTTCCTCCGCATCCGGCAGGGTGCCCGGCGGATTAAACATAAGCGTGCTTTTAACTTTTAGGTTTCGTAGCGCTTCGTCCATTGGTGTATCTAAATGACGAGCTGAATTATAGGCATGTTCGCTTAAATACATCCGCAGAAGGATACCATCAGGATGGGTCTGCTGTCTTTTTAAAAGATAAATAAGGGATTTTTCATAATGGTATGCTTGTCCCATCTGGAGCCCTACATGGTAGTAGATCCTACCCGCGAAGAAATTACTTAAACTTTTTAAGGGTGAATCTGGAGGCATGTTTTTATACACATCCAACATCCACTGCATGTTTGTACCATCCCATTTTTCTCCTGTATGGGAACTGAGATAATATCGTGTGGCTTTTATAAACGAACGGCATTGACCAAGTGTCCGATTCATTTCGGGAGTGCGGCGGGGTATTTGTTCCAGTGTACGTCGAATGTCCATCAACAATGCAAGAATTGGTTCCGCTTGTTCCAGATTATTCACTTTTTCCAATTCGATTAATGTCGCATCATACATCGTTTGACTCTGTTTTATCAAGTCATCCTGTGTTGTCGTCTGATCCGAACAGCTACTCCACAAAAGACAACACGTGATACATAAAAGGAGTAAAAGTGGAATTAATTTCATAGGATACCCCATTCCGAGTTTCATAAACCCGATTAATTATCTTGCAGGTAATGCTCATCGTATTCGGTTTCAAATCGTAACTTATGTTTCGCCTCTTCGTTTGCTAATGACTCAAAGGTTTTTACTAATTCTGGATCAGAGACGCGACTAGCTAAATCTATGTAGAGCTTATACGCTGCCTTTTCTTTTTTCATAGCAAGGATGAGTGCTTTTTCATATTCCATATTTGGCTCGAGTTGTACATCTACCAAATAATCACTGATATGCAGATCCATCACCTGTTCTGTTGACCGCATGATCGTTCCTCCCGTTTTAATAAGGCGGAGTTTTTCTTCGTGTTTCTTTTCTTCTTGTGCAAATTCTTCAAATACAATTTTCATATTGTCATTCGCCATTTTTTGTGCTAAATCTAAATAGAATGCTTGTGCTTGTTGTTCCTCTTTGATAGCAAATTCTAGTATATCCTGAATCGATTCAAAATCTTTCATACGATGGTTCCTCCTTCATCATCTTTCACTAAGATAATATTTTCCCAGTGGAAGCAAAAATCAATATGACGATCCCGTGTTATGTTTACGATACCCAACAATCAGTAACAAAGGATAGCATAAAAGGATTGCTTAGAGTAGGGGAAACTAGATTCACTACATGAACCTAGGTGATACGATAGCTTTTTAAATCACTCAAATTTCGCTTCGCTTTATCAAATTGCATCCGATTTGTCTTCGAGAATCACGATATCCCGCTTACAGCCCAATGCCCAAAAGATACAGAGGTGTTTCTAGTTCTGCATTTATTCTTAAAACAGAAGCCACTTTTTGATCATTAAACGCACCTGCAATACCACATTTCAATTCCAGTGCGGTGGTGGTTAGTTGAATATTCTGTGCGATATGCCCTGTTTCAATTGCGGCATATCGAAACGAGCGATCACCATATTTCGGGGTAATTCGTTGCCAGATTGATGTAAATACCAAAACCATCGAACAATGGCTTAACCAGGTTTGTCCCCATGCTGCTTCAATTATGGGATCCTGCATATCACCAAGTTGGATAGTGGTTAACGAATGTTTATCCGGAGAATAGTGATAGACCCCTGGCTCCAAATCTTCAATACGATAGGCAATCACATATATTTGTACGGGATAAAGCGCACCAGCAGAGGGTGCAGCCCGAAAGCGATCCTGTGTAAGACCATCACCCCAATATAGGATATCGGATACAGTTTGCATAGAAAGTTGAGATTGAGGATTGAATGTGCGTTCTGTCCTACGTTGTTGAATTGCTTCTTGCAAGGAATAAGATATCATACTTGGATTTGATAACTGGATTAGGTCGGAGTCTACGGTGGAGTCGGTAGAATTCGTATTCGCTTCCGAATTCGAATGACCAGCGGTGCAAGCCAGAAATCCTGCAAAAAGTAGCATGGTTAGTAACGGTTTTTTCATATTGAAAACTCCATCAAACTATACTCACTTGAAAGTGGCTTAACATTTTTTTGGGTGACTGTTGCACGAAGCGTCACAGCCACCCATGTAAAACTGAAACTTTCATGTATATACCCTATTCATAAGCACCAATGTGAAGAAGAATTACTAAACATCATTCCATCATAAAGATACGCTAGGTTCGACGTAGCATATATCAATAAAAATAATCAAATCCCCATGTTGCGTACTCGTTGAAATCCAGGTTAGATCAATTTAGATAGCCATTTTATATTTTGGTCACGTAGCACATATTCTTCCGATGCTGTATATGCAAATTTCTATAGGGTAGTATATCAAACGTAACAAAATTGTCAATGTGAAATAATTAAAATAGTAACTATCGATTAATTAACCAGTTAGATAGACATTCTTTTTCTTTGCGTCGTGAGATTGGGGTATACTTTTTAATCGATAAGCACTATATTGGAACTCGGCTGCATTAGTGATCACAGAATCTCATAAGCTGGTTAACGATGACCATCAAATTTATTATTTTTCGAAGGAGCTGATCCGTCGTAATTGTGGATCAGCGATTTACTCTCAAAAATTAATGCGACCTGATTCATTACTTATTATCCATAAGAATAGGGAATAAGTAAGGAGGTGACTATGGCGAAACAACCACGATATCTAAATACATTGGTGACATTGAGTCCGGCTAGAAATAATATCACAAACTATAAGATCAACCACGAAAGCATGATTCCCGATAAGTTGCTGGAACTAACGAAAACCCAGTTACTGGATATTGCAGAAGCAATGGAATTGGAAGGAGTTACTTCCTTTCGAAAAGCCATCTTAATTAGTCGCATTGTGGAAGTGTTTAAAAATGAAGCGGGGGATGGATATTCTGACGTGCCTGAAAATCAAACAAAAGCCGTTGTTCAAACTGTTGAGTCAGTCGGTTCATCGGATTCGTTTGCAGAACATCAGATGAATCAACAACCTTCACCTCCCCTTCAGGATACGTATGATGATGTAGAAGATTTGCCATGGCGGTACAATCAAACCAAATTGGTGTTCTTAATTCGTGATCCCTATTGTATTTACGGCTATTGGGATATAAACGAACATTACTGGCAAAATCTTCCCGATCGGGTTACAATCCAGCTGTATGATATAACTGATACATCGGATATAAAACAGGCGCCATTACTGACTGAAGCAGCAGTAGATCATGTGGGCACCTATTATTTTACCGAGTTAAATCCCAATCGGAAATATCGGGGCGTGCTCGGTTTTTATAACCAGGATAATTCTTTTCAACACATTACAGAAAGTAATGAGGTAGCGCTTCCTCGCGATTCCGTAAGCGATGATATTGATCTGGAATGGTATGCGGCAGGAATGTGGGATGGTGTGTTCGGTCAATCCGGTGGGGTACTGGAAAAATATATTGAGATTGAACAAATATCCGGATCTTCTATGCGTCTGATTGAACGTCACCACTGGAAGGTACCTGAAGCAATGTCATCTCCAGGAGCTGTTTCATCAACCGAAAATGTGCGAAGTTAGTATCAGGAAGATAATCAGAGCGATATGAATACTTATTCCTCTGCTATCTCCAGTGAGAGCCACATAGGGAAGGCTTTAAGTGATGTAACCGAAGAACTGCAACAGTTAAATCTTCGTACAGCTCAAAATATTTGGCTCATTGGTCAACGCCTTGATTACATCAACAAAAAGAAGCTGTATGTAACAGAAGGATATCGCAGCTTTGAATCGTATTACCAATCCGTCCTTGGATATTCCAAACAGACGGTATATTCCTGGATAAAAATTAGCCAGCATTACCCCATCGAAGATGTCGGAAATTTTCAGATTGATCCAACCAAACTAATTGAAGCCCTTTCGATAAAAGATAGTCGGGTTAGGCGAGCATACCTATACCGGATTCAGAATCAGGATATCACCGTACGGGAATTAAAAAAGGATATCAAAGAAATCAATACCGCTTTAGAACCTTATTCTGTAAACGATTCTCCACATGACCCCATTATCGATGGGGATACTTTAGATGAAATTCCCCTCACACCAGATGCGATTGAAAAAATTGTGGAACCCTATGGTGGGAATCGCACCTTTGCACCTGATGAAACTATCAAAATCATTACCTCGCGAACAGGACTCACGCTGCGTGTTTCTGATAATGTATATATCCCCGTACTTTTCGAACGGATTAAGCAGCTGATTCTGGAAGAATGGGATGAATTAAAGCGGGAATCATCTACTTAAATGCAGATCTTATTCCACCCATTTCATGATACGCTGAAACCAACGATTGAAGAATAAGGTTACCTGTGATTGCGTGTCGATATTCCATTCAGACGGATTGCGATGCAACTGTTCTTCCATGGAAATCCGCTCTTGTTCTAGTTTTTGTTGGAGTGTGTCTCGTTCTTTTATACAAGAAACGATTTCAGAACCATAGTCTTCATCTACTGTTTCAGCATGGTTCCCAAATTTCCAATGTGCATGACTGGAAGTTTGTTCAAATAAATCTGATGGGGGATCAAACTGGTAGGACAGGGCATATTGATAGGTATTCCATGCCAGGGAGGGAGGAAGCGCCTCCATACCAAGATAAAAAGGAATAAATGGATGAATATCCGGACGACGTGGTGCAACCCAAAGGATAGCTCCCAATTCAACAGGAATAGCACCGCGGAGCTGCGCAACGAAACCATATTGGTTGGATTGAGCACAAATTGTAGATATAAGCATCTCATTCGGGCTTCCATATTTGTATTCTTGCGTATGATCGTATATAGTACCCTCATAATGATCCCGGAGTACACGATAGATCATGGATCGACTAACAGTTGATTTGGGATGAAATGAAAAAGGGAACGGATCATTCAATTCATATCTGGTTTCTGCAAGTAAGTTCAGTGCACGCCACCAACGGAGTCGATTTCCTTTACTATTCCAGCTAGAAGGATTACTATAGCTCTGTGCAAAATGAAAGGAACCGTCCCGTGTTGGATCGTACCATCCACGTTGAACAGCATACGTAATGATATCCTCCGAACCTAGAAAATTCCGTTCGTCGGATAGATCCACCTCTCCGATGGTATAACAATTCGGTATCACTGCCACTTGATCATCCGGTACACGCTGTGCTATCCAATGCCTACCACGAACTACAGCCATGAACCAGACTTCCTCGGTATCTGCCACAACATAGGTGCGTCCAGAATCCCCGTACCCAATAGTTTCCACTAATTGCCCACCAATTTGAACAGCTTCCCGTGCGGATGCAGCACGTTCAATCATTAAACGCCGCAACCAAAATCGGATACCCCCATCTGTAGTGTCATCCCCCGTTTCTCTAGAAGGGCAATTATTCGATGCAATGGTAACGCCCCATTCATTCATATAACTATCGGAGAAATCCATCCCCGGCATCTGAAGCCATAGATAACCATACGTATGCGTGACTTGTTCCAGTTTGTGACCCCGCTTCAGTGTGACGACACTTTCTGGAGAATGATCCTGAGGTGGTACCTTATAGTAATTTACCAACATACGCCCACCATCATCTTCATTATGTGCCAAAAATACCTGTGAGCCATGGGTGGCAGATTTACCCACCCCAATCGAGAAGCAATTTAACCCTTCATACGATTGGGTATATGCATTCGCAACACCCAAGAGAATCAGAATACAAACAAGGATTAAGTATTGTAGATAATGGTTAAGAGGAAATAGATCAAACATAGGCTATTAACACGTTGGATTTACATCGCTTGGAGCCAATCCCCAACAAGATATTGAATACGTTCAACAAGCAATGACAATCGTGCCATGATGGTATATCCAAAGGTTGCTCCAAAAGCAATCATAATACTTATTATGCCGAATTGAGCTGTATATTTAAGAGGTCCCTTATGTTCCACGGAGAAAAAGAAATAGATTAGCACAACCAAAATAACAATGATTACAATCGCTTGATTAACAGAATCATAAATAGCATCTGGAAGAATGAGCCGAGTAAATGCTAAATCATGAATGATTTGACGTATCCCTGCATCGGCTTTGGATAATAATCCTGTTGAACTAAATAATGATCCCACAACGGACTGATATTCATTCCCAGCAGCGGTTAATTCTTGAAACATCTTACGAATACTAGCTTCCGATTGAGTAAACAAACGAGCGGAAATTGCCATGGGCATCCCAAAACCCGTTCCGAAACCAACGGTTAGGGATATGGGATACCGGGCAACCCACCGGAGTTTTTTGGAATAGATGGTATACATCATCAATCCAAAAATAAAGGGAATGAATAGAAAAAGATTCCCCGAGATCGTCCAACCCATTTTCTCAACTTCCAACAAATCGTACGTGTAATCAGGTAAATACGAGCCTTCGTATCCTGCGATACCATGGACGATCCATCCAAACAAATCATAGATCGCGAGTCCCAATGGACGCAGTATTTCAGGCCATAACACCCGATACCAGGTTAATAACAACCCCCAACCCAAACCGACACCAATATATAGATGTTCCGCAATTTTATAATATGGATTATCCTTATATAAAAAGGAATAGATAAACAGAGTGAATCCGGCTGCTAGGATGGTACCAAAGCCTGCAAGATTAAAAGGTTGAATTCCAAACGCAAATAAAAAGACGTTTAGAATAATGAAGACAACTCCAAATCCAGCCAGTGCATATTTATCAATCTTAGTCAATATGGCATCGTTATTGGTCATGAATCCTTCCCTTAATCCTTTTTGAAATATCGATTATATACCAACGAGAGATTTCCCATAATGATAATGAGGAACAGAAACAGAATAACAATCGTTAAGCCCTGCATTCCCTTCCGAGCTAAATTATGAACAACGCCTTCTCTTTTTTGATAATCGTTGCCCCCGATTTTCTCGTCCACTAGTTTTTCATATTCCGCTGCACCAACCATTCCACCTATAAAACCCGCTAGTTGTCCGGAATCATAATAAGGATACTGATCTGTTGCGACTATCCCCGTTACACCCCCACCTACTTCAATTCCGTAACGTACCCGCGCAATATCGATCCAGGGCCATTCAACGGATCCTCCTGCGGTAAAATCAATTACCATTCCAAAATCAGATAAACTTTTAATAGCTGCCGTTACGGGTAATTCGCGTGTAGGCTTTCCCCGATCATCTGTATCAAATGCCGAATAAAAATCCTCACCCATGTTTATCACAATAGCATCCCATCCACCGGGTTTAAAACCAAGGGATACATAATTCTCCCCGATTAATACGGGATGCTCAGGGGTGTTGAATTCCTCCACTGCCTCATTGAGTGATTCTTTCATAATAGGAACACAATCAGGATAAAACGTAAACAGTACCACCTTCACTCCTGCAGCAAATGCATGGCGGAGGGTAGCAATAGTCATCGGACGTAATTCGGCAATAGACGAAGGGGAAAAGGAAAAGGAAAACAGTACGGTGCCTTCATTGCGACCAATTTCTTCAAATTTATTGAATAGGGATTGTGTTTCCGGGTTGATCGTCTCAATCGGTAGATCCATTTGGAGAACTAATGGACTGGCAATCGAAAGTGCAACAAGGATGTAAATAATCCGACGATCAATGGATTGAAAAATATCAAAGATATATGCTGCACGGGTCTTCTTTTTAATCAT
>CAYPZJ010000225.1:0-8490 GCA_964414635.1 uncultured Spirochaetia bacterium
CCAATACCCGTTGGAAATTGATTCCATCATCGGGATTGTTCAAAATAATTAAATACGCAAGCAAATCTTTGATTTCCTTGCGTTCATAAAACCGTGTACCTCCAAAAATAGTATAATTTAGCTGTTCTCGGATAAATACTTCTTCGAGGATTCGGGATTGGGCGTTCGTTCGATAGAAAATTGCCATGGTCTGATTGGGTTCTTCATGACGCAGCTGACGGACCATTTGCGCAATATGGTTTGCTTCATCCCGGTCTCCTTCGGATTCATAATAAACAATTTTATCTCCGCCTCCCTTTACACCGCGAAGCTCTTTTTCATGACGCGTTTTGTTGTTTTGGATTACGGAATTTGCTGCTGTTAAAATAACATCCGTGGATCGGTAATTCTGCTCTAGCTTCACAATTCGACATGGATGAAAATCCTGATGAAATTCCAAAATATTCGATATCTCCGCACCCCGCCAGGAATAAATGGACTGATCATCATCTCCCACAACAGAAATACAAGGACGGTCTGATGTTAAATGTTTGATTAGATCATATTGAGGTGCATTCGTATCTTGAAACTCATCCACCATGATATATTCAAACTGGCGACGGTAACGCTCGCAAACTTCCTCATGCTCCGTAAACAAGGTATTGCATTTCAGAATCAAATCATCAAAATCAAGTGCTCCATTGTTTTTCAATTCCTTTTCATACTGTCGATAGTAACGAGCCAACGTGAGATAAAATTGATTTGATTCTGCTTCGCCAAGTTCTTGTACATAGGTAGGCGACCATCCTTGATTTTTAAATCGGGAAATGGAAGATCGAATGGTGTTGACATGGATATCTGATTTCCCTTTCTCATCTTGCTTCGCTATGTTTTTTATTACTCGAGTACTGTCCGACGTATCATAGATAGTAAAATTCGTATCGTACCCCAGCTTATCTATATCCCGACGTAAAATACGTGCACAGGATGAATGAAACGTACTAACCCACAACGTCGATAACGCACGTTCTGTAAAACCAGAAGTCCCAAGCATCTGGGCACACCGTTGTTTCATCTCATTCGACGCTTTTTTAGTAAACGTAACCGCTAGAATACTCCATGGATTCAGTCCCATTTCCTGAATTAGATATACCATTTTGTGAGTAATCACCCGCGTTTTGCCACTGCCTGCTCCCGCCAAAATTAGTACAGGGCGCTCTACTTCTAGAAGCGCTTCCTGCTGGCTTTCATTTAACTGGTTAACATATTCATACATCACTGTTTTCCTTCCGATTTACCTTGGGAGCACACTACCATGGTTTAAATTTATACCAAGTCTTATGTAGCCTGATTAGCGGATGCAGGCTGATAATAAAGGGTTGATCTTGTATCAAAAAACTTGGATGCATCACTCCAGCTCCACCACATAGAACATAAAGGAAGTGTAATAAGGATCACATTGAGGGTCAATGGGTGGAAAGATGTTTCTGGATGTGTGCGACAAGCTCATCTATTCGATAGGGTTTGGTTATGTATCCGTCACAACCCATTTGATTACAGCGGTGTTGATCATCTGGATGAACTAAGGCACTTACAATCAAAACAGGAATCGAACGATAAGCCGTATTACTTTTAAAGCGTTCCAACAGTTTGAATCCATCCAATCCAGGGAGGTGTAAATCTAATAAAATCAAATCCGGAAGCGGATCCATCGTTTGGAGCGTATTCCAGGCATCCGTTCCATCCATCGCGATTTGAAAGTCATACTGGTATTTTTTAAACAATATCGTCAGCACTGAAATACTACTTTCATCATCTTCTATTACAAAAACAAGCGGTGTTTTCTCCGGAGAAACCTCAGTGATTGGGCTTTCCTCTTCTTCTACGAAATCGGATATCAGCTCCCGATAGGGTAACAATAAATAAAACGTACTTCCCTTATCCACTTCCGATTCTACTTCAATCCGTCCTCCTAAATTCGAGGCAAGCCTCTGACATAAAGCAAGTCCTAAACCCGTACCTCCATAAGATCGTGTGGAACTGGAATCTACTTGATAAAAGGGCTGAAAAATTAAGTCCAACTTTTCTGATGCAATACCAATCCCATTATCTTGGATAGAAATACATAATTCATCCTCGTTTCGGTTTACTTGGAGCGTAATTGTTCCATGGTCTGGACTAAATTTTATCGCATTGGATAACAAATTAAGTAAAATCTGCCGGACGCGTACTTTATCACAATGCATATATGTAACATCAAACTCGGTATGGACTTGAATAGATTTACGTTTCAGATCCATCTCCAACATGTACAATACAGATTCCACCAGCATTTTAATATTTAGATTCTCATGGTTAATCTGCATTTTCCCCGATTCTACCGAGGCAAGATCTAAAATATCCTGTATCACATTGAGTAGATGATTTCCTGCTTTAGTAATGATATCCAACCCATATTGTTCTTCTTTAGATAGAGAATTACTTAATGAAAGAATCTGTGAATGCCCTAAGATAGCATTGAGTGGGGTGCGTAATTCATGAGACATCACTGCAAAAAATTCTGACTTTGCTTGATTTGCTTTTTCTGCTTCTTTTCGAGCATCAACAAGCTGTTGATTTGTGTCAACCAATTCATCATACCGATGTGCAAGCTCCTGATTGCGTTCCTCCAAAGCATTTAAGAAGGCATTGCGTTCAGCAACATCTTCCATAGTGATGAGTGCATAAGACTGTCCCCCGATAGTAATTGATTCAGCTGCGCATTTCAGGATTAAGCGTTCTCCTTTAGAATTTTGAACTTCTAAGTTATAGTTTTTTAGATACCCTTCTGTTCTAAAAAGGGAAACCATTTCCTCCCGGTGTCTTTCTGTTAAGATCCCTAATTCTACCGTTGTTTTTCCCAGTACCTGCTCTCGATCGTAGTGAAAGAGATTTAACCCAAATTCATTAATATCAAGCACACTTCCAGATTGTAGCTCGGTAATTACCATTGCCACCGGTGCACCATTGAATGCTTTTGCAAACCGTTCTTCCATCTGCTGCAATTCGAGATGGGTCTCGTGTAGGGTTTTATTGCTCTGCTCTAAATCCGCATTTGTTTGTTGAAGTTCTTCATTTGCTTGTTCAAATTCTTCATTAAGTCGTTCAAGTCGTTCCAAGGTTTGTTGGAGTTTGTCTTCCGCTTCTTTACGAAGACTAATATCGTTAAACGCAAGCTGAATAGCATCCAAACCCTGAAATCGAATTGGTTTTAATGTATAGATTCCATATACTTGGGCTCCTGTTTTCGTAACAAATACCAACTCCCGATTTTCAGTATGGATAACCGCGTGATCCTGCTCTATTGTCTCAAGAAGAAATTCAACATACTCATCCTGAATGATTTGGTTAATCTGATTATTCTGCAAATCATGCGCGTCCGTATACTGTAAAATGCTTGCGCTCGCTGGATTAGCAAAGATGATTTCTCGATTATGGATCACTAAAACTCCAATTGGTAAGGCTTCAATCAATGTACGGAATTGACGTTCACTATCTCTGACCCGCTGATACAACATATCCCACTCCGTCATATCCCGGAAAAAACCCACCAACATCTTTTTTCCATCTGATGATTCATACAAGCTCGAAACAAATTCTACTCGTTTTGTGGTACCATTGTGAAGAACAATTTCCGCTTCACGATCGTCGAATTGTCCTTCTTGGTTAGCATCCATTTTGAAAACACGGGTATAATACTCTTGATCCTTTTTGGGATGGAGCGCTGATTGATGAATCCCTATTAGATGATCGACGGTGCATCCAAAAAGCCGTTCTGCTTGTTTATTTGCCTTAACAATGGTTCCTGTTTCCACATCCGCAACCAAAACTGCATCGCTCGCATTTTCCAATAGTTCATCGAGTTGGCTTTGGCGTCTTTCCAGACGACTTAGCAGCTCTGCATTTTCTTTACGTAATGATTCCAATTCGGATTGCATATCAGATGAAGAAGGAGTGTGATTCATCATATTTCCGTTACCTGAAACACCCCCGCTCGTTCGGATGGAACATAACGGGGGTGCTTGGAATGGTATAATTCGGTTACAAAGCAAAACATGTATCAAACTTTGTGATAACCGGGGCAATCATTCTGCTTTGTGAAAAGACTAGGATACGTACGGGGTATCCTCTTAACTACAAATATAAGACTATCGTTTGATATTTGCTACTGTTCCATAGGAAAAAATTGCTCATATGGAATATCATTTACAAATATGTGATAGCTTTCTTCCATATCTGCTTCTAAATCAGGTTCAATTGTTAATTCAACAATATCACCAACACTATTTACCGTGTTTCCAGTAGTATCCAGGATCTCAATTTGCAATTTCACATACGGTTGATTATCGTCTTCACTGAAATCAATGATTTCAAATGTTCCCATTTCAACGATAGCTCCTTCTCCTCCGGAGTAATCTGCCCTATACCCATCACCTGCCTCAAAGATAATGCTTGAAGGAACAGCTAAATCTGTACCGAAACCAGAAACAAGGTTCCATTCTCCCTCCAGGAAGCTAAAAATTTCTTCTTCAACAGATCCTTCGTCATATTCACCTTCCTCATAATACTCCGATGTTTCCGGCTCATCGGTATAGTACAGCTCAATCCCATACGAACCGAGCGATTCTACATCGTATCCAGTTACTTTCACATAGAAAGGTCCCTCGTATTCTGCGGTGAAAACAATTTTGGAGCAATATTCCTCACCGTAATCATCATTGTATACGAGTTCTATTGAATCTTGGTTGTAAAGGTGCATAACCGTATCCACCTCACAAGTGGTAACTATCGCATATTTTTTTCCTTTTTCGGCTTGGAAGGTAAACCAATCCCGATCGTAGGCAGGTTCAATCGTTAAATCAGCTAATGGTGTATCGAGCGCCAATTGGTACGCCTGTCCTAAAAAATTGTTTGGTTCTAAGCGATCTCCCCCTTCTAACTCGATCGACTTAACGGTTAGCGTGTATTCTTCCATTTCACCAGACCACTCATAAGGTGAAATTTTTATGAATACATCGAGTGCATATTCTTCACCATAGATAACCTTCGCATTATATTCCTCACCGGAATCATCATCTGAAATCAATTCCGTTTCATTATTATCATAGATGGTCATATAAGTGTCTAGCGTCCCTACGGTTTCGATTTGGTACAAAATGCCCGGTTCCAAATGCAATCGAAACATATCTACATCATTCATATTATGAAACGTTCCTTTTATGGATCCGCCATCGCGAATAGGCGTTGCTGTTTGAATGGTATTGTTTCCTTCATTGGGATCGGGGTTATAAACTACTTCTTGGATTCGTATTCCATACTCATTCGATATGGGTGAATATTCATAGGGTATTACGCTGAATACAATGCGATCCGCTGTTTGGGCTTCATGTAGGAGACGCGCATTGTAATTTTCCCCGGAATCATCATCCTGATCCAATGCTTCACCATTTTGATCAAGTAAGATTAATTGGGTATCCATATCTCCTATCGTCTCAATGAGATATGATTTACCCGCTTGGGTTTGGAGTACAAAAAAATCCTCATCAGCAGCACTGTGAATATTTAGATCCAATGTTTCTCCTACTCGAATCAAACGGGCTTTCTCCCGTGTATCGTTCGGTTCTAAGGCATCCGGCTGGGCAGGAGTATTTAAACTACTACCATGTTCCAATACTTTTTCCAGTTCACTTGCATATTGTTCTGGAGGTAGATACCCACCAATTTTGTAAATTTCATTTCCGTTGGGATCAAGGAATAGAATCGTTGGAAAACCTCGTACACTATATTTTTGTGCAATCGGTCTTCCTTCTGTACTTTCCGCATTGATCTTTACAGATATGAAATTGGATGCCAATTCTATTACATTCTCGTTTGTAAATGTGCTGCTATTCAACAACCGACAGTATCCACACCAATCTGTATAAAAATCTACCATTCGAATCTTTCCGCTTTCTACTGCCGCAGCTTTTGCTTCGTCAAAATTCGTATACCAATTGATTGCACTGTCTGTAAAGCCATTCCCAGATAGAATAAATAATCCTATTAGGATAACCGCTCCGAACAGTGTGTATCGTTCAATTCTTTGTTTCATAAGACCCACTCCTTATAACATATTGAATTGTTATGAAATTACATCCGGTCCGACAATGGATTTGCATGCGTATCTCATGTCAATTTCCAAACCGTCAAACCAAAGACGCTTGCAATATAAACACTTTTGAGTATAACTCCATTCTAAAAATATTCCAACAAACGTGCTAAAACACATATCACTTGCCGTAATAAAATGAAGCGAACTTACATACGCACCCTGGATAATAGTTCGTTGGAGATCGGTCAGATAAATCCTACTCAACATGGGATTCCTTCGATTTGTGATAATTAGGTAATGGACACACGACAATCAGGTACAATCCATCGGGACTGGAATATACTGCAATTCATCCAGCGATACGTTCTTATCACCCAAGCATCCCACCATACCAAAGCCCCAAAATTGTAGCATCCAACCATTTTCATTGTATTCGTTATTTTTTCATTTCGTATCTCCATTTGAACGGCATTCAATAACGTATTCCCATAGAGTATTCTATAGTCCAGTTTGTATCATTCATTATTTTTTCAAATTCAAACCGCTATAAAACGATCCCCATTACTTTGCATAAATTCATTAATTTCTTTGGTTCATCAAAGAAATGATACCCACACCTTGTGGCAACTGATTCATAGGTATTAACGCTATTCTCTAGACCATCACCTCAAATCCAAAGCACGCCAAAATGTTACATAAACACGCTTATGTTATCTGGATAACAAAAAAAAGTGTCGTATCGAATTCGTCTACGCCTCCTATGGAGTAACCTATTTGAGACAACTCATTGCTAATTTTCATCAAGGTATACGTTTATGGTTTGCCAAACGATACAAAATATATATTATATAGATAAGGGGATGCCAAAACAAGTATCATTCGTGGTTATGGTCACGTATCCATTATAAGTATAAGGAAATATTAGCATGGATTATCAAACACATCATTTCAAGCGTATGGTTGTTCTTGGAGAAAGCCATTGTGCTGGTCAATGCGCTACATCAGAACAACAACAGTGGGTAAATATCGTCGCAGAGTATATTACTCGTTTTCAAGGAACCCCTGTGGATCTAATTAACAAGGGAATTGGTGCCAATTCAATTTCCCCAACAAGCCCAGGATACGCAAATTCAGCAAAACCCAGTGCATTAGAACGGTATGAAACGGATGTCATCGTGCACAAACCCGATTTATTCATTTTATCCTATGGCTTAAATGATATGCGTGCAGGAATGCCGGTCGAAGCATTTCGAAGGGATATGGAACGGATTATTACCCATGTAAAGTTCGCATGCGATCCTATTATTGTGCTAACAACCGTTTATTACATGACACGATATGACTGGTATCCACCTTTTAATAAAGGAAGCCTTGAAGCCACTGAACTCTATAATGTATGTATTAAGCAATTGGCATATACCCATCAAACTCTTCTCGCAGATATCTGGGAAGCTGAAGGACAGGCGGATTGGGTAATACATCCCGATACCGTTCATGCAAACGATTTAGGTCATTTTTTAATTGCCAACCGTGTTTTTGAGGTTTTAGCTACGCATTGTAGTGGAATAGCATCTCGTATTACTTCCGAGTTGGAATCGGATCGGATAAATGTTCGGCGAACGATCGCTCAACGGACAACGGAACAACACTATAACTAAATGGAGAGCCCATGCATGTATTAAATGTTGAACTAAAAGCACGCTGCAACCATTTGGATATCATTCGAACGAAACTCACCAGATGGGGCGCACAATTTTTTGGTATTGATCAGCAAACTGATACCTATTTTAAAACTTCCCAAGGGCGTTTAAAATTACGAGAAGGAAATATTGAATATGCCCTCATCTATTATGAACGTAACAATCAGGCGGATCCCAAGCCATCTTCGGTTATTCTATATGAAATGAAGGCGGGGGATGATTCCCTGAAAGAACTATTGTCCCTTCTACTTGGAGTAGATGGAGAAGTAAACAAAACACGAGAAATTTATTATATCGACAATGTAAAATTTCATCTTGATCAAGTGCACCAATTAGGTACCTTTATAGAAATTGAAGCAGCAGATGAAGAGTCTGTTTATGATAAAGAAACATTGACAGAACAATGCACCGTTTACAGCCAGGCGTTAGAAATTACTCCCTCTGCGCTGGTATCCGAATCATATTTGGATTTACTAAAAAAGAATAATGATTTTTAAATGATAAAATAAACATTTCCTACTTTAGTTCGTTCAACGTACATGGTTCGCACAAAGTTAGTCCTACATGACAGAACGATAAAAAAACAAATAGGAAAGAAACCTTACTATGTGAATCAAGATAAGCTGTTATTCTGAACGTGTTTAAAAATCTGTTGTATTATCTGGAGATATTAAGACTTAT
>CAYPZJ010000226.1:0-8447 GCA_964414635.1 uncultured Spirochaetia bacterium
GTCACTACCCCAAGTATCTTAAAAAACATAAAAATTGCCCAAAATTCGCACCCCCTGGAAGCGAGAAAGAGTCTCATATGGCTTAACAAACCAATGAAATTCAGCGCGTACCCTATGTGGACGAATATTTGGTATATTTTATACTTTTTGCTTTTCTCGCGGGTGAACAGCCTGTTAAACGATCGGGACAATGGGATATTGAGGGAAAGTCATGATTAAACGATGAATGAAATATATATAAACGATAAAAACCCGGAGGTGAAAACGTTCACTCATTAAGATGGTTTTTTTCTTTTTTTGCTCTATATTATACAAGGGTGATGGGATATATAAAGAAAGAATGAAACTTTCACCCTAACTTCAAACAGCGGTGTTTTTCGATAACTTAATGAACTTGTATTGTATTCCGAACGGAGAGTAAATCGTGCATGTTGTGTTTATTTTCATCGCACAGAAGTAGATTAATACAATAACCAGGAGGCCGTTTATGCGTTCAATAGTTCTTATTTTAGCTAGTCTGATTATGCTTTTTACCTCTGCAATCCTGTTTTCTTTTTTTGCTTGTCAACATTTGAATATGGATGATTTTTATATGTTTGAATCAACCACCATTAGTAGTGGTACGAACGATACGACATCCAGCTCAGAAAAATCTATTATTTCAACAACAACGACAACTACAACCCCCTCCACCACAGGAACTGATACCAGTACAACTACTACAACAACTACGACAACATCGACAGTTGATGAGACCAATCCCCTAGTAACCATCACATCCCCTTCCGAAGGAACAGCCGTACCTTCATCATTTACGATCACTGGTACGGCATCGGACAATGTTTGGGTTGATTCCGTTGAGATAAGCATAGATGGGAATCCCGCTCAACCTGTATCTGGTACAACAGTTTGGACGTTCTCGGTGGTGTTGAGTCTTGGCGCACATAGTATTGTAGTCACTGCATATGATACAAATGGGAATACAAATAATAAAAGTATAAATGTCTCCGTAACAGAAGATGCGTCACCACCAACGATTTCTATTACGAATGTGATTTCTACAGATTGGATTAACGATAATTTCCAATTGGAGGGAATAGCAAGTGATAATAAAGAGGTTGCGCTTGTAGAAATACGGATAGATAGTGGCGATTATTTCAGCGCATCAGGGAAATCATCCTGGACTGCAACGATAGCTGAAACAGATGGCTGGCATTCTGTTTTTGCTCGAGCGACGGATATGCATGGGAATGTAGGATTTGATAGTGTATATATTCGAGTAGAAAGCACCATCCCTACTCTATTTGTTACTACTCCGATAGAAAATGAGCAGGTCGCAGGTATCTATGAGGTAACCGGTACGGCGGAGGATCTTGAGTCTGGCATTGATTATATTGAAATTCAGGTTGATGGAGGTGCATGGGTAAAGGCTACTGGAACTGACAATTGGAATTATAGCTGGGATACTTCGGGATTGAGTTTAGGTATTCATGAGATACGGATACGCTGTGTGGATAAGGTTGGTAATATTTCAGCAGAAATTTCCAGGCATGTGGATAAGACTACCATCGCCACCATTACTGTAGCAACGAATACGACTGGAAACTATCATCAACGGTTGTTTACAAACCCTGATACAGGGGATTTATACCTAGGTGTTGTTGAATTGGTTGGTGGTATTAAATATGGATATGCTAAAAAATGGAATGGTGGGAGTTGGGACACCGTGGGGAGCGTGGAACTCAATTATGACAATAGCTACGATGTAAATAGTATTCCCTTCCTTGCTTTTAACGGAACAGAAATATACGCTGCCTGGGAGGAATTAACCGCTTCCTACAAGCAGATTTACGCTAAAAAATGGAATGGATCCAACTGGGAAGTACTGGGAACAGGAGTATGTTCGAATGCAGATGATGCTCGCCATCCTTCGATTGCCTATAGTGTTGTAGAAGCAACTCCTTATATCGCTTATGTCTATAATGATTTTTCCGGATGTTCATCGGAACATGAAGATATGCGTGTTGAATACTGGAACGGTAGTGATTGGGTACAAGTGGGAGGAAATGTTGACTTTGGTTCATACACCCATATAGAAATGCCATTTCTAAGCTTTCGGAATGGGGGAAACGATTTGTATGTAGTGTTACATTACTGGCGTGAGAGCTGTGCAGGATCCAACGGCTATGTCGCATATCAATACTGGAATGGATCTTCTTGGAATGGGGGGAATCTTTCGGGTAATTTTTCAGGTTCGGCAGATTTTTATGCGACCGTGGATCATTCCAATATTGGGGATTTCTATTGCATTTGGCAAAGGGGTGGTGGGATTTTTGTTGGGGAATATTTAGAATCAGGTGGTTGGAATCAGATTGGAACCAACATTGAGGTGGATGACAACCCGAATGTAGCGTATGATCCTTCTATTACCTATTTTAATAGCAAACCGTATGCAGCATGGAGGGAACGAACAGGAGTGGGTAGTAACTATCAGACCTACGTTTCATCGTATAATGGCAGTAGTTGGTCTTGGGAAATGATTTCCCCACCAGATGGATGGAATGTGGTTGCTAATAATTCTGCAGTCGGTCCACAAACATCTATTGCATATATTGGAACCAAGTTTTATCTATCTTTTTGGGAGTATGATGAAGTGACTACGTATAAGTTATATGTTCGATATTTACAATAGGATATAATTGAGGAAAGTAAATTGCATCCTGAGTTAGTGGAATTAGTTTGTCGGCTCTTCATCAAGATTGGATAATCCGGTTGTGAAATAATCTAGTACCAATGGACACTTAAAATTATGAGATTAAGTAGTCCAGGATTTATTTCGGCTCCGCTCAATGAACGCACACTGAGCGGAGTCGAAGTGTAGAATAATTTTGGTTGTCTCAAGGTACTAGTCTATCGAAAAAAGAAATCAGATTCATGTAATGCCCTTAAAAGTCAAGACATTTTATTAACTTTTTTATGTAGAGGTTCCCTTTGTATGACGCCATAGATACCAATGTCAAAGCTGAAACGGTTAAATATAACAATGTTGCAAGTTTTTTTTGTTTTTTCTGATAATTAGTATTATCTTAATTATCAGAATCGTATTAAGGATAAAAATGTGAAATACCTTTTATTTTTACTCCTCTGTATGGTACCCATCACGGGTTGTGCAGTTATGTTGGATGATTTTTATTACGCTGAAACAAATAACACTACGTATTCAACTGATACAAACTCATCAGAAACCACGACGACGAAATCAACGGTCTCTACTACTACACAATCGACAACCAATATTACCACGGTTGAATCATCCTCTACAAATGTGAATCAACCACCTACTATAACGATTATTACACCTGAAAACAATGAAGTGGTATCCAGTAGTTTTTTAGTATTTGGTTCTGCGTGGGATGATCATGGTATCAACTCCATTCATCTATCATTGGATGGAGGCGAACCAATTCCTGTTAGTGGTAGTACGGAGTGGAGCTACGGATTGAATAATATTCCGATTGGGACCCATACCATACAAGTAACGGTTACCGATGGTGCTGGATTAACGTCTCTATTTTCTATTACGCTTTCTGTTGCTTCTGAAATTGTAGATCCAACTTTAGCTATTACTTCCGTGGTGGCTAATGATTTTTTACCAGCGGATTTTATTTTATCAGGTATTGCAGATGATAATGATAGCTTGGATCATATAGAAGTAAGTTTAGATGGTGGAATTTTTGAGACAGCATCAGGTTTGCAAAACTGGACGTATTCCTTTTCTGGTCTGACGGAAGGATATCATTTCATTCAAGTAAAAGCAGTGGATGAATCGGGTAATACTGCAGTAGATGGGGTAAATATTCAAGTTGATACAACGAACCCGCTTATAAGCATTACCTCGCATGCAGGTGGGGAGGATGTTACAGGTGTAATCCCCATCGAAGGTACTTTCCAGGATTTATTTGAAGATTTTGGTTCATTAGTAAATACGATAGAAGTATGTGTAACGAGTACGGGGGATTGTACTGGATTATGGGAGACGGGATCTATTACGGTGGAAGAATCAATAACGGTTCCTGGAACATGGGGTTATAACTGGGATACCAGTGGTCTTGCTAATGGTACCTATTCTATATACGTTCGTGCCATTGATTATGTGGGAAATAGTAGTACAGAAGCTACGGTTGATTTATATAAAACAACAGGTTGGACAACATTTCTTGCAGGAGGTCTTTCATCTTCAAATGATGCTCAAGATTCAGATATAACCGGTGATGGAGAAAATACATATATCACGTACGTAGAAAATTCATCAGGATTTTGGAATGTAAGTGTTCGGGGTATTGTGAGTGGTTCATGGAAGTCTTTCGGGCAGAACCTAAATCGCAATAGCAGCAAGGATGCATCACAACCAAAGGTAGGAGCAATCACCGGCGCAATTTATGTTGCTTGGCGTGAAAAGCATATTTCAAACAACCACTGGCAGATCTATGCTTCCAAATATAATGGTAGTACCTGGGAAGATTTGGGGGGTTCGTTAAATATTAATACGGGGAATGATGCTTATAATCCCGATTTGGAAATGTGCATCGATGTGACCCCGTACCCGTTGGTATGTTGGGAAGAAAATAGTACGGTATATTGCAAACGCTGGACTGGTTCAACGTGGGTAAGTATGGGAGCAGTCCACGGATCCTATTATACTTATGAACCAGAAATCCATTTTCAGGATGTTGTTCCTTATGTGGTGGTTCGACGACGGGATTGCTGTGGTTGGTATAATGCCATTACGGTAAAATATTGGGATAGCGGTCAGTGGTCATCTTACGAAGGAAACGTAATTTCTAATGGTTCAATTTATTATTATAGTCCAAGTTTGACATTTGATGACAGCGGGTATCCTATCGTTTCGTATTATTATTCCAATGCAGGATTCAATAATATCTATGTACGGGCATGGAATGGTTCTGCGTGGGCATCATTGGGTGGTTCTTTAAATGAAAATGCGTTGAACGATGCATCCAATGCTATGGTTCGTTTTGGCAATACGAAAACATTTATTTCTTTTAGTGAAGATAACGGAACAGCAATGCAGGTTTATGTGAAAGAGTGGAATGGGTCGGTCTGGTCACTTATGAATGGGGGTACCAGTTTTAACAGTAATCCAACACAGCCTGCAACCAATCCTTGTTTGTACTACGGAAATCAAATGTTTCTGTTAGGTTTTGATGAAACGTATCCTCCACAAAACATTTATCTAAAAAATTATTGAGAAGGAGTCAATAAATGAAACATCTTATCATACACAGGCATGGTATTAAGCATTCTCACTATATCTTGTGCTATGAGTCTAGATGATTTTTACAATTTTTCAGCTGAGACCATGTCACAAAGTACCACGCAGAGTTCTGCTGAATCAACCAACACAACATCGTTTTCTAAGACAACAATTGATACCAGTCATTCCTTTACAACTGGTAGTACCGATAGTGGAAGCACTGGACCTCTCATTTCGATTAGTACACCTGTATCCAATCAGAATGTAGGAACGAGTGTTTTAATAGAAGGAACCACTTCGGATGAAGATGGTGTAGCCTTTGTTGAAGTAAAGATTGATGCTAACGAATATAAATATGCCTTTGGCACGACCTCTTTTTCCTACATTTATAATGGTCTGGCTTATGGTGAACATATTATAACCGTTCGCGCTACCGATGGAACAGGAGAAGTAAATCTGACAACGGTCACCATTACATCTCATGATGATTCGATCAAACCAATCGTGCAGATTCAATCTCCTGAGAACAATGACTGGATCGCTGGTGATTGGCTTATAGAAGGCGTAGCCAGTGATAATGTTGAACTTGCAGAAGTACATATTTCTGTGGATGGAGATCCGTGGATGGCTGTGGAAGATTTGGATACATGGTCCTATAATTTCACAGGTTTGGAAAATGGTTGGCATACTATTATGGTAAGGGCAACGGATATCTTAGATAATGAAGCATTTGACCACGTAATTTTACGAGTAGAGAATAATCCTGGCAGCATATCTATTGAGCAGCCTAATGCTATGGACACGGTAGGTGGCTTGGTAATGATTTCAGGGACGGCTTCAGATAACGAAGAATCTGGGATTGCATCGGTAGAAGTACAAATACAAGCTATGGGGAATCCTGTTGATGATCTTAGTTGGAATATGGCATCGGGTACGGAGGCTTGGATGTATGAATGGGATTCGTCAGCTGAACCGATTCAGGATTATACTGCCTATGTACGGTGTACGGATGTTGTTGGGAATGTAAGTGAACCTGTATCACGCAATTTTCATTTAGGACGGTGGGTACAAAAAGGGGATTACATCAATACTGTTGAATCGCAATATAGTCGGGATCCTCATTTGTTGGTTCACAACGGAGTGCCTTATTTAGCTTATCGAGAATATATTGGGTCCGTATATAATATCTTTGTTAAAACCTGGGATGGTTCAGCATGGCAGCCCATTGGTGCGACGTTGAATATTAATTCGGGACGGGATGCTAAACAACCGCGTATTTATTTTGATCCAGCGACCGATGATTTATACTGTACCTGGACTGAATACTCCGGAAGCCATTGGCAAATATATTTGAAAAAATGGGATGGCATGAATTGGAATGCTATTGGTGGGTCTATTAATGAAAATACCGGATGGGATGCATACCACCCCGATGTAGCAATATGCCCCGATGTTTCTCCCTATCCTATTGTAGTTCAATCCTGTAATTCAACCGTCTATGTACGAAAATGGGTATCCCCAAATTGGATTACTATCGGTGGGAATATCAATCCTTCAGGATATTATGGCTATGACCCGTATATTTATTTTATTGGTGCTTCGGTAGAACCTTATGTATTGTATGAAGATCGTTCCTGCTGTGGATGGTCAACGCGGGTGAAAGTGAGAAAGTGGGATTCTTCCTCATGGAGTCTGGTTCATAATCTATGGGGTTCTGGTGATACGGATGTGAAATCGCTTGATTATCAACTTGATTCCAATAATCTTCCATTTATTACCTTCGTCATCACAAGCGGAGGATGGGAACGAGCCTATGCTTACCATCACGATGGATCCGATTGGACAACACTAGGCGGAACGCTCAATGAATATCCAGATTACAATGCGTACGATACCCATATCGCCTTGGATACAACAACCAACACACCTTATATTACTATTTCACAAGCGAATCCAACTCTCCGTTGGATGTACGTTAAAACCTGGACTGGAACCGATTGGGAAACATTCGGTGGAGAGGTTCTCAATACGAATTTCCTACACGACTGTTATACCTCCTCCATCTTCTTCGATTCAAATACCGGCGTTCCACATGTTGTTTTTGACCAATGGGATGGGAGTACACGGTGGTTATACTACAAACATTACTAGGTCTGAAAACAACAACTGTAGATTAACTGTGGAACTTATGTTGGCTATTCTATTTTATTTCTTCTTTAGATTCAGTGGATTTTCTACTAAGTACGTTCCTACAGGATTTTTATCAAATCCTATACGGGATTTCACCAAAAATAATTTACCTAGTTTCGGTCATTGCGAGAAACGAAGAGCCGAAGCAATCTCTTTTCAAAGCAGAGATAGCTTCACTACGTTCGCATTGAGGACAACCTAATTTTGGTATATTTATTCTTGTGAGAAGCCTACCCACCGGATATAGTAAACTTAAAAGCGTCCTAACGATCTTATTCGTATATTGGAGAGGTGCAGGTTTAAATCAGCAGGAATATCTTGCCTGAATTGAAATCTAAAAGTGATCCTATTCCCAAAATTTATTATACTCATAGCAGATTATGGACTTACGAGCGTAGGAGACGCGATAATACAATCCCACGAATTTAAACTAACTCGAGGTACTGCCATGCCTACATCATCCGACCAGCCCATACCCCGATTTAAGAATCCACTGTGGAATGCCTGGATTAATGAGAAAACCTTATTTGTGGTTATCATACTCAATGCCATTGCTATGTTTCTCGATGAGTTTGATGATTTATCTACAGCTAGTTTTGGGTTATTCTACTGGTTGGACTATTCCTGCACCTTTTTTTATATCGTTGAATTATCCCTAAAAATCCGTTTGCTAAGTTGGAAAAAATTCTGGAGCGCTGGTTGGAATCGTTTTGATTTCATTGTTGTAGTGGGGAGTTTGCCATCTATATTAGATCCATTCATGCAAACCGAAGTATTTGAGCTGATGCTTATTCTACGAATTGGACGATTACTTCGATTGCTAAAACTGCTCCGATTCATCCCCCATGCATCGCATATTTTCCAGGGGGTAGTCAGAGCACTCAAAGCCGCATTCGGAATTCTAATGGCGGTGGTGATTTTATTGGTTATTTTCTCACTAGGAGCCAGTATTTTATTTCATGAATTGGCTCCTACACACTTT
>CAYPZJ010000227.1:0-8411 GCA_964414635.1 uncultured Spirochaetia bacterium
ATCCCCACCCCGATCGGAAAGATCATGGAGTGTATTCGGAAATGTATCTCGATTCTGATGCTCATCGTTACGGTTACGTGGCGTTGGATGAAGTGTTGATTCTTCACTTAAATCAATGACGATTGTTCCCCCAAAATCCTTCTCTTCGTCGGTATTCGATTCGGGAGGTTGCTTCTGTTCTTTGACCCTTTCATCCTGAGTAAGAATCCAGTCTTTATCTTGCGCAGAATCATCTTCTAAGTGAGAGGATTGATCTTCATCCGGGGAATCAATAGGTACATGAATAAGATCAGGAGGGTGTTCCCATGTAGGTTCGGGTGACGCATAGAAATCTGCAGTAGTTGCCTGTTCATTCTTTTCAGATACAGATTCCGTTGGTTTAGCTTCCTCTACTGCTGTCTCTTTTTCTTTCACGGTTTTCTTTACTGGTTCAGATCCCTCTTCAATAATGGATTCTGAAGTAGAATCAATGGATTGACTTTGTGCATCTGTTTGTTGAAGGAATTCGGTGATTACAGAGTGGAGATCTAACGATTCCTCGTCTTGTGCCGGTGTATTCGCAATGGATTGAGAAGACTCAAGCGATCTTCCACATTTTCCACAAAATATGGCATCGGCAGAATTTTCTGTATGGCAATGTGAACAATATTGCGTTGTTTGTTCCATGACAACCTAATTATATACAACTTTTTTGCATTTGCTACTACGGCTTTGCTTTGACTAGGATTACATTTGTCCCCATCTGACTTAGACGCTGTTCTAGTTGCCTTCCACGAGTTAAACTCACCGGCGTATTCGCTTCCAAACGATAGCCTCCGTGCTCCTGGAGTAAAATACTAACAACTCCAAGGGACCGTAGCTGTTGTTGAACAACTTCTGCACGATCATACGTACGAAAAAACGGAAATTCCAAAAAATAGACATCGCTCCCAAACGGCTGAGGACTAGCAGGATATGCAAAACGATACTTCCGTTCGGTTCGAATCCAATCTGCTCGATCCAATACTTCCATCAAATCCATATCTTTGGGTTGGAGCTGTTCTTGTGAAATATGCTCTTGAGCGTGATAGAATTTTTGTGGATCGGTATATCCTTTTGGATGATAAATATACGCTTCCGAACCAAAGTGACGTAAATTTTCCTGTCGTTTTTCTGCTTCAGTAAGACGACAACAATGTGGATTCGGTGCTATGGGCACCACGCGTGCGACAGCGGAAGAATGGATGCTATAATCTCGTCCTAAACGCTGCCTTGGTGGCTCGCCTACAGTGTAATCCGAACCAAAAAGAATTCCATCTATCAAGGTGAGGGGATCTTTTAGAACCGACTGAGTCTCTGAATCACTTATAGATCCATCAGAAGAAGAAATCACTGGTATATGTTGTGTGGTGGTGGGATCCGCCGCATCCCGTAACCGATCCATCCACTCCTGAGAAAGCCTGTCCGCACGATTGGGACCTGCGAAAATAAAAAGTAATACAAAAATCATCGTTGCCATAGCAGTTCCCAAAGTGATGGCAAGGATAATAAATTTCGTTCGCTCATTTAAAATCATACACATCTATTCTCGGATGGTTCGTTATTTTATTAAGAACCGTTGGTTCGTAGCTTGACTAAAATTTACCACCATATTAAGCTTTTTATACTGATAAAAGGCTTCACAAATAACTGAAGGAGCATGGAAAATCCACTATGACCCAACCTTTCCAATCCATTGGATATCATATCTCCACCGGACCTTCTACAAGTCATCTATTAAAAATTAGCGCGGAGCTTGTTGGAAATCATCAAAAAAAAATTCGTTGCTCAATTCCAGCTTGGCGACCAGGTCGATATAAGCTGGAGAACTTCATCAAAAATATGGTACGGGTGCAAGCTCACAAAAAAGATGGAAGTCCCATTCCCACCAAACAGATCGATCGCCAAAGCTGGGAAATTACATGTGATGAAATTGAGGATTTCTCTATAGATTATGAGTACTATGCACAAGAATATGGGGCTGGGTCTACCTATTGGGATGGCGATGTATTATTAATCACACCGGTGACCTGTCTGATATTCATTCACGGATCGGAACACATTCAACATACCATCCAAATAGATTATCCAGATGGATGGACCTGTGCAACCACCTTAGAAAAAATCCCCAATACACCACATACTTTCCAAGCGGAATCCTACGATGCGCTGGTGGATAGTCCACTACTCATTTCCAGTCGGTTAAAAGAATATAAACTGGATATTCCTACACATTCTATATACCTTTGGATTCATGGGATGACTCCTCCCGATATCGATTTATTACAGCGAAAACTTCGGGATGTATGTTTAGAACAGATAAGCATGATGAAAGAAATGCCGTGCTCTCGGTATTATTTTCTGCTTTTAATCCCTGAACATCAAGCCTATCATGGAGTTGAGCACCTGGATTCCAACGTGAGTATTTTCGGTCCTGGATGGAGTCTGGTTGAGGATGATCAGAAGCGGAAGCTAATCGGTATTTTATCCCACGAGTTTTTCCATCTGTGGAATGTAAAACGGATTCGTCCTGAGGTTTTTGTTCCATACGATTTTTCACAAGAAAAAATGACCACCCTTTTATATTTAGCAGAAGGATTCACTTGTCATTTCGGTCCTCTGGCATTGGTGCGAGCCCAGGTCATTTCATACAAACATTATTGGAAGGAAATCAGCCAGACATTCACGATGTTCGAGAAATCTCCCGGGCGAAGAAATTCCAGTCTGGAGCAATCCAGTTTCAATGCCTGGACATCCAGCTATGGAGCGGCACCTAATAAAGCATTATCGTTTTATGTTCATGGGGCGGTGGCCGCTTTCTTTTTGGATGTGGAGATTCGCAAACGAACAGCAAACGCATCTTCTCTGGATGAGGTGATGCGACGGTTATATCTAGACTTTTATAAAAATGGAAAAGGGATTGGGGAAGATGATGTGCTACGTGTAGCAGAACAGGTAACCAATAGCGATATGCATCCCTTCTGGCAACACGTGTTCCAATCCACTTCCGAACTCGTTTATGCTGAACCGTTGGATTATCTGGGAATGCGGTTAATTCACGAACGTGATCCAAACAAACTGTTGGATGGGTTGGGATTGATTATGAAATCCAATCCATTTCAGATCGTTCGTGTTTTTCCTGAATCGGAAGCTTATCAGTGTGGATTGGATGTGGGAGATGAGTTGATTGCGGTCAATCATATCCGCACCACGGCTGACACCATTAATAAACAACTCCGATATTTTCGCACCGATGAAACCATTACACTAACTGTCTTCCGAAATGATCGGTTAAAAGATATCTCCCTCCCCATTTCGGATAAGTATAATTTTAGTTACCATATTGAACCCATCGAAGATCCTTCCGAAGAACAGAAACAAGCCAGGCAAGCATATTTTCACCCCTATTATCAACCGAAAACGTCGTAATGGGAATCCACGCATCGGGTTGAGGGATGGTTAAAAATATATTACTATAAATCCAGGATAATTTTAATAGGAGTGGGATATGCATCATCCCTTTTTTCGAGGAGCATGCATTCTTTGCATGGCATTACTTGTGGTCGTTATGTGGCAATGTACAGAAAGAACAGAAACTTCAACTGTACAGATCAACCATCGTAGTAGCAGCAACATACCAACGTTACCGCCTATACGTGACACTTCGTTTTATGCATTTGTTAAGGCACAGCAAGAGCAAAACCCAAAAGTAAAAATGCATAAGATGATAGCTGCGTTTTCTAAAAACATCGATTGGAACCTTTTTTTATCGTTTCCTGAAGAGGGATATCGCTTCTTTTATGGTGCAAAGGAGATTTGGAGCACCGCTGAACCAACCATTAATGTTCAGAACATTACCACCCTCGAGATTCTAACGCAAGCTGTCTATAAAAGCTTTTTAGATAGCCAATTCACTATTATCCTTTATGAACAACCGATTGCAGGAAATATTCCACCCAATACAGATAATCCCCCTCCCACAACCATTCGTCTGGGTAGGATGTATTTTCGTGATTTTGTTAGTTATTCCTTTGAGGTAAATACTCGAAAGAAAAAAGCGGTAGAGAAATACAAGGATCATCCAAGATATGTTATTAATGCTCCATTGAATAATCCGGATGTTCGGCAAGGGCAATGGGATGAAGACTGGCAGGCGAATCCCGATTTATATCCACAGGAAATTACTAAAAAACTTCAATTTGTAATTGATGAACCCATTCAGGATCTGATGCGGGATATGGAGAAGAATTACATTCAAAGCTTTACCATCCATCAGTATTTTGGTGTATTATTTATCACTCGATTTGGATTACCGGAGTATCCGTACGATGTATCCATAGGAGATTATTTTGAGTATTTAAAAAGCCTCCAATCCTATCCTGTCGAGGATAAACCAGAACCGGAGGATCTTCTTGATGGACAAAGTATCTGGGTGGTTCTATATTCGGATAACAAAGGTGTTATCCATGTGGAACAAACGGTTGCACCACCATCGTCCCGAGAACGTTCTTCCGAAACGGATTTGCCATCATCAGATAAAAGGTAACACGAGGATTAATATGGGTTTTGAACAACAGTCCATCCGCTTTGTTAAACTTCATCCAGACGCGACCATGCCCATTCGAGCCAGTGAAGGTGCTGCAGGATGGGATTTCTTCACTGTAGGAATTCCAGAACGTATACAGGACCGTTTTGGTAACCCAATTTATTTCTTTCATACTGGAATTGCGGTGGAAATTCCACCTGGTTTTTTTATGGGGCTATACCCCCGTAGTTCACTTGGTAAAAAAGGATTTAGCCTGTCCAATAGTGTAGGGGTGATTGATGAAGATTATCGTGGCGAAGTGATGTTCCTGTTGCGCCCATCGGGAACCATCCCCGATGATTTTTCCTGGGATGAATTGGGGAAGCGCTTGGTTCAGGGGATTTTACTTCCTTATGTTCCAATGGTGTTTGAAGAAGTAACCCAATTATCCAAAACAGCACGCCAGTCAGGTGGATACGGTTCCACGGGGAAATGACCCATGCAGAAAAAGGAATGGATGGTTTCTTCCCAGGCGGATCCTGAGCGGTTGGATAAAGTCATTGCTGCATATACGGATCTATCTCGCCGTCAAGCCCGTTCCATTATTGCAGAAGGCGGAGTATACGTAAATCGAAAACGGGTACGTAAGTTATCTTTTCTTGTTCCACCAGGAGCAGGTATCCAGTGCTATTTCGATATCACCGCCCACAGCAATCCTATCCAATTCTCGTCCACCTGGATCCATTATCACGAACCCGGTTTTTTAATCTTAAATAAACCAGCAGGATTATACAGCCAACCAACACGAGCCTCCTTAAAAGATTGTATTCTATTTCAGGTTGAAAAAGCACTCCAATTAGATTACTGTGTTCCAATCAATCGATTGGATAAAGAAACCAGCGGGTTAATGGTCATCGCTAGTGATAAACGGATGGCAACGGCTCTTAGTAATATTATTCAAAATCGAGCTATTCATAAAACCTACCAAGCAATAGTAGAAGGCGATTTCCCCCATGATCGATTGGAAATTAATGCTCCCATTGGGGTGATGATGGGGGTAACTCCGACACGGTATCATGTTGATCACAACCAAGGTCGTGATGCTAAAACAAGAATAAAACGACTAGTTGTGCAGAATGGATGTAGTCACCTAGAAATTGAACCCGTAACCGGACGTACCCATCAAATTCGTGTGCATTTAGCACATATAGGATATCCTCTGGTAGGGGATCCGATATATGGAAACACTAGAAGCAATAGATCGGACGTACGCATGATGCTTCATGCTTCCCATTTGAAATTTATGCATCCTGATACTCAGATTCCACTTCAGTTCTATGCAGAATCGCCGTTTAAATTGGGATCACCCAATTAATCAGGTATGGTATTACTATTCTCACTTGAAGGTGGTTTGAGATTATTGGGTATATGTGGCGCTTCGAGTTACATACACCCATGTTAATACTAAAGCATTCAAGTATATCTACTATAAGGGTAAGACATCATGTTGAGGAGCAGAACACTCCGTCATGTAATACCATCATCACTACACACCGCGGTTGTTACCGGAGCTTCTTCAGGAGTTGGAGAAACTTTCACACATACAATACTTCCGTATGTACGGGAATTGGTGTTGGTGAGTGAGGATGAAGCGGGATTATACCGTGTGAAAGCGGAGTTGGAACAACAAAACGAAGTATGTCGGGTACATATATTACCCGTGGATTTATTTGATATATCAGGAGCCCATCGGATTCATCAGTATTGTATAACAGCACAGCTCCAAGTGGACGTGCTAATCAATTGTGCTGGAATGTATGTGAATGCAGATGAGGAACGTGCGCACATTTTAGCGGTGGAACAGATTATTCAGCTGCATGTACTGGCTATATCGCAATTGTGTTTTCTACTGGGTGTACCCATGGTTCAGCGTGGTAACGGCTATATCCTCAATATGGCATCGATTACTGCATTATTTCATGATCCGGCTTCGATTTTATATGGAAGTACTAAATGCTATATACGAGCGTTGTCTCGTGCATTGCATGCGGATTGGAAGGACAAGGGTGTTAGGGTTTGCTGTCTTATGCCAGGTAGCATTCGGACTCCTTTCTTTCAAAGAAATAGAGTCTTTGTACCAGGATTATTAATCCAATTTGCGTTGGATCCTTTTGCCTGTGCTCAGTTAGGTTTGAAAGCTCTTTTTAAGGGGAAAGCGAGCAAAATTCCTGGTTGGTTCGGAAAAATACAAGCGTTTATTTTTCGTTTATTAACCAATCGAATCTTCTACCGGTTTACTCGAACGCTCTATTACTCGTTAAAATCAAAGAATGATCAAAAAAAACAAAATTAAATTAACCTGGAGATCGCCATGAATTATGATATCCTTCCTAATGGTACCTGCTTTCCTTTTTGGTCAGACCAAACCCAATACCAAACGATTTACCATGTTGCACAACAACATCCCCAAGCGGATGATCATAACCCGGGGACGGAACAACAACCTTTTTTAACCATTCAACACGCTGCAACCCTTTTAAAACCAGGTGAAAAGGTAATCGTACATGAGGGGATCTATCGTGAGTGTATCCAACCCAACATTGGAGGTACGTCTAAATCAACCATGATTTGCTATGAAGCTGCTGCTGGTGAAACAGTATGGATTAAGGGAAGCGATATATGGAAGCCGGAAGTGGAAAAATCTCAGGGTAGGCATCATGGATTAGTAAACGGGTCTGCACCCATCTGGATGGCACAATTACCGGTCGAGCAATTCAACCTTTACAATCCGTTTCATTTACGAAATATTTATGATGAATATGTTAGCTACGGAAGGCATGGTGATCGAGAGTGGGTCAAAAAGTTATTGATGCGACGAGGGATGATCTTTGTGGATCACCAACCATTGAAACAAGTATTTCGATTGGAGGAAGTAGCGCAGGAATCGGGCACATTTTGGGTGGAAGAAACCGGAGATCGAATTCATTTTCGTTTATGGGATGATCACCCCATTACCGATCAGCTGATCGAAATTACCACACGAGAGCAAGTATTTTCACCAATCCAGCGCTATTTAGGATACATCCGGGTGAAAGGATTTCATTTTAGCCATGTGGCAGATGGATTCCCTGTACCTCAGCGAGGTATGGTAAGCACCCATCGGGGTCATCATTGGATTATTGAAGATAATTCCATTTCCTGGGCAAACGCGATTGGAATGGATATTGGTGCACAACATTGGAGTGCATCGGAAAAAGAACGCTCCGGATGGCATATCATTCAAGGGAATACCATTACTCGGTGTGGGATATGTGGGATTGCGGGTGCTACGGGTGCGGATTATTGTTTAATTCAGGGAAACAAAATTAGTGAAATTGGATTTCACGATGTGGAAGAGATGTGGGAATGTGCTGGGATCAAACTTCATGTTGCTACAAGCGTCCTCATTCGTTGCAATATGTTTCGGAATCTACGTCATGCCGCCGGAATCTGGTTGGATTATCTAAATAAATTATGCCGGATTACAGATAATGTTTTTGATACCATTTCAACCTGCACCGGTGCTGTTTACATGGAAGTGAATCATGAATCCAATTGGGTTGATCACAATCTGTTTATGCATATCTCCCAAGAAATCCCTGCCAATCCCGAAGCGGATCCGTGTACGGTTTATGGGACTGCTATCCGTGCGGATTCCAACGAATATTTAGTGATTGCAAATAATATTTTTATGGATAGCCAAGTGTTTGCAGTTTCACTTAATCAAGTCCAGCATCATCGGATCGTTGGCGGTAGAACGGGGTTATGCCGACGGAATCAAGTTCTACATAATATTTTTAGTGAATGTCCCCAATTGATTTTGATGGGT
>CAYPZJ010000228.1:0-8368 GCA_964414635.1 uncultured Spirochaetia bacterium
ACCTCAATTGTTAATATGCTAGTCAATAAATCGGCGGATTTGGAGCATGTTAAAGGGTTTTTTCATCAAATCCGATTGTATAACCAAATGATTCTATTTCATACCGATTATCACGTTGCGAGCACATCCTATGCTTTATCAGAAAGTTGACTTCAACATAGGTTCACCTGCTTTTGAATCTACCTTTCCAATCAACTATATTTATTACATCAGAAAAAGATAGCTCCTTCGATTGGGTAGCATCTGCCAAATTAGGATTCACTATGCGATCAATGTTTCTATTACTAATACCCCTTGCAACCACTGCTTTAGGATTGCTTCTTCTTTTTACCCCAATCTACACTAATTTGGAAAACGAATTTTACGATATGGGTTTTTCATTTCGTATGAAAGCCCCTTCCGTTGATACTCTTGCTGTGGCTGTTATTGATGATCAAGCATTGAAATTACGAAACAACAAACCATGGCCCTGGGAACGACAGCTCATCGGTGAAATCCTTGACGCAATCAAGCAATTAGGAGCGCGAGTTATTGGGGTGGATATATTTTTTGAGCAAAAACAACCCTTGGAACTAAATCAAGCCCAATTTATAAAATATTATATGGAACTTAACCGAATGGGAAAAACATTCGATCAACTATTCCACACGCATGCATCCCACCAGGAGTTATCCAGACATTGGGCTAACCTGTATGATACCTTACGTTCCATGAGTCAGCCCGATCATCTCGCATCGTTTTATATTAATCAAGATGAATACCTTGCACGTCATATTCAGGCAAGTGAATCCATTGTGCTAGCAACCTATGTCGACGATATCGATGCTTTTCGTTTAAACCATGATCCATCGATTCTAACTCACACCCTACCCGCTTCCGATCACCAGAAACCATCGTCGCATATTTATGCACTAAACCCTCCGGTTTATCCACTGGGTAAATATGTAGCGGGTTTGGGACATATCAACATTCATTCTCCAGGAAACATTCATACTTGGGATAGTATTATTCGTACTGTCCCACTAATTCTACCAATTCAGTTAGATTCAGGAGAGACCCGTTGGAGTCTTGGTTTCGCATTAGCATGTTTCATTGCCTATTATCAAATTGATCCCGACAGCATTTTGATTGAGTCAAATAAAAGTATACATATTACGTCATCCTCTTCTAAACGAGATTTTCCAGGTATTGATATACCAATTTCTCCACCCTACTCTTATTACATTAATTGGATTCCCTCCAACACGAGCTATAATGAAGGTAGCAATCCATCCTACGGTTTTCCAGTGTTTTCGGTAAGTGAAATCCTGGCATATCTTGAACTAAAAAAGGATTTGGCAGCCCTTCGTTCCCGATTGGACATGCCTACACCTGAATTGCATACAACAAACCCAGCAGCACTCCAATCAAAAATTAACACCATGCAAATCAACCTGAATAATCTTACTCATCGCTTAATGGAGGATCTTGAAGATCGATTGGTTCTATTCGGCATTGGATTTACCGCCTCGCAAGACGATGTGGGTTCCTCTCCTGTTAACAAAACCATCCCCAAAATTCTTACCCATGCAAATATACTTCATAACCTATTTACCCAACAATTTCTTATTCGAGTAGGTGATGGGATCGCAATACTCATCACATTCTTGATCAATATACTCTTAAGTGTAATCATTATGATTGTCAGAAAACGTGCTCTGATTACCTCTCTCATCGGAGCTGGTTTTGTAGTGTGCTATCTTTTCGTAATGGGGGTCTTATTTGTTTATTTCGATTTATACGTGGGCGTGTTGCTCGGGCTAGTTTCGCTCACGGCTACATTTTTAATCTTCACCATTTATTCCTATATTCAAACCCAGCGCACAAATGCTTTACTGAAAGCCGCTAAAGACGAAATCGAACAACAAAAGTACGAACTTGAGCAAGCGCATCAAGAATTGACACAGGCACATGTTGAACTAAAAGAAAAGCAAGCCCAATTAATCCAAATACAAAAGATGGCAGCCATGGGGCAAATACTAGCAGGGATTTCCCATGAATTAAATAATCCCTTAAACTATATTCAAGGTACCATTTTCCCCCTTCGCCAAAATATGCGTGATTTAACCGCACTCCATGATCGCTTTCGTAATTTATGGGAAACCCATTTCGATTCCGTCCAAGCATACCAACAGGAATTAGAAGCGGTTCGCTCCTTTGCAGATGAAATTGAGTTACACACAATCCAAAAAGAAATAGAGGAGATTACCCATAATATTGAAGAAGGTGTAAATCGTTCACAAGCCATTATCACACGCCTGAAGAATTTTACACGCAAAGATACCGGCGATTTTGAAGATGAGAATGTACACACTATTCTCGACAATACATTGGTGATGTTTAAAAGCCAAATAGCAGATGGAATAACTATCCAAAAAGAATATCATGCTGATCCCCCTATCATACACTGTTCTGCCGTAGCATTGGGGCAGGTTTTCACCAACTTGATTGTGAATGCCCTTCATGCAATGCATAACCTGGGAACACTAACCATAAAAACCTACAGAGAGGATTCCTTTATATTAATTGATGTTAGCGACACAGGACACGGTATTGATTCAGCGTTGTTGGATCGTATTTTTGATCCGTATTTTACAACTAAAGGGGTGGGAGAAGGTACGGGAATTGGTTTATCCATTTCCTACGATATCATCAAACAACATCAGGGGGTCATTTCAGTTCAATCTACTATGGGAAAAGGAACAACATTTACAATACGCCTTCCAGCCTGATTTAAACCACAATATAAAATCGAATCCATCAACCACACATATCGTTCGGATCATGGGAATCGTAACGGATCATGCTAATACCAATGGACACTTAAAATTATGAGCGTAATTAGTACAGGAGTCATTTCAGATCCGCTGGATGAACGCACACTGAGCGTAGTCGAAGTGTAGTCGAAGTGTAGAACAATTTTAGTTGTCCCAAGATACTAAGATTCGGATAAACGATCAATTCGCACATTCAGCATAAGGATAGATGTTATTCCGCTGCCTCGGCAGGATTCACTTTATCTAATTCAATCACTTCTTCTTCTGAAAGGATTCGTTCGATTTTGAGTAAGATGATTAATTCCTCACCCAACTCACTCACTCCTTCAATAAAATCGGAAGCAATACCGCCTACGACGACTGGGGAATCTTGAATTTTAGATTTATCGATTTTTACTACTTGGGAAACACGATCTACAACAATACCTGTAGTACGTCCATTAATCTCTACAATAATCGCTCGAGTGGTACTACCATATTCCAATGTTTCCAAACCGAATTTCTCACGAAGGTCGATAATAGGAATGACTGCTCCCCGTAGGTTAATAATTCCTTTTACAAACTTTGGGGCTTTCGGTAAATTGGTAATGTGTGGAAGGCGAATGATTGTCTGAACCTTCAGAAGATCAATCCCATATTCTTCTTTGTCAATTGTAAACCGAAGGATATCAATCATCTCTTCTGCGGTTTTCTTATCTTGTGCGGTGGCTGCAGAATTCATACATGCTCCTTTTCCTAATTTCCAGATTCCATGGCATTTCCAGCCATATAATCCCTCTGATTTTCAAACCAGAACTATTCAATTCACACCTGTTTGACTCTGCTCTTCCTATCTCTAAAATAAGCTATTTCATAAAAAAGGTAAACAAAAAAGGGGATTATTTACATACCAAACGTGTGAAAAAGGCATCTTCTACCTGTATGAACGGTATTTGTACCAATACCGGTATTCTTTCATAACCTATCTTTCTTTATATTACCTATGTTATTACTGGTATTTTATTCAAATTATGTTGGTGTTTCCTCTTTTAACCGTTGCTTGATCAACCCGATATACGTTTTCAACTGTTGATTCTGTCTCCCTTCCCCATCATAAAACATATTGACAATCGGCATTCCAATATCCTGTTCAATCTTCTGAAAGATAGCGGTGGAAACAGCACCTGGCATACATCCAAATGGTGCACAGTTGACTACCAATTCCGCTTGCTGCTCATGAAAAAGTACAGCACGTCCAAGGGTTAAAATAGCCTCTCCTTCAAAGTTGTATGGCACATACGTTTCACCTCGATCAATCACCTGACGGATAGGTGGCTCATGGCGATCATGAAGGATAGGCTCTGCAATATCGTAGTAATGATGCTCCCAATGGGCAAAATAAAAGTTTTTTACCTTTGCCATTGCCAGATTTCCTAAATTAAAATCCAGTTTATAATCCAACCATTCCTGTAAATCATTGGAATAAAGGATCCATTCACTAATGGGTATCAACCACGCTTCTCCTCCATACTCCTCAATCGCTCGAATCACTTCTTCATTTGCATACCCATCACAACGAATGTAGATCTCTCCGACAACACCAACCAATGGTTTTTCTACCAGTTGAACCGGTATCATTCGATACTGTTGAACAATCTGTGCAAGTGCCTCATCCATCCGTTTGCGATCGTTCGACTCAAGAGCCTCACACATATGTGCAACTGCCCAATCCAATGCCGCATCTGTATCCCCTTTGTGTATCTCATAAGGACGAATCTTACAGGTCATTTTCATCAAGATATCCCCTATAAGAATTGCATCCCATAAGCGTTTACGAAGAGGTTCCTCCAATCCTTGATATGCATTGCGACTGGATGGGGATAAAATGGCACATTCCTTAAAACCCGCACGATTCAGCACCATCCGATGCAGGACACTGTATTGTCCAAAACGACAAGGTCCTTCCGCTGTAGGCATGAAAAAAGCATGTTCCTTCCCCTCTTTGCCCGCTCCAACCTCATGTAATTTCTTTAATAAGGCTCCAATAGTCAAAGCGGTAGGTAAACATTCACCTCCCCGAATGTATTTCTGTCCATATTCCAACGCTTCTCGATCTTCTGTTGGAAGGGCTTCACAATCATAACCCCAAGCACGAAATGCTGCAGCAAACAAATCCTTCGTAATCCCATGCATAGGTGGGATCCAAATCTTCCGTTTTTTATATTCTGATACAGCAACCGTTGGGCTGTAGATTCGAGTTTCTTGCTTTTTAAACTCATATCGGTTAACTACATCCAAAAACGCTTCAACCCGGGTCATATACCCTGTATCTGCTCCATGTTCATCAATTTCCAAAATTTAAAATGGTTTTTCTCCCATAATTTTTTCAGCATAGGATAGCAAGAACGAATCCGGACCACAACTAAAATTAGTAAAATAAACCGCATACAAGTTCGGATGATCCTTTACATAATCTAATGCGGATATAATGCGTTGCCCATAATTCCAGTACATTTGGAAATAATCCGAATTATAAGATTCCTTATCAAACGGTATCATGTCAACTGGAACCACCGTCATCCCCTTGTCAGAAATCTTCTGGGGCAAACCAATATTGCTTCCTAAATCATAGGTATTATAGGGTCTACCAATAATTACAATCGCGGGTTCATCTCGTTCAGCAATACGTTCCAAAGCCTTTTCACCCTCCGATTTGACTTGGGATTCATATTGATTAAACGCTTCTAACGCCAAGTGCCACGCTCGTTTTACATCCGAAAGACGCACATCCAGGCTTTTTCTGAATACTTTGAATAACTCTTTTACCTGTAATGAATCACGGAATTTTAAATCTACAACGGGAGAAAGCATTTTATCAACTGGTAGATGATTAAGAGTCATTGCTGTTCGAATGAGATCGGGAGCTGCTTCTACATAGGGGCAAAATTTATTATCCACAGCAAGGGGTGTCTTTTTATCCCCAATCATGTTTGGAACAAATACATAGTCGACGGTATCATCCTCAATCAGTTCTTGTACTGCACCATGAATAATCTTTATAGGAAAACAAAAATCCGCTCCAACCGTTTGTATACCTTTGTTAATCACTTCCTGTGTTGTCTTTCCAGATAATTTAATTCGCTGTCCCAATTCCTGAAAAAATGTTCTCCATAAAGGAAGGTAAGTATAGGTCGTTAATGCTTGGGGTATTCCAATGGTCTTTACAGATACGGCAGCCTTATTTTCTTGGTTCGGATCCTTTGCTAGAGTAAATGTTTTCCATATTTTCTCTCGGGTCTTGAATGCATCAAAATAATGATGGGCTTTCATTTTATGGTCGTCTGGCTCTCTTCCACACATATATCCCCAGGAAGGAGTCGTTGTTAATCCTTGTACATGTGCATAGCTAATAGTACACAAATTACTACATAACCGACACGTTTCTTCGTGAATGGTAACCTCTCGGGAAGATAAATCCAACCCCAGAAATTGAGACGTACCCTTGGTAGCTCGTAAATGATCTCTAGTTAAAAGCGCTACTCCATAACTCCCCATCACATGACAATAGGGAGAAACCACAATCTCAACATCCAGCAAGTTTTCAATAGCCGCTACCAAACCTTTGTTTCGAGCAGTAGCTCCCTGGAAAAAAATCTTCGTATCCGATATATGCCGATGACCTACGACCTTGGTTAGATAGTTCTGAATAACCGAGTAGAGCACACCTGCCATACATTCAGTTTTTGAATACCCCTGTCGAATCAGACGCATGACATCCTGTTCCATAAATACCGTACATCGATCGGAAGTAGGCGGGGGAACCACACCCATCACCTCATCCCCGACATCCTGAATATTGAAACCCAGTTTGCGCGCTAATTCTTCAACAAATGAACCTGTACCCGCCGCACACGCATAATTCATATTGGAATCGAAAATATACCCATTTCGGGTACGCATATATTTAGAATCCTGCCCTCCAATTTCAAATATCGTATCCACCGAAGGATCTACTTTCATAGCACCCGTAACATGGGCGGTAATTTCATTGACAACCACATCGGCGCCGATGATATGACCAATCATTTTCCGACCGGAACCCGTAGTTCCCACCCCTAATGGTTCAAAGTTTGACTTATACTGGGAAGCAATATCTTGAACGGCTTTGAATAATTTTCGTACAGCGTTAATAGGTTCTCCCGCAGTCTTGGTATAAATATCAGCTAAAACATTCCCCTCTTCATCGATAAGAATCAATTTGGTGCTCGTGCTACCAATATCTACACCCATGTAACCTTTTACGGATATGTTTTCCTGCCATTTGGTGATACGAATTTCACAATCATCCTCATTAACCCACTGGTTTGAAACCGAAAAATCAGGATATTTTGATTTGAGAAGTTGCAGTGGTTTCCTGAACGCATTCTCCTGCTTCTCTTCTACTGAGTTTACCTGAAATAAGTTATTCAGAACATCCTGCGGGATGGGACGCCCATTTGCATGGTGAGCAGCTCCGATAGCAGCCACCAGATGAGCGGTGGGAAAGGTTATTATTTGATCGGCAAATCGCTTTTTCAACCAATGGATTACTTCGTGATTCTGGGAAACGCCACCGGTTACAACCGTTACTCCTTCTAACGGTTTCCCTTTCAGCAACGTTTGAATAAGTGTGTCACTCATGCTCTTACATAATCCGGACCACATCGCTTCTTTAGAATATCCTTGTTGTTGCCGATGAATTAGATCGGATTTAGCAAACACAGAACACCGTGAGGCGATGGGAGGAGGATGTTCGATAATGGACTGTGTATTTATACTGGTAATACTTACATTAAGTCGTTGCGCTTGCTCATCTAAAAACGAGCCTGTTCCTGCCGCACACAGTGAATTGGTCGTATACCGTCGGAAATTTCCTTCTTCATCCAATTGAATCAGCGTGGCACTTCCCCCTCCAATATCGATGATATTTCGCGCATCGGGATAGGTTTTCCGAACAACCTGGGCGATAGCCCGAATGGTATCCACCGATTCCAAATGTAACCGAGCGGTAAGAAGATCCGCGTTAGCACCTGTTACACACAGATGAAGATCCTCTGATTGAAGAAGGTCCGCAGGTATTTTGTGGAAGGCTTTTTTAAGGCTTTCGAGGGGGTTCCCCTGATGGGGTTCGTAAAAGTCGTAGAGAACCGTATCATTCTTATCTATAATCGCAACTTTACAAAACAAGGATCCAAGATCCAAGCCTACTTGTAGGCTCATATATCCACTCCAGAGTGATCTTTTAAGATGCCTTGGAGTCCATATCGTATCATTTCATCTACTGTTTTATCTAAATCGACTGTACGTCCGGTTAATTGTTTTCTGGAACGTTCCGTGATAAGGATCTCTTCGAACATCCTATAGCGTATAACACCTAAAACCGTTCCCATCACACAAGAAGTTATGACGGGAATATTCATGTCCCTAAAAAGCTTCAAACGAATACCTTCTTCTAATCCTTTTGCTATTTGGGATCGAACCATTTCATACAGTTCCACATACTTTTTATCAAATTCGGGATCCAGCCCTGGAGT